>NZ_JBVVPN010000002.1:62246-339118 GCF_055811035.1 Bradyrhizobium sp. MI1.10
GGGGGGGGGGGGGCGATCGCGTGGTTGGTTGCCGGAATCATGGTGGTTTTTAACTTGACGCGGCGGGCGGATAGGGTGTTGGGGTCAACACTGCGCGGGTGTGGTCGGCCGGCTCGACCGGACGACCCAGTATTCCAGAGACGGTTGTGATTGACCCGAGAAGCCGCGGCGTACTGGATGCCCCGATTTCGCGGCACGACGGAGAGCTAATCCTGCGGCTCGGATGCCGCGTCGCCTTGCGCGTCGATGCGCAGCCAGCCTGACGGTGCAAGGCGCTGCTGCGGCAGGAAGCGGGCCTTGTAGTCCATCTTCTTCGAGCCTTCGATCCAGTAGCCGAGATAGACGTAAGGCAGTCCTTGCCGGCGGGCGCGGGCGATGTGGTCGAGGATCATGAAGGTGCCCATCGAGCGGCTGACTTCGCCCGGCTCGAAGAACGAATAGACCATCGACAGGCCGTCGCTGAGCACGTCGGTCAGCGCGACCGCGATCAGCTCCTCGCCGCGGCCGGTGATGCCGCTGTCGGGACCACGCTTGCGGTACTCGATGATGCGGGTCTCGACATGGCTGTCCTCGACCATCATGGCATAGTCGAGCACGGTCATGTCGGCCATGCCGCCGTGGCGGTGACGGGAATCGAGATAGGCGCGGAACACCGAATATTGCTCGGAGGTCGGCACCGCGCTGCGCTGCTCACCGATGATGTCGGCGTTGCGCGCGATCACCTTGCGGAAGTTGCGGGAGGGGCGGAACTCGTTGGCGATCACCCGGACCGAGACGCAGGCGCGACACTGGTCGCAGGCCGGACGGTAGGCGATGGATTGGCTACGACGGAAGCCGCCATGGGTCAGGAGGTCGTTGAGGTCACCGGCGCGCTCACCTACGAGGTGCGTAAACACCTTGCGCTCGTGTCGGCCCGGCAGATAGGGGCAGGGGGACGGCGCCGTGAGGTAAAATTGTGGGGTGTCGCGCGAGTGCTGGGTCAAGGGACGTCGTGGGCCTCCAAAATGTGCATCAGCATCGCGCTACAAAAGCCCCCGGTCAATCGGTCTACTCGGCAGGTCAGATCGGTCAGCATAGCGGGTCCAGGTTGATAGGTTCTTGATCCGGGTTGGTTGATCAGTAGGTCCTTTGATCAGTAGGTTCTGGCGCCCTGAGGCACCGGCGCACGAACGGAATTGTTGATCACGACCGTTCCCAGCACGAAATCCTGCAGCAAGCGCCTGCGGCCGTTGAACAGCCCGACCAGCACCACGAAGGGCGACAGGAACGAAACGGTCACCCAGAACAGCACGGCGTGGGTGGCGCCGAGCACGAAATAGCCGGGCGCGCCGTACCAGGTGCGGAGCTCCAGATCCATCACGCGCATGCCGATGGTCGCGGACGACGGACCGCCGATGCAGGCGCCGTAATAGACGATGGCCCAGATCACGGAGGCAGGCCAAGCCAGCCAGAACAGCGCCCAGCCGATGCCGAGCGTAACCACGCCGAACACCGCGATGAAGAGGTAGCCGAGGATCACCGGCACCGAGATCACGACCATGTCGATCAGGAAGGCGAACACCCGCCGCGTCGCAACGCCGCGGAACAGTTCTGGGTGCAGATAGGGATCATAGGCATGCGGCTGCGCCCCGCCGTCATTGCGCCAGGCATTGCCCGAGTCCGAATACGACATGACCGTTCTCCCGAGGGAAACTCCCGTGGCAGGACTCCCGTGGAAGGACATGGGAACAGGTCGTCCGCGCGCCAAGGGTGCCGACATTAACAAGCCGAAATATTCCGGCGATTCGGGGGCGGCGGTAGCCGGGAGAGCGGGAGCTGGCGCCACACCCCTCAGTGTCGTCCTGGCGAAAGCCAGGACCCATTACCCCAGGGAGAAGTTTGGCGAAGGCTGGAGGTTGGTACGTTCGCCGGTGTCGATACCGCGTGCTCTTGATAGATCACGCGGTATGGGTCTTGGCTTTCGCCAGGACGACGATAAGAGACAGGGGCGCCCGGCCTCCGCCGGGACGACATTGGGGCTTACCCCTGTGCCCGCAGCTTCTCCGCCGCCTTCGGTGCGAAATAACTCAGCACGCCGTCGGCGCCGGCGCGCTTGAAGGCGAGCAGGCTCTCCATCATGGCGCGGTCGCCGTCGAGCCAGCCGTTGTTGGCGGCGGCCGCGATCATCGCGTATTCGCCGGACACTTGGTAGGCGAAGGTCGGCATCGCGAACGTGTCCTTCACGCGGCGGACGACGTCGAGATAGGGCATGCCGGGCTTGACCATCACCATGTCGGCGCCCTCGGCGATGTCGAGCTCGACCTCGCGCAACGCCTCGTCGGTGTTGGCGCTGTCCATCTGGTAGGTGCGCTTGTCGCCGGTGAGCGTCTTGGCCGAGCCGATGGCATCGCGGAACGGGCCGTAGAAGGCGGAGGCGTACTTTGCGGCATAGGCCATGATCTGCACGTCAAGCAGACCGGTGCGATCCAGGCCCTCGCGGATCGCGGCGACGCGGCCGTCCATCATGTCGGAGGGCGCGATGATGTCGCAGCCGGCTTCGGCCTGCACCAGGGCCTGACGCACCAGCACGGCGACCGTCTCGTCGTTCAGGATCTTGCCGTCGGAGATCAGGCCGTCATGGCCGTGGCTGGTGAAGGGATCGAGCGCGACGTCGCAGAGAATGCCGATCTCCGGAAACTCCTTCTTGATCGCGCGGACCGCCTGGCAGACCAGATTGTTCGGGTTGGTGGCTTCCGAGCCCTCCTCGTCGCGCAGAGACGGCTCGGTATAGGGAAACAGCGCGAGGCAGGGGATGGTGAGCTTCATCGCGCGCTCGGCGTCGCGCACGGCCTGGTCGACGCTGAGACGCTCGACGCCCGGCATCGAGGCGATCTGCTCGCGCTTGTTGTTGCCGTCGATCAGGAACAGCGGCCAGATCAGATCGTCGGTCGTGAGCACGTTCTCGCGCACCATGCGCCGGGCCCATTCGGCCTTGCGGTTGCGGCGCGGGCGGACGGTCAGATCGAGGGCAGGGGAGGCCCCAGTGCCATCCCGGCGCGAGACCTCGCGCAATTCGATCGGACGTCCGTATTTGATCGCCATCACTCTTCCTCCGGCTGGAATTATTCTTATACCAGCTCGCATGGTTCCCGTCACCGCGGCTTGACCTGCCGCAAGGCAAAGAACGGATTGGGCACAGCCGATTGATTTTGCGGGGCAAAGCAGCCAGAAGGGGGCATGTCCGAGATCTCCACCCGCGATGCGGCCCGCGACAGTGCCAGGGACGCCGTTCGAGACAATGCCAGAGACAGCGCAATGTCGGTGGCGGCGATCTCGTCGGAGCGGGCTGAATCCGACGACAATGTCTGGACGCGCCGGCTCGTGCTGTTCCTGCGGGTGATGGCGCTGCTCTCGATCCTCAAGGGCCTCTATCATTGGGCGCAGGTGACGGGCTTCGTCGGCGGCGAGGACGAGGCCTTCGAGAACCAGTCGATGGCGTGGCAGGCCTCGACCATCTACTTCGCTGTGATCGAACTCGTTGCAGCGGTTGGCCTCTGGCTCGCCACACCCTGGGGCGCGGTGGTGTGGCTCACGACCGTGGTGTCGATGGCGGTGATCGAGCTGATGTTCCCGGGCATCTACGGCGGCAGCCTGGTCGTGGTCGGGGTCGAAACCTTCATGCTGGCTGCCTATCTCGCACTGGCCTGGATGGCCGCACGCGAACGGCCGCCATAGCAAACTCTCGTGCCCCGGCTCTGCGCGCCGCTTCGCTGTGCTGGTCCGGGACACGAGAATGTCGCGCTTGGTTGACGGTTGGTTGCGTAAAATTCGACGTAAGTTTTCGCTAACCAGCATGTTCCGCCACAGCTCTTACGCGGCCGTTTCGAAACGGGGCGGGGCTGTTCTGGAATGCGACAATCGGGGCGGACGGAGGGTGAACAGGACCTTGCGAGAGTCAACAGACTATTGCGAAAAGTGCTTGTGGCACAGGCTTAATCCGCAATTCACTGTCTTAAATTCATGATCTCTTTATTCTCTTATTTAAGCCGATCTTCAAACGAGCCCCTTAAGTTGCACCTATCAGACGGGACACAAGTTTCGTCGAATGAGTGTCGATAAAAACGACAACAGGGGAAGTGTCATGATGAAAGCCGTCGCAACTGCGGCAGATACCGCAGAGCGCGTCTCCGGCCAGCAGGGTTCGGTGCAGACGCTCTATCTGGAAGCTTTGACTCTGGTGGAGCGGCTGCATCGCCGGCTGCTCGACGTCATCAAGGACGAGTTCGATCGCCGCGGTCGTGCGGACATCAACTCGGTTCAGGCGCTGCTGCTCTACAACATCGGCGACAAGGAGCTGACCGCGGGCGAACTGCGCACGCGCGGTTATTACCTCGGCTCCAACGTCTCCTACAATCTGAAGAAGCTCGTCGAGCTCGGCTTCCTTGACCATCAGCGCTCGCGCGTTGATCGCCGCTCGGTGCGCATCCGCCTGACGCCGCAGGGCCAGGAAGTCCGCCGCATCGTCGACTCGCTCTACCAGAAGCACGTCAAGACGGTCGAGCAGGTCGGCGGCATCTCGGGCGAGGAGTTCTCGACCCTGAACAAGTCGCTGCACCGCCTCGAGCGGTTCTGGACCGACCAGATCCTGTATCGTCTCTGAGCTCTTTCGACGGGATTTGGCCAAGCCGGCCCACAACAAGACCGGCAAGCCTCCCGAACGTGCCTGAGCTTCCCCAAGCGCGCCGGCCCGGCCGTGTCCGGACCGGTGCGTTTTTATTTCGCGGTTGCGAAAAAATTCCCCGACACCAGGGAACGAGTTCCCGGTTCGATGCTTATCTCCTCCGGATCGGAGGCTGACGATGCTGGTCGAGCGTGGCGTTGGGGTGATGAACGTGGAACTCGTGAGCGAGGCCTACGCGATCGCCGCGAACTATCTTCGCCGCTCCGGCGCGATCCGGGACACCCTCGTCACCGACCAACGCCTGCTCGAGATCGTCATCAAGCTGCTCCAGCTCGGCGAATTCAACAAGATCAGGTTGGCCAACAAGGCCATCGTGAGGTTCGAGGCGCAGTCCGAGGCCAAAGCGGTTGCCTGATCTCAACTCCCAAACGCGGCAAGAACCAGAGGGTGCCATGGAAGCTGCCATCGACCGGATCATGCATACCTATGACCTGCTCGCCAACCGCACGTCTGCGGCGAGCGCGGAGGCGCGGGAAAAGGTGACGAACTACCTCAACACGTTGATGGAAGCCGGCGAGAAGGACACCCACAGGTTGACGGTTTGCGGCCTGACCTATCTGCGGCAGCTCGACGGCAGCGTGGACCCCGTGAAGGCGGGGTATACCGGGCTTTAGAGGCCGGCCGGACGGTCAAGCCGGTCGCACCGCGCGGCGTTTCGAGCCCAAAGCGGGCCTTCCCGGACCTTTCGGGAGCATTGGACGACCGGATGCCGGCCGGTCGTCCAAATTTCCAATCCCACCATATCTTGCACAAATCACAGGCCCGACCCGCAAACCCTTGGCCTGTTGCGGGCAATGTGGTAGATCGCGCACGCCGCTTCCGATCGCCACACCAGACCCGCCCGTAGCCCGCCAAAAGGCTGCGGCGGTGGAGATATTCGCAAGATGACCTTCGCCAAAACCGCCTCCGCGCCCGATTCGTTTTTCACCGCCTCGCTCGAGCAGGCTGACCCGGAAATCGCAGCCGCCATCAAGGGCGAGCTCGGCCGCCAGCGTCACGAGGTCGAGCTGATCGCCTCCGAGAACATCGTCAGCCGTGCCGTGCTGGAAGCGCAGGGTTCGGTGATGACCAACAAATATGCGGAAGGCTATCCGGGCGCGCGTTACTACGGCGGTTGTGAGTGGGTCGACGTCGCCGAGAACCTTGCGATCGATCGCGCCAAGAAGCTGTTCGGCGCCAACTTTGCCAACGTGCAGCCGAACTCCGGCAGCCAGATGAACCAGGCGGTGTTTCTGGCGCTGCTCCAGCCCGGCGACACCTTCATGGGCCTCGATCTTGCGGCCGGCGGCCATCTCACCCACGGCTCCCCCGTCAACATGAGTGGCAAGTGGTTCAAGGCCGCGCACTACACCGTGCGCCGCGAGGACCAGATCATCGACATGGACGCGGTCGCCAAGCAGGCGGAGGAGGTCAAGCCGAAGCTGATCGTGGCCGGCGGCTCGGCTTATTCGCGCGCCTGGGACTTCAAGCGCTTCCGCGAGATCGCGGACAGCGTCGGCGCGTACCTGCTGGTCGACATGGCGCACTTCGCTGGTCTCGTCGCCGGCGGCGTGCATGCCTCGCCGGTGCCTCACGCGCACATCACCACCACCACGACCCACAAATCGCTGCGCGGTCCGCGCGGCGGCCTGATGCTGTGGAATGACGAGGCGCTGACCAAGAAATTCAACTCGGCGATCTTCCCGGGCCTGCAGGGCGGCCCCCTGATGCATGTGATCGCGGCGAAGGCAGTCGCCTTTGCCGAGGCGCTGCGGCCGGACTTCAAGGTCTATGCCAAGAACGTCGTCGAGAACGCCAAGGCGCTGGCCGAAGCGATGAAGAGCCACGGGTTCGACATTGTCTCAGGCGGCACCGATAACCATCTGATGCTCGTCGACCTCAGGCCGAAGGGCCTGAAGGGCAACGCCTCGGAGAAGGCGCTGGTTCGCGCCGCCATCACCTGCAACAAGAACGGCATTCCTTTCGACCCCGAGTCGCCGTTTGTCACCTCCGGTATTCGTCTGGGGACGCCAGCGGCGACCACCCGCGGTTTCGGCGTCGCTGAATTCCAGCAGGTCGCCAGCATGATCGCTGAAGTCCTCAACGCGATCGCGCAATCTTCCGACGGCAAGGCGCCGCTGGTGGAAGCCGCGATCAAGGAACGGGTCAAGGCGCTCACCGACCGTTTCCCGATCTATCAGTAAGGCTCAAGAAAACCGGTCAAGGTCAACGGATGCGCTGCCCGAACTGCAACAGTCTCGATACGCAGGTGAAGGACTCGCGTCCGACCGAGGACTCTTCCGTGATCCGCAGGCGGCGCGTGTGCGTCGCCTGCAATTTCCGCTTCACCACCTTCGAGCGCGTGCAGCTGCGCGAGCTCACGGTGATCAAGCGCAACGGCCGCCGCGTTCCGTTCGACCGCGACAAGCTGATGCGCTCGGTGTCGATCAGCTTGCGCAAGCGGCAGGTCGAGCCGGAAAGGGTGGAGAAGATGGTCTCCACCATCGTGCGCGAGCTCGAGACCGGGGGCGAAGCCGAAATCTCCTCCGAAGTGATCGGCGAGACCGTGATGGAGCATCTGCGCACGCTCGACGACGTCGCCTATGTCCGCTTCGCCTCGGTCTACCGCAATTTCCGCGAAGCCAAGGATTTCGCCGACGTGCTCGGTGAGCTCTCCGGTGAGGAGGAAGCGCGGCTCGCCGCGATCCGCAAATGATCTTCCGCATCCTGGAGGATCAATTCGCGCAGAAGGCGCGCGAGTCCAGGGATGCCGACCGGCGCTTCATGGAGCTTGCGCTGGCGCTCGGCAGGCGCGGGCAGGGACGTACCTGGCCCAATCCCGCCGTCGGCGCCGTCATCGTCAAGGACGGCGTGATTGTCGGCCGCGGCTGGACCCAACCAGGGGGACGACCGCATGGCGAGCCTGAAGCGCTGCGGCGCGCGGGCGAGGGCGCGCGCGGCGCCACGCTCTACGTCACGCTGGAGCCGTGCTCGCATTTCGGCAAGTCGCCACCGTGCGCCGACGCAGTGATCGCCGCCGGCATCAAGCGGGTGGTGGCCGCGATCGAGGATCCCAATCCGGAGGTCGCCGGTCAGGGCCATGCTCGGTTACGCGCGGCCGGCATCACGGTGGATGTGGGTCTGTGCGCGCGCGAAGCCGCCCTCGATCATGCCGGGCATTTCCGTCGCGTCAGGGATCACCGCCCGCATGTGATCCTGAAGCTCGCGGTCTCGCCCGACGGCAAGATCGGCGCGGCCGGCGGCAAGCCGGTCGCGATCACCGGCGAGGCGGCGCGCAACCGGGTGCATCTCCTGCGCGCCTCGAGCGACGCCATCCTGGTCGGCATCGGCACGGTGCTGGCGGACGATCCGCTACTCGACTGCCGCCTGCCGGGCATGGCAGCGCGCTCACCGGTGCGCGTGGTGCTCGATCAGAGCCTGCGCATTCCCGGCGCAAGCAAGCTCGTGGGCTCCGCGCGCGAGATTCCGCTGTGGGTGGTGGGTTCTGAACTGGCGGAGGCCGCGGCCGCCACGCGGCTCGGTGCTGCCGGCGCCCAGGTGATCCGCGTGCCGCCCGGCAACGCCTCGGGACTCGATCTTGCGGCGGTGCTGCATGCATTGGCCGGGATGGGCATCACGCGGCTGATGGTCGAGGGCGGCAGCCGCGTCGCGGCGTCCTTTATCGCCGCCGACCTCGTTGACGAGATCTGGCTGTTCCGCGGTGCGGAGGCGGTGGGCGTCGACGGGGTGGATGCGCTCGCTGCATTGCCCCTGTCGAAAATCACGCAGTCGCAAGCCTACAAGGTTCATGCTAGCGAGACCTTCGACAAGGATACTCTCACCATCTACGAGCGCGCGTAATGTTCACCGGCATTGTCACCGATATCGGCGAGATCGTCGGCTTTACGCCGACGGCGCAGGGCCAGTTGCACCGGCTGCGCATCGCCTGTCGCTACGACCAGACCACCATTGCGGACGGCGCCTCGATCGCCTGCAACGGCGTCTGCCTGACGGTGGTTGCGTCCGGCGTCGAAGGCGGCAAAGACTCTGCTCAAAGAACCTGGTTCGACGTCGATGCCGCGGCCGAGACGCTGGCGCTGACGACCGCCAAGCACTGGAGGGTCGGCACCAGGCTTAATCTCGAGCGTGCGCTCAAGATCGGCGACGAGCTTGGCGGGCATATTGTCGCCGGCCACGCCGATGGCATCGCGACCCTCGTGAGCCGCGAGGACCTGCCCGACATGGCGCGGTTCGAGCTCTCCACGACGCGGGAGCTGGCGCGGTTCATCGCGACCAAGGGCTCGATCACGCTCGACGGCGTCTCGCTGACGGTAAATACGGTGAAGGACGTGAGCTTTTCGGTGCTGATCATCCCGCACACCCTGACGGTCACGACGATCGGCGGCTGGAAGGCGGGGAATGCGGTCAATATCGAGGTCGATCTGATGGCCCGCTATGCGGCGCGGCTGACGGAAATGACTGCGTAGCCGTCATTCCGGGATGGTCCGCAGGACCAGACCCGGAATCTCGAGATTCCGGGTTCGATGCTTCGCATCGCGCCGGAATGACAGTTTAAAACTTGGCTTGCCGGCTTGCGGCGACTACAAAACGGCCGACCCAAAATAGACGGATTGAGCAATGGCAGACGCGCGGCGCGCACCCCTGAAGGACCAGACCGACATCTCCGGCGCGCGCGCGCTGATTGTCGAGGCGCGGTTCTACGACGATCTCCAGGACGCGATGCTGGAAGGCGCGGTGGCCGAGCTGAAGGCGGCCGGTCTGACCCACGACGTCATCACGGTTCCCGGCGCACTGGAGATTCCTGCGGCGATCGCCATCGCGATCGATTCCGCGGCCGCCAATGGCAAGCCGTATGACGCCGCGATCGCGCTCGGCTGCGTGATCCGTGGCGACACCATCCATTTCGAGATCGTCTCGCAGGAATCCTCGCGCGCGCTGATGGACCTGGCGGTGGCGCGCAAGCTGCCGCTCGGCAACGGCATCCTCACCGTCAACACCGAGGCGCAGGCCTGGGCGCGGGCGCGCGCCAGCGAGCTGAACAAGGGCGGCGACGCCGCGCGGGCCGCGATTGCGATGCTGCGCATAAAGCGCCGGCTGGCGCGGGCTTGATCATGGCCGATAACAACAAGAAGCCGCCGGTTGGCACGGAGAAGAAGGCGAATCGGCGCGGTGCGGCGCGGCTCGCAGCCGTCCAGGCGCTGTACCAGATGGATATCGGCGGTGCCGGCATCAACGACATTTTTGCGGAGTTCGAGAGCCACTGGCTCGGCAACGAGGTCGAGGGCGACACATATCTCCCTGCGGAAGCGGCGTTCTTCCGCGACGTCGTCTCCGGCGTCGTGCGCGACCAGAAGAAGCTCGATCCGCTGATCGACGAGGCGCTGTCGAAGGGCTGGCCGTTGAAGCGCATCGAAGCGATCCTGCGCGCGGTGCTGCGGGCAGGGGCCTACGAATTGGAACACCGCAAGGACGTGCCGGGCCGCGTCGTCGTCTCCGAATATGTCGACGTCGCCAATGCCTTCGTCGACCGCGAGGAGACCGGCATGGTCAACGCGGTGCTCGACCAGATCGGCCGCCAGTTTCGCGGTGACGAGTTCGGGCGGGGGTAGATTGAGGCGCAGGGCGGTGATTTGATGCGATGTGGCTGCCCCATATTCCGCTGTCATCACCCGCGAAGGCGGGTGCTCCAGTACGCCGCGGCGGTGGTGCTTGAGCAGAGGCGGCTCGGCGTACTGGATCGCCCGGTCAAGCCGGGCGATGACAGCGATGTATGTGGCGGACGCTAATGACCAGCCCGCACAATCCCTCCGCCGAAGACTCCCTCATCGCGCGCTATTTCAAGCCGCTGGCGACTGATCCCGGCGCGTTGGGGCTGGTGGACGATGCCGCCATCCTGCAGGCGCTCGGCAGCGATATCGTCGTCACCACCGACGCGGTGGTGGAGGGCGTGCATTATCTTGCCACCGATCCGCCCGATACCATCGCGCGCAAGGCGCTGCGGGTGAACCTGTCCGATCTCGCTGCCAAGGGGGCCGCGCCGGCCGGCTTCGTGCTGACACTGGCGCTGCGCAGCAAGGAAGACGCCTGGCTCAGGCCGTTCGTGGACGCGCTCGGCGAGGATGCGAAAGCCTTCGCCTGTCCGCTGCTCGGCGGCGACACGGTGTCGACGCCGGGGCCGCAGATGATCTCGATCACCGCCTTTGGCCGCGTGCCGCAGGGGCGGATGGTCGGCCGCACCGGCGCCCAACCGGGCGACCGTATTCTGGTGACGGGAACGATCGGCGACGCCGCGCTTGGCCTCGATGTGCTCAAGGGCGGCGCGGTGGCGAATGCGCTGGCCTCCGATTCGCACGCGCGCGAGACTCTGATCTCGCGCTATCGCGTGCCGCAGCCCCGCAATGCTCTCGCGCAAGGCGTGCGTGAGCATGCGACGGCTGCGATGGATGTCTCCGACGGGCTGGCCGGAGATCTGACCAAGCTCTGTGCGGCGTCAGGCGTCTCGGCCACGATCGACGTGACCAGCGTGCCGCTCTCGGCAGCAGCCGCCGCCCTGATCGCGGGCAAGGTCGTTGGCGTCGAGACGCTGCTGGCCGGGGGTGACGATTACGAGGTGCTGTGCACCGTTCCGCCGGCGCAAGGTGACGCACTGATTGCCTTGGGGCGGGCGGCAGGCCTTGCCGTCACGGCGATCGGCACGATCGTCGCGGGCCATGAGCGGCCGCGCTTCCTGGACGGGCAGGGCCAGGAGCTGGTCTTGAAGCGACTGTCCTACAGCCACTTCTAGGAAATGCTCCAAACCGGCGTCCGGGCTGCCAAGACCGGCTAAATACCTGCCGAGATCGGCTTTTCGGACTTATCTGGCGTTGCACCCTCAATTTGATTTTGGCAAGGTCGTGACCGACTAAGGCCGCGCCTTCGGGCAAGGGGCGGCCTTTTTCAAATCAAGGCGCCGCACCGCACGACGGAAAACAAAAGGCGCTGGGGGTACGTTCATCAAGGATCTGAGGCAAAAAATCACATGACAGCATTATGGTTGATTGTGCTCTGCGGAGTGCTTTCCGTCGTCTACGCGATCTGGGCGACGTCTTCGGTGTTGAGCGCGGATGCGGGGTCTCCGCGCATGCAGGAAATCGCGGCAGCGGTGCGCGAAGGCGCACAGGCCTACCTGCGGCGTCAATACACCACGATCGGAATGGTCGGCATCGTCATCTTCGTGCTGCTTGCCTATTTCCTGGGGCTCTATGTCGCGATCGGTTTTGCCATCGGCGCGATCCTGTCGGGGGCGGCCGGGTTCATCGGCATGAACGTCTCGGTCCGCGCCAATGTGCGCACCGCCCAGGCGGCGACGACGTCGCTCGCGGGTGGTCTCGAGCTTGCCTTCAAGGCGGGCGCCATCACCGGCATGCTGGTGGCGGGTCTCGCGCTGCTCGGCGTGACCCTCTATTTCGGCTTCCTGGTCCATTCGCTGAAGCTTGCGCCTGACAGCCGCGTCGTCATCGACGCCATGGTGGCGCTCGGCTTCGGCGCCTCGCTGATCTCGATCTTCGCCCGTCTCGGCGGCGGCATCTTCACCAAGGGTGCGGACGTCGGCGGCGACCTCGTCGGAAAGGTCGAGGCCGGCATTCCCGAGGACGATCCGCGCAACCCGGCCACCATCGCCGACAACGTCGGCGACAATGTCGGCGACTGCGCCGGCATGGCCGCCGACCTGTTCGAAACCTATGCGGTGACCGCGGTCGCCACCATGGTCCTGGCGGCGATCTTCTTCGCCAAGACGCCGATCCTCGCCGACATGATGACGCTGCCGCTCGCCATCGGCGGCATCTGCATCATCACCTCGATCATCGGCACCTTCTTCGTGAAGCTCGGGCCGAGCCAGTCGATCATGGGCGCGCTTTACAAGGGCCTGATCGCAACCGGCGTCCTGTCGCTGGTCGGCATTGCCGGCGTGATCTATTACCTGATCGGCTTCGGCAAGCTCGCCGGCGTCGACTATACCGGCATGGCGCTGTTCGAGTGCGGCGTGGTCGGCCTCGCCGTGACCGCGCTGATCATCTGGATCACCGAATACTACACCGGCACCGACTATCGTCCGGTGAAGTCGATCGCCCAGGCCTCCGTGACCGGCCACGGCACCAACGTGATCCAGGGCCTCGCCATCTCGATGGAATCGACCGCGCTACCCGCGCTCGTGATCATCGCCGGCATCCTGGTCACCCACAGCCTCGCCGGCCTGTTCGGCATCGCGATCGCGACCGCCACGATGCTGGCGCTCGCCGGCATGGTCGTCGCGCTCGACGCGTTCGGTCCGGTCACCGACAACGCCGGCGGCATTGCCGAGATGGCAGGCCTGCCGAAGGAGGTTCGCAAATCGACCGACGCGCTCGACGCGGTCGGCAACACCACCAAGGCGGTGACCAAGGGCTACGCGATCGGCTCCGCCGGTCTCGGCGCCCTGGTGCTGTTCGCGGCCTACAACGAGGATCTCAAGTTCTTCATTGCGGACTCCGCGCACCACGCCTACTTCGCCGGCGTCAAACCGGACTTCTCGCTCAACAACCCCTACGTCGTGGTGGGCCTGTTGTTCGGCGGGCTCTTGCCGTATCTGTTCGGCGCGATGGGCATGACCGCCGTGGGCCGCGCGGCGAGCGCGATCGTCGAGGAGGTCCGCCGACAATTCCGCGAGAAGCCGGGCATTATGCAAGGCACCGACAAGCCGGATTACGGCAAGGCGGTCGACCTTTTGACCAAGGCGGCGATCAAGGAAATGATCATCCCCTCGCTGCTTCCGGTGCTGTCACCGATCTTCGTCTACTTCGTGATCTATGCGATCGCGGGGGGCGGGGCGGCCGGCAAGTCGGCGGCGTTCTCGGCCGTGGGCGCGATGCTGCTCGGCGTGATCGTGACGGGCCTGTTCGTCGCGATCTCCATGACCTCGGGCGGCGGCGCCTGGGACAACGCCAAGAAGTACATCGAGGACGGTCATTTCGGCGGCAAGGGCAGTGACGCCCACAAGGCGGCCGTGACCGGCGACACCGTCGGCGATCCCTACAAGGACACGGCCGGCCCGGCGGTGAACCCGATGATCAAGATCACGAACATCGTTGCCTTGCTGCTGCTGGCGATCCTGGCGCACTGAGGTACACATTGCTGAACAAAGACCCCGCGGCGCAGGCCTGCGGGGTCTTTCTTTGCGTGCGTGCCGGGGCCGCCGCATCATCTGAAGGGCCAACGAGACGTGGAACTGCAACAATCCGGTCATCAGAGCCATCCATCGATGCCGAGAGCGTAAGCCGCCCGAAAATGTGCATCCTACGCGTGCGCCACATTTAAGGTTGCTTAACCGGCCGAGCTCTAGAAATACGCGAGATTGTCGGCGGCATTTTAGCGAGTTCCGCAGCACGCGTGGAGATGCTCCGCGCGAGGCGCGCTCTCGGTATGTTCAGGGGTTCGCTGCTTGCCGCCCGCACGAGGGAGGTTTCCATTGCCTGCACGGCCTGTGAACGAGATTGAACGGGCATTGATGGCGCATCCGGGCGTGGCGGATGCTTTCTTCAGCGCCGAGCCTGGCCACGGCGGCCAGTCCGAGGTCGCTTTCATCGCAATTGACCCCGATCATCTGAGCGCCGGCAAGGCGAAGCGTCTTCAGGCCGAGACAGATCGCAGAGTTGCGCAATGGCGTCGCGCTTTCGATCAAGCGTATCGCCATGATGCCGATGGTGTTGTGCCGTCATTCGTCGGTTGGACCAGCAACTTCACCAACAGGCCCATTCCCGAACCCGACATGGTCGATTGGCTGGATCATACGGTCCTGCAAATTCGTGCTCTTGGTGCAAGGCGGGTATTGGAGATCGGATGCGGCGTCGGCTTGCTCGTCGAAAAGCTCGCGCCCGGCTGTGACGTATATTGCGGCACCGACCTCTCGCCGGTAGCGGTTCAGCGGCTGCGTGCGTTCGCACAGTCGAAGCCCGAGCTTCGGCATGTCGAATTTCTCGAGCGGGAAGCCACCGATTTGAGCGGCTTGTCGCTGAATTCGTTCGATGCAGTGGTGCTCAACTCGGTCGTGCAATACTTTCCCGGCATCGAATACCTGCACGCAGTCTTGGAGCAAGCCGCGGGCCTGGTGGCTCCTGGGGGGCACATCTTCGTCGGCGACGTTCGTAACCTCGAGCTCCTGCCGGTGTTCCATCGCGAAGTTCAATCCGCGAAAGTTTCGAGTGCCACCGATGCCGCACTCGCGCGAAAGATCTTCCTGTCGATCGCCCAGGAGCGCGAGTTGGTGATCCATCCCCACTATTTTCAGGGCATTTCCCGATCCATCCCGCGGATATCGGGTACGGAAATCCTGCTCAAGCGCGGATCAAGCTACGAGCTGACCCGCTATCGCTATGACGTGGTGCTGCGTGTCGATCGCGAAGCTGCTTCAGCTGGCAGCGAGAACAGCAGCCTCGTGCCCGATATGAACCAGGGAGCAAGTGAGGGCAGGCCGCTGGCGACCGATCCGATGGCCGCCGCGTTCCTTCAGCATCTCGGCATGGAGTTCGGGGGCGTGTTGCAGGCCCAGTTTCCGGAGGCGAAATTGCCCGCGGCCGTGATCGCGCTCAACCAGCGAGATTTTGCCGAGATCGTGCAGGCCTCGTCGAACGCGCCGGGCGATCCCGGCGACAATGAAATGATCGAGGCGTCGGTATGACCGCCCATAATCTGGCGCTGCATTTCGAAGAGGTCGTTGCGTCCTCGCCGGACGCCGTCGCCCTGTACTGCGAAGGCGATAGCTTTGCCTTTTCGGAGCTCAACCAGTTGGCAAACCGGTCGGCGCGCTGGTTGACATCGCGGGGCGTCAACAAGGGCGCCGTGGTGTGCCTTGAATTGCCGAAAATCGCCGAGGCCTATGCGCTCGCGATCGCCTGCATCAAGATCGGAGCACCCTATGCGTTCCTCGATCCCGCGGCCCCGGAGGAACGTGCCCGGCTGATGCTGGAGCGATGCCGGCCCGCGCTGATCGTCAGCGTGCGCGAGGGTGCTGGACCGCGGACATTGATCGGCGATGCAAGTGCCCGGGCTGCCTTGCATCATGCCCTGTCGCAGCTTGAAGACGACAATCTGTCGCTGACGTCCTTGATCACCGGGGCCGATCCGGCCTATGTCATGTTCACCTCGGGATCGACGGGCGAACCGAAGGGCGCGGTCATCCCCCATCAAGGGGTGCTTCACCTGGTCGCCTGGGCGAAGAACGATCTTGGAATTGGACCCGGTGACCGGCTGACGAATGTCAACCCGATCTATTTCGACAATTCGGTCTTCGACATCTATGCCGGCTTGCTGAACGGAGCGGCGGTTGTCGCGCTGGACGCGCTGAAGGGGCGGCCCCCCGCAGAGCTGGTGTCGGAGATCACCAAGCATCAGTGCACGTTCTTCTTCGCCGTGCCTACCCTCTTCATGTTCCTGGACTCCATGCACCTTCTGAGCCCGGATTGGCTGCCGAGCATCAGCCGGTTCATGTTCGGCGGTGAGGGGTTTCCGCTGGCCCGGCTTCGTCGGTTCCACGACGCGTTTGCCGGCAAGGCGAAGCTGATCAATTGCTACGGGCCGACCGAGACGAGCTGTATTTGCAGTGGTTTCGAGATCGTCGAATCCGTTTTCGAGACCACGGACGGGCTGGCTCCTCTGGGACGGCTCAATCCCAATTTCAGCTACCGGATTCTGGACGAAGAGATGAAGCCGGTGCCCGGGGGCACCGCCGGCGAGTTGTGGCTGGGAGGCCCTGGGGTAGGGCTCGGCTACATCAACAACCCGCAAGAGACGGCCCGCCGTTTCTGTCAGGACCCTCTAATCGACGGCTATCGGTCGATCCTCTATCGGAGCGGCGACCTCGTGGAGGCCGACGTTGAAACCGGCGTCCTGCGCTTCCGCGGTCGCGCGGATAATCAGGTCAAGCTTCGGGGGTATCGGGTCGAGCTGGAGGAGATCGACCACGCGCTGATGGCGTGCAGGGGAATAACCCGTGCGCTTGCCGTGGTGCAGCGCGACGCCAGTGGTGCCAGTCGGCTGCTGGCCGCGTATTCGGGTGCAAGAATGGCGGAAAGCGATCTGCGCCAGCACTGCGCGGCGCACCTTCCCGCCTACATGGTGCCGGGCCGATTCATCTGGATGGAAGACATTCCCATCAACGCCAATGGCAAGGCGGACCGGCGCTCCGTGGTGTCACTGCTTGGCGAAGCTGTTGCAAGGGCCTCATAGATGCAACAGCTCGTCGTGATCGCGCGCGTTGTCCGATGAGTGTTGAAAGCCAGTCCTACGGCTACGCGCCGTCGGGTCCTCATGGGAAGCCGTCGTGGCGGTTGATCCCGAAGATCGATCGGAACCCGAGGCTCGTGGCGGGGGTCCAGGACATCGGTGGCCGCGTGCTGCTCTGCTGCGCGGTCGGACTGCTCGTGGTTTTGTTTCGGCAGATAGGTATCGATTTTTCAGCGGCGGGATTCGCGCTGGTGTGCGCCTATGCCGGCCGGTACCGGCGCGTCCTGATCCTGCTCGCAACCTTGCTGCTGCTCTATCGCAGCGGCTTCCTGATCGACCGAGGTCTTCTCGAACGGCTGGCGATCGACGAAGGCGTTGGCGACCGGATCCATCAGCCGCTGCTGGAAGCGGTCATGGTGGCCGTCGTGTTTGCGCTGTTCGCGGGGTTGCTGATCATGCAGGGCGCAGGGACGGTGGTCTTCCGCCGCCCGACGCTCAGCCTGTTGCTGGCGTTCCTGGCACTCGTCGCGCTGACACAGGCCACGATGATGGCCGGCCTGCCGCGCGTTCTGCTGTGGTCATTTCTGATGACGTTCCAGCCCTATTTGTGGTTTCTTGCCTATGGTCTGGCCGATGCGGGCAGGAAGCGATCTCCGGTGTGGCGGCATCTGAGCGTTTCCCACCCCTTCTGGGGATCGTCGCTGACGCCGTTCGGGAAGGGGCTGTCGTATCTCGACCGCTTCGAGGCCAAGACACCCGAAGAGCTTGCGGTGACGCAGCTCAAGGGCTTCAAGCTTGCGGTCTGGATCCTTGTGCTCGCCATCATCAGGATCTGTCTCGTCGAGCTCGTCCACGGGCGTTTGCGGCTTCCAATGTTCGACGACAACCTGCCGCAATATCTCGCGGGCCATCCCTGGTCGCGTTTCGTCGGATGGGCGAGCCTCGTCAGCTTCTTCGTCGAGGACCTGCTGAGCATGACCGTGTTCGGCGGCGTCATCATCGCCACGGCGCGGCTTGCCGGCTTTCGCCTGCTGCGCAACACCTACCGGCCTCTGGAGTCAACGACGCTCGCGGAATTCTGGAACCGCTACTACTTCTACTACAAGGAACTGCTCGTCGATCACTTCTTCTACCCCACCTTTGTTCGCTGCCTCCGCGGCCATCGCCGGCTTCGCATGTTCTTCGCCACCTTTGCCGCGGCCTGTGTCGGCAACCTGCTGTTTCACTTCATTCGCGATATTCATTTCGTCGGCGAAATGGGCCTTTGGCGGGCCGTGGTCGGTCAGCAATCCCACGCGTTCTACACGTTTGTCCTGGCCGTCAGCGTCGGGCTCTCGCAGATGCGCCGCGCCCCACAACAGGCGCCGCGAGGATGGCTGCGTGGCCGCTTGCTGCCTTGCCTGTGGGTGTCGAGCTTCTTTTGTCTCATTCACATCTTCGATGCGCCGCTCGACCGCGAGCATTCGCTCGGGCAACGCGCCGAATTCCTGTTCTATCTCCTGGGAGTCTCGACATGACCACGAAAGCCGGCCCTGAAGTCAGATCGCAGATGCGACGCTACATCGTGCAGCGGCTGCTGATGAAGGGCGACAGCGCGCCGCTAGGTGACGACGATCTGCTGTTCACCAGCGGCCGCCTCGATTCGCTCGACGCGGTCGAGCTGATCATGAGCATTGAGACCGACCACGGGATCAACTTCTCCGACATCGGCTTCGATTTGACGCGCCTGGACTCGATTTCGGCGATTGCTGCTTTGGTGGGACAGCCGTCGGCCGAGCTTGCATAGCAACCGATGTGTCGCCACGCGCTCAACCCGAAAACACGGGCCGGCGATGCATGTTGGGCCGTGTCCGCGGATGCGAAGGCTACTGCACGTCCATCTGCAGCCCTTCCTTCTGGATGATGCCGGCGAACTTCTTCGTCTCGGCGTCCACGAAGGCGGCAAACTGGTCGGGCGTGCCGTAGTCGGCGCGGGCGCCCATGGCGACGATGTTCTTCTTGATGTCGTCGCGCTCGAGCATCGCCTTCACTTGAAGGTTGAGCGCTTCGACAACGGCAGGCTGCACACCTTTCGGCAGGAACACCGAGAACCACGACGAGACGTCGAAAGCCGCAAGCTCCGGCGCGCTCTCGCGCATGGTCGGCAGGTTCGGCGCGAGGTCGCTGCGCTCGGTCGTGGTGACGCAGAGGCCGGTGAGGGTGCCGTTCTGCACCTGCGGCAGGCTCGGATAGAGGTTGTCGAACAGGATCTGGATGTCGCCGGCGAGCGCCGCCTGGAGCGCGGGACCGGCGCCGCGGAACGGGATGTGCGTCATCTTCAGGCCGGTGAGCTGCAGGAACCAGGCGCCGGTGAGATGAGGGCTCTGGCCGACACCGGAGGAGGCGTAGCTGAGCTTGTCCGGATTGGCCTTGAGATAGGCGACCAGCTCGGCGATCGACTTGATGCCGGTCTTGGGATGCGCCGAGACGATGTTCGGGATCCGGATCATATTGGAGACCGGCTGGAGCTGGTCCGGCTTGTAGGTGAGGTTCTTGAAGATGCTGTAGGCGATCGCGTTCGGGCCGGGATTGCCGATCAGGATGGTGTGGCCGTCCGGCTTGGCGCGGACCACCTCGGCCGTGCCGATCGTCCCGCCGCCGCCGGAGCGGTTTTCCACCACGGCCGATTGGCCCCAGGCGGTCTGCAGATGCGCGGCCAGAAGCCGACCCATCACGTCGGTCGAGCCGCCGGCGGCCGCCGGCACGACGAGGCGGACGTTTTCGGTGGGCTTCCAGTCCGCCAGGCTCGATCGCGGCAGGATCGCTGCGGCCGAGAGGGCGGCAGCACCGGTGAGCACACGACGGCGGGACAGCAATTGATTGGGCACGAATCCACTCCCTGGGTCTTGTTTTGCGGGGAGCGTATGGAACCGGACGCGCAACGGCAAGCCGCACGAGGCCGCAGGCTGAAGGCTCAGTTAAAGCTGAGCAGTTTGAAGATCGGCGTAAGGTAGCTCATCTCCTGGCCCGACGTCGGCGTTGTGCGGCTGACGAAGTCGAAGATCTTGCCGTCCTGCAGGCCGTAATTCGCAAGCCGGCGCACGCGCCGGTTCTTGTCGAAATAGACCGCGATGACGCGCTGATCGACCACCTTCTGGTTCATGAAGGCGACCATGCGCTCGGAGCGCTGCGAGATGTAATAGAACACCTCGCCGTCGAGGGTTGCGACGGTGGAGGGGGTGCCCATCACGATCAGCACCTGATCCTGGCTCGCGCCGATCGGGATCTGCTCCAGCGCGTTGGGCGGCAGGATGTAACCCTTCTGGAACTGCTCGCCGGTGCAGCCCGCAAGCGCAGCGCCCACCAGGGCCGCGGCCGCGAACAGGCGCAAGCCGCGCCAACGTGCTTGAAGGCCGCGCCGCTTGTCTGCACGCAGGCTGGTCTGGTTCGTTATCGTCATAGCGGAACTGATTCCGTCCCCTTGCGTCGCGCGAGGCGCTGAAGTACCGGGCGGAGGCTCTGAATGCAACACGCGCGCGCCCGCTTGCGGAAACCACAATGCTTTGGCCGTTCAATCACTTCAGGAAACCCCGCCTAGCCTCGCCGGGCACCATTGAAGCCATCTATGGCATGATCGTGACGCAGGCGCGAGAACCCATATTTTACCGAGACTTGGGCGTGCCGGATAGCGTTAACGGGCGTTTCGATCTGTTGCTGCTGCACCTCTGGCTGCTGCTGCGCCGTCTGCGCACGGTTCAGGGCGCCACCGAGCTGTCGCAGGCGCTGTTCGACCGCTTCTGCGAGGACATGGACGACAATCTGCGCGAGATGGGGATAGGCGACCAGACCGTGCCGAAGCGGATGCGGGCCTTCGGCGAGGCATTTTACGGCCGGGTCCAGGCCTACGATCAGGCCATGGAAAGCGGCGGCGAGGCGCTGGCATCGGCGATCTGCAAGAATATCTTGAATGGGGCCGGCATGGACCAGGCGCAGCGGCTCGCGGCCTATGCCAGGGCTGCCGAGGCCGAGCTCGGCCGGACCGGCGAGGCCGCACTGCTGGGTGCGTCCTTCAAGTTTCCTCCAGCGCTTCCTGAGGATGTCACGCCATGACCCGACCGATACCAGCATCCGGGCCCGATCCCTGGCGGGTGCCCGTCATCGTTGCCCAGATCCCGGATACCGGCCTGCATCGCAAGCTCGAGGCCTCGGCCGCCGAGCGGCAGGCCATGGCCGAGACGGCAGGCTTGCGCGAGGTTGTCTCGGTCCAGGCCGACTTCGATGTCGTGCCGAAAAGCGGCAACCGGATCCAGGTTACGGGCCACGTTCGTGCTCGGATCGGCCAGACCTGTGTGGTCACGCTTGACCCGATGGAGAGCGAGATCGACGAGGAGGTGGACCTGATATTTGCCCCCGAGGCCGAGGTCCGCCGCCTGGCCGACCTGATGGAGGAGGGGCAGGACGATCAGGAGCAGGTCGCCGACCCCCCGGAGGCGATCGTCAATGGCATCATCGACCTCGGCCGGCTCGCCACCGACGCCCTGTTTCTGGCGGTCGATCCCTATCCGCGGAAACCGGGGGTGGTGTTTGAGCCCGAGGTCATCGCCCCCGATCCGGAGGACCATCCCTTTGCGGTCCTGAAGGCACTCCAGGACAAGAAGAAAGACCAATAGGTGCCGTCTCCCCCAGAGGACCGCTTTGCTACGGGGCGCGAGGTGTTTGCGATGGTGGTTTGAAAGGTCGAATTATCTGTTTGATTTTGATGCGTTTCTTGTGAATTAGTCCGTCCGCGGCCCGATGCTCCCGAATCCAAAAGGCTGGGGGCAAGAGGTTGTTTCGGGATAACAAAACGCTATTGTCGCGCCCCGGTCGGGGTGCAGCGTGGCGCTTGACCGACCGCCATGTTCGTGGCGGACCCATTTGCGGCCCCGCTCGTTCAAGACCGCACCAGACCAGGTTTCCAGGACTTTTATGCCAAGCAAGGTTCGCATCGCGCTTGACGCCATGGGGGGCGACGCCGGCGCCGCCGTGGTCATTCCAGGCGCCGCCATCTCGCTTGATAGGCATCGCGAGATCGAATTCCTGCTGATCGGGGACCGCGCCAAGATCGAGCCCGAGCTCGAGCGCCACCCCGCGCTGAAGGCGGCGTCGAAGATCATCCACACCGATGTCGCGGTCAGCGGGTCGGACAAGCCGAGCCAGGCGCTGCGGCGCGGCCGCCGGACTTCCTCCATGTGGCTTGCCATCGATGCGGTGAAAAAGGGCGAGGCGGATGTTGCGGTCTCGGCCGGGAATACCGGCGCGCTGATGGCGATGTCGCGCTTCCACCTGCGCACGCTGCCCGGCGTCGACCGTCCGGCCATCGCCGGCATGTGGCCGACCAGGCGCGGCGATTCCGTGGTCCTCGACCTCGGCGCCAGCATCGGCGGCGATACCCACCATCTGGTGTCGCTCGCCATCATGGGCGCGGCGATGGCCAGCGTGTTGTTCAACAAGAAACGACCCACGGTCGGCCTGCTCAATATCGGGGTGGAGGAGATCAAGGGGCACGAGGAGATCCGCGAGGCCGGCGAAATCTTGCGCGCCAGGAACCTGCCTGAGCTCGACTATCTCGGCTTCGTCGAGGGTGACGGCATCGGCAAGGGGGTGGCGGACGTCATCGTCACCGAGGGCTACAGCGGCAACATCGCGCTGAAGGCTGCGGAGGGAACCGCACGGCAGATGGCGGAATTGCTCAGGGACGAGATGAAGCGGAACTGGCTGTCAAAGCTCGGCTATCTCTTTGCGCGCAACGCCTTCCAGGCCCTGCGCAACAAGATGGATCCGAACAAATCCAACGGCGGCGTGTTGCTGGGATTGAATGGGATCGTGGTCAAGAGCCATGGCGGAATCGCTGCCGAAGGCTTTGCCTATGCGATTGATGTTGGCTATGAGATGGTCAAATTCGATCTCCTCAACAAGATCAATCAGATGCTCAACCGCGAAGGTGGTGCGCTCAATTTCGTGCAGCCCGCGCCGGAGGATGTTTCGTGACTCAAATTCGTTCGGTCGTGCTGGGCTGCGGCTCCTATCTGCCGGAGCAGGTGGTGACCAACGCCCAACTGGCGGCGCGCATTGACACGTCCGACGAGTGGATCGTGCAACGCACCGGCATTCGCGAGAGGCATATCGCGGCCGAGGGCGAGTTCACCTCGCATCTGGCGCTGAAGGCGGCGCAGGCTGCGCTCGCCGATGCCGGCGTGGACGCGCAGTCGATCGACCTGATCGTGCTCGCGACCTCGACGCCTGACAACACCTTCCCCGCGAGCGCGGTCGCTGTGCAGCACGGGCTCGGCATCAACCACGGCGCGGCCTTCGACCTTCAGGCGGTGTGCTCGGGCTTCGTGTTCGGGCTCGCCACCGCCGATAATTTCCTGCGCACGGGCGCCTTCAAGCGCGCGCTGGTGATCGGGGCGGAAACCTTCTCGCGCATCCTCGACTGGACCGATCGCGGCACCTGCGTGCTGTTCGGTGACGGCGCCGGCGCCGTGGTGCTGGAGGCACAGGAGCAGCCGGGCAATGCCGCGACCGACCGCGGGATCGTGACCACGCATCTGCGCTCCGACGGCCGTCACAAGGCGAAGCTGTTCGTCGACGGCGGCCCGTCCTCGACCCAGACTGTCGGCCATCTGCGCATGGAGGGCCGCGAGGTCTTCAAGCACGCGGTCGGCATGATCACCGACGTGATCGTCGACGCCTTCAAGGCGACCGGGCTCAATGCCGACAGCATCGACTGGTTCGTGCCGCACCAGGCCAACAAGCGAATCATCGACGCGTCCGCGCATAAGCTCCATATCGCGCCGGAGAAGGTGGTGCTGACGGTGGACCTTCACGGCAACACCTCGGCGGCCTCGATCCCGCTGGCGCTGTCGGTGGCGCGCAAGGACGGCCGCATCAAGCGTGGCGACCTGGTTCTGCTCGAAGCCATGGGCGGCGGCTTCACCTGGGGCTCCGCGCTGGTGCGCTGGTAAGCCACAGTCGATAAAATTTTGCCCGAATCAGCGCGGATTATCGATGCGCTTGCATTGATGAGCGCTGTTGACCGCCGTATCGTAAGCTCATAATTTCAGACAACAATTGTTCGCCGTGATGTGGGGCAGGGCGATGACCGATCAAAGTAAAACCGTAACGCGTGTCGATCTGTGCGAAGCCGTCTACCAGAAGGTGGGCCTGTCGCGCACGGAATCGTCCGCCTTCGTGGAACTCGTGCTGAAGGAGATCACCGATTGCCTTGAGAAAGGCGAGACGGTGAAGCTATCCTCGTTCGGCTCCTTCATGGTCCGCAAGAAGGGTCAGCGCATCGGTCGCAATCCCAAGACCGGCACCGAGGTGCCGATCTCGCCGCGCCGGGTCATGGTGTTCAAGCCGTCGGCGATCCTGAAGCAGCGGATCAACGCCCAGCACCGCACCAATGGTGATGCCAGCAAGGCGCAACCCGAGGCGTAATCCGCCTTCCGGATAAGGATTTGGCATTTGGACAAGGCGCCGGATGCGTTCCGAACCATCAGCGAAGTAGCGCAGGAACTCGACATTCCGCAGCACGTGCTGCGGTTCTGGGAGACGCGTTTCTCCCAGATCAAGCCGATGAAGCGCAGCGGCGGCCGCCGCTATTACCGGCCCGACGACGTCGACCTGCTCAAGGGCATCCGCCGTCTGCTCTACGGGGAGGGCTACACCATCCGCGGGGTGCAGCGGATCCTGAAAGAACACGGCGTCAAATCGGTGCAGGGCCTCGCCGACAGCGCGGCCGCGGTCTCGTTCGGCGCCATCGAGGACGCCGTCGGCGCCAGTCTGATGGAGCCCGAGGAAGAGACAGGTGTCCGCGGCGCCCGCGACAGCGACGATGACGATTACCAGGGCGAGGAGGAGGAGGGCATCGACTTCCGCTTCTCCGAGACCGACGACGAGGAAATCCTCACCACCTTCCGCAAGGGCGGCACCCCCGCCGCGCCCGCAGGCCCCAGCGCCATCGACCGCGAGCGCCTCGGACGGGTGCTCGCCGAGCTTATCGCCTGCCGCGAAATGCTGGATCAGGCGCTCAAGGACGCCTGACGCCGGACACCCTCGGCTTTGGGCCAGTTCCGGTGCCTTTCGGCAGAGGCAGCAAAATGGTGTGACCTCGCCTTGCGCAAACCGGCGATCCTAGCTAATGGAACGACGTTCGGAGCGTGGCGCAGCCCGGTTAGCGCACTAGTCTGGGAGACTAGGGGTCGGAGGTTCAAATCCTCTCGCTCCGACCAATTGTTCGTAGGCTTGGCTGAGCACACGCGCGAAAAGCATCGCAACGGATGCATTGTCTGTTCGCGATCAGGCCTAGGGCTCGCCCGGCGACAATGAGAGCATCAGAAGTGCCCGACGAGCCGATGACCCTCAAGTTCCGCTGTCCGCCGGGTCTTGAAGACAAATTGCCGCCGCCGGTCCCTGCGAGTTTAGGCCTGCCTGCCTGGCTGAAGGCGATGCCGACGCAGGCCTTCAACGCGATCAATCAGCGCGAGGAGGATACGGTCAAGCGATGCCCTCCGGTCGTCGACGCCATGACGAGCGGCTTCCTGATCCCATTGATGTGCGATGTCAGGTTTGAGAATGGGGAAATTTCCTGGGACAATGACCTGCCAGCCGGTGGTGAGCTTGATTTCCCGCGCTCTCCCGTTGGATTTCACGACTCCAGTCAGGTCACGGGATCGCCGTTGTTCGAGCCGGACCGGCTTCTCATCAAGTTTCGTAACCCATGGCTGATCGAAGCGCCGGAAGGCTATTCGGTTCTGTTCATGCATCCGATCAATCGGTTTGATTTGCCCTTCACGACGCTGACTGGCCTCGTCGATTGCGATCGATATCGTGACAGCTGGATCCATTTCCCGGTGCATTGGCACGACGTGAATTTCAACGGCGTGCTGCAGAAGGGGACACCGATCGCGCAATGCATGGCGGTGAAGCGGGAAACCTGGGTCGCTCAGACCGCGCCACTGACTGCAGAGGAGATGCGGCGGGTGTTCGAGGTAACGAAGTCGGTCGCGCAGGAGCCTGGCACTTATCGACGGCAGTTCCGTGCGTGAGCCGCATCACGGGATGTCATTTTGCAGAAACTTCTTGAGCGCGCTCGGGCGGAAGAAGAAGCGGCCGCGCGATGAATGGACGAGCGTGTAGGCGGCTTGTGCCAGCATCCGGGGCCGGCCGCGTACCGCCGAACGAAGGCTCGCCTCGCCCTCTTCGCGCTGACCCAACTCGAACAGGCAGGCTGCGAGGTTGGCTCGTGCCATGGCATCGTCAGGGCGCAGCGCCAGCGCGAGCCGGTACATTTCTGCGGCCGTGGCATAATCACCATCCTGGCGCAGCACGCGTGCAAGTAGGGTCGAGATATCGGGACGCCCGGGCGCGGCCTCGTTGGCCTTGACGAGAATCGCGCGCGCCTCACCGCGCGTATTGCGCTCGAGATGCAGGCGCGCAAGATCCAGTTGTAGGTCGATGCTTTCCGGCGCGAGCGCGAGAGCGGTGCCGATCACCGCGATGGCCTCATCGAGGCGCCGATCCTTGGCAAGCTGGCCGGCGAGTTCCTGGAACGCCGGCAGGAAAGGTGGGCGACGCGCCGCGGTCCGGCGCAATTGTTCGACGGCTTCCGTGCGACGTCCGGATTCGCCCAAGGCCGCGCCAAGCAGAGTTTCAATGCCCGGATCGCTCGTGCGGCGCGCCGCCTTGTCCAAGGGCAGGATGGCCTCCGCTGCGCGGTTCTGAGCGAGCAAGGCGCGGCCGAGAACCCATGTCGCGACGATATCGTTCCGGCTCGTCCTCAAGGCTTCGGCTGCAAGCCGCTCCGCCTCGGCGAAATTCTGCATTCGCAGCGCGAGCGTGGCGCGCTCGCGCAAATCGGTTTGATGAGGTCCGCGGCTGGGGGGAGGAACAGGGCGCTTCGACACGGGGCTCGCGATCGACGACAATCGAGGCGCGAAGTATGGCCTCGGCTCCGGCCTCGGGCAACCGCTATTCGCCTTCGCGCGCTGACGCCGGATGGACGGCGTACGCGTGCGATCATCTTGCGAGCAGTGGCTTAAGGAGAAGGTGTGATTGTCACAAAACGCGCCCCGCAATGGGGTCTTGTACTTCCTGCCTCGCTGCTAGGCTGCTAATATATCCTCGCGGATTGCCGTTTTCTTTAAACTCCGTCGGATACCCCCAAAGCCGGCCGAGCTGTATCCCGTGCCGAATCTGGGGGACACTTGCGCGACCTCAAAGCCGCCGCCCCCCGCCCACGAGAGCATCTCGGTAATCCCGCCCGGGTCCGTGCCACTAACTACATGTTGGAGTCGTGGCAGCAAGAAGTCTCGAACTGTTTGAAAATTTCGTTCCGTTATTAGCCAACGACGCCGCATCTTATGGGCAACGGCCGCAGTGGTTCCGCTTCCGCCAAACAAATCGACGACCAAGTCTGATGGGTTCGTGGCGATAGACCCGTCCAATGGTATTTGTCTTTCGCTTCTTGTGGATCGCGCGTTTGAAAATGGTCACCTCCTAATTGATGACGATCTTATTGTTCGCATCGATGGGGATCGGGTGGGCGATGACGATGTGCTAAGAAGCAATCTTGAGCCATACAATGGAAAAAAAATTCAGGCTCCTAAAATCGGAAAACCAAAACTTGATTATCTTCAGCGCAGACGTGCGCTGATAAAGTCTTTTCCGTAGTGTGGCATCGCCCGCTCGCAGATATACACAAGTCGGTCTGTCGCACTCATGGCTATCTGGCTTCTCCGGCAGCGCCTTTGCTTCGCTGAGGCGCTCGTGGTCATTCCAATCGTCAAAAGCTACATCCCTATAAGGGAAAGTCAGTCGATACGCAGAGGAGCTGCGCTGAGATTCGCGCGTGACCGCTGCATTCCAATCTCAGCGGTGATGATCGCCAGTGTTTTAGCCTAGTGAGGTGGGCACTACAGCACACTTCGGCGCCGGTTACATAGCATATTTGGACAGTGTCGAGCTTGCCCATTGGGCGAGCCGGTCGAGCTGCATCTACTCTGTGGACAGCCGCACCACTATGCGCTGATGCCGACGCCGAAGGGGCGACAGGCCTGTGCGATCATTTTGTGTGCGGTGGCCTGAAAGGAAGGTGTGATCGTTGTCACAAAGCTCGCCGCCGCAATGGGGCTGGCGCTGTCGATGCCCGCGCGGACAGGCCATGCGGCGCCCGGGGCGTTTCCTCGTCGTCGTCTTGGTATCAGTAGTTTTGCGGGGCCTCAGGCGTGGCCCTTGATCTCGTAGCGACCCGGAACGCATTTGTAGCGATCGAGCCGCCAGTTGGCGTGGTAGATCGGATGCTCGCCCATCCATTTCGCCAAGGGGGCCTGTGCGCCGATCGCACACTGCATCATCGACATCTCGGGCGTCATGTTGCTGTCGGTCACGATTTCCTCGATGCAACTGCCTGAGCTGGCTGCACTTAGCCGGCAGAGCACGGCAACGACGGTCACGAACATTCCAGTCACCTCATCGGTAGTTTCTGACCACGAAGAGGATGCAAGCGGAGTGCCAGAGCCTGTGACGCAAACAACACGCTGGCCTGGCCGACTCGACCCAGCGTCCGGACTCCATTTAGCGATTCGGATTGTAAAAAAATTGCTCGTAAACCGAAGCCGGGCAAATACGGGGGAACCGGCCGGGCTGAGTCGCAGCGATGATCGATTGTGGGGGCAGCGCCGCGCCGGCGGCGCTTCACAGGCCGCGCGCAGCCGCTAGGCTTTCAGGACCGTGGCCACCCGCCAAAAGAGCGGGGCTGCCACAAGGGATATGAAACGCGAGGGCACACCATGAAGACACGACCGACCGGCGTGATTCCGCCGATGACGACGCCGTTCAGGAAGGATGGCGAAATCGACTACACCCTTGTGGCAGCCCAGGTCGACTGGATGATCGGCGCTGGCGCGCATGGTGTCGCGGCCGGCGGTTCGACCGGCGAGGGGCACACGCTCGATCACGAGGAATATCGCGACCTGATGGAGGCGACGGTTGCGGCGGTGAAGGGGCGCATTCCCGTGATCGCAGGCATTATCGTCGATTCCACGCGCGATGCGATCCGCCGCGGCAAGCTCGTGCGCGACATGAATGTCGCGGCGCTCCAGGTCACGCCGGTGCATTATCTGTTCAGGCCGGACGACGAGGCGATGGTGGCGCATTTCCGCGCCATGGCGGACGAGACCGGCATGCCCATCATCATCTACAACGTGGTGCCGTGGTCGTATCTTTCGCCGGCGCTGCTGACGCGGATCATGACCGAGGTGCCGCTGGTGGTCGGCGTCAAGCAGAGCGCGGGGGATCTGAAGCTGTTCGCGGACCTCATGATGATGGCCCCGGACAAGCTGATCTACAGCGCGGTCGATGCCCTGATGTATCCGTCCTACACATTGGGGGCCCAGGGCTCGATCGCCGCGATCCTCACCGCGGCGCCGCATGCCTCCGTCGCGCTGTGGGATGCCGTGAAGGCGGGTGACCATCCGCGCGCGCTCGACCTGCACAAGAAGCTGCTGACGCTGTGGAACGCCGTCATTGCCGACAATCTGCCGGCCTGCACGCGCTATGCGCAGACGCTGCAGGGCCTGCCCAGGACTTATCCGCGCGCGCCGATGCCGGAGCCCTCAAGCGCGCAGCAGGCGGCAATCCGCAAGGCGCTCGACGGGCTCGGCGCGTTGAACGAGCGGCGCGTCGAGGCGGCCGAATAGTCCACGCCCCGAAATTAGTGGTGACGATGGCAGCGCCGATCCGCTTTTACCTGCGGATGCGGCGCTGCTACATTTTGCGCGCGCTCCGATGCGCGGCGTAGCGATGAAGAAACATACCGACAAGGGAGGGCCGAAAGTCCCATGAAGGATTTTGCAGGAAAGACCGCCGTCATCACCGGCGGCGGCACGGGAATGGGACGCGAGCTCGCGCGGCAGCTCGTCGCCGAGGGCTGCAATGTCGCGATGTGCGACGTCTCGGAAGCCGCGATGGCCGAGACCAAGCGGCTGTGCGAAGTCGAGAAGCTGCCGCAGGGCTTGCGCATCACGACCCATGTCGCCGACGTCTCGATCGAGGATCATCTCAAGCGATTCCGCGACGAGCTCGCCGAGCAGCAGAAGACCGACCGGATCCACCTTCTGTTCAACAACGCCGGCATCGGCGGCGGCGGCAGCCTGTTCACCAACACGCGCGAGCAGTGGGAGCGCACCTTCAACATCTGCTGGGGCGGGGTCTATCTCGGCGTTCGCACCTTCCTGCCGATGCTGGTCGCGGCCGACGAGGCCCACATCGTCAACACCGCGAGCGTCAACGGCTTCTGGGCCTCGATCGGCATGACCCAGTCACACACCGCCTACAGCTCGGCGAAGTTCGCCGTGAAGGGATTTACCGAAGCGCTGATCACCGACCTCCGCCTGCACGCGCCGCACGTCAAATGCTCGGTGGTGATGCCCGGCCATATCGGCACCTCGATCGTCTCCAATTCGCGCAAGGTGCAGAGCGCCGACGGTTCGGAGCGGCTCAACGGCGACGAGGTCGCGCTGACCCGCAAGCGCATGGTCGCGGCCGGCGTGCCGGATGCCGACAAGATGTCGGACGAGGACATCCAGGCGGCGTTCGCCGAGCGCGCCCGCAGCTTCCTCGAGGATGCGCCGACGACGGCGGCACAGGCCGCCAGGATCATCCTCGACGGGGTCAAGGCGGAGCAATGGCGCATTCTCGTGGGCGAGGATGCAAAGCGCCTTGACGAGCGCGTTCGTGCTACGCCGGAGCAGGCCTACGACCGCGCCTTCTACGAAAGTTTTACGCAGGAGGTCGGCTGGCGGCTCGGCTGAGGCAGGCGACGAGCGCGCGCCGATATAGGTATGATGTGCATCATGGCAAGAGGCGCGCAGGCAATTTCATGTGCCACCTTTTGCCAGTGTGCTGCCGGCGTTTCTTGCAAGCGTTCGGCCACTCATGACGCATTGGAATGTCACGCATGCGACACGTCCCTGCGTTCAAGCGATGGTGATCGCTAACGGCTCCCATTGGGCGCACGGCAGCTTGGTCAGGGAACCAAAATAGTTTATTCAATCATCTGTAAGGCGATGACCAGAGCGTAGCTCCCGATGATACCCGCATGCCTCTCCGACGACTGGATTCTTTGCCCGGAGCGAGAGGACATCTCCGCTGAGTTCACGCGGCTCCTCACCGCGGCCCAGGAGGGCGGCGCCACGATCGCGGAATGCCTGATGATCGCGCGGCAGCTGAAGCGGGGCGACGACCAGTCCTGGCATCGCGAGTGGAAGAAACTGGCGCAGGCCAATCGGCATCGTGCCGAGGCCGCATTCGCGGAAGGTCACAGGGCGACCGCGCAGCGCAACTGGCTCCGCGCCATGAATTACTACAGCGCGGCCGCAATGCCGCTCGATCAGGCGGACGAGCGCCGCTGGGTCGCGGTCCTCGCGATGCAGGATTGCGCCCGCCGCTTCCTCGTCGCGCGCGAGCCTGCCGGGGAGGTCGTGACGATCCCTTGGCTCGACGGACATTCGTTGCAGGGCTATTTCCTGCCCGCGCCGTCGGGACGCGTGCGAGCCCCGACCGTGATCTGCATCGGCGAGCCCGGCCACCGCAAGGAGGAATTTCTGTTCAAGCTCGTGCCGCATGCGCGCGAGCGCGGCTTCTCGCTGCTGGCGCTGGACCTGCTCGGCGACCAGCGCGACGACTATCTCGACGCGCTGTTGCGGCGCCGGGATCTCGAGAGTGCGATTCCGTGCGTCATGGACTATCTGGAGACGTGCAGCGAGGTTGATTTCGAGCGCGTCGCGATCGTCGCCGATGGCTGGGGCTCTTCCTTCGTGGCCCGCGCGGTGTTGCAGGAGCCGCGGCTTGCGGCCGCCGTCTGCGATGGCGGCCTGTGGGATCTGCACGAGCGGGCCTTCTTTGCCAGCCGATTCGCGATGAGCGACGTCAGCATCGTTCCGGTGCCGCATGCGCCGCTGATGGCCTCCAGCGCCGATTGTCCGGTGCTGATCACGCTCGGCGAGGACGGCTGGCTCAAGGCCGATCGGGCCCGTCAGATCGTCCAGACGTCCCGGCTCGGCAGTTCGGATGTCATGTTGAAGGTGTTCACCGCGGCCGAAACCGGCGCGGCACAGGCCCATGCGGACAATCCGAGCCTTGCCAATGAATACATCTTCGATTGGCTCGAATCGCGGCTCGGCGCCGCGGGGCGCATCTAGGGACGTTACCTCAGAAGTCGAGGGTCAGGCGGACGCAGGCCTTTTCGAGGCGGGTCTTGAGCATCGCGAGCTTGGTCGTGAATTCCGTCAGTTCCTTCTCGTCGAACTCCTGGAAGACGAATTCCTTGATCGTCTTGTACTGCTCGTTGAGGCTCGCCAGGTGCTTCTGCGTCTTCTCGGTCAGGGACAGCCGGACCACCCTTGCGTCGGTCGGCGAGGGGCGACGGCGCAACAAGCCCTTCTTCTCGAGCAGCTTGGACTGGGTGGTGACGAACGACGGATCGACGTGGAGGAGTTTCGAGACGACGTTGACCGGAATGCCGTCGTCCTTGTCGAGGTCGGAGATCGCCATCAGGATCAGCCATTGCGGACCGCTGATGCCAAGCGTTCTCGCCCAGAACTGACGCAGCTCCTCCAGATACATGTTGATCGACGATATCTCCCAGGTGAAGCGCCTGATGATATCCAGATTGCCGATGGAGCGGAGGCGCGCCCCTTCTTTCCTCGTCGCTGACACAGCGTCACTCCCGTGATCTGATTTGTATGCGGCCGGTGTCGTGCAAGCCATAGTCCACGCAAGCCTGCTCTGACGCAAGTGCAGGGCAGGGTAATTTCGTCACTAAAACTACAAAGATGATCAGCTCACGGAATCGCCTCACTGCGGTGTTGCGTACAGGGCACAGTTTTAGCGAAATAACAAAACCTTATTAAATAAGGTATTTTGATTAGTGAACGGCGCAGGCATATTGCGTCGTGACGGTGGGGGGTACTCGATCGTCCCGTTGCCAGGTGGTTTGCTCACGTCCCTCGCTTCGAAAGAGGGTGTGTCCGAAGCGCAAAGCGGCCGAGCGGATTTTGAAAGACGGGGATCTGGGGGGCCTCACGGTCCGGTCTTCGTAACATGAGCAACTTGGAGGTTTTAATATGAAAGTGGTGAAGAGCCTTTTGCTCGGCACTGCGGCGGGTCTGATCGCCGTCGGTGGAGCTCAGGCGGCTGATCTTCCGGTCAAGGCCAAGGCGGTCGAGTACGTGAAGGTCTGCTCGCTCTACGGCGCGGGTTTCTACTACATCCCGGGCAGCGACACCTGCATCAAGCTGGGCGGCTATCTGCGTGCCGAAGTGGCGCTCAATGCCGGCGGCAATTACAGCGCCCAGTACAACAACGTTTTCGCGGCCAACAACCGCCTGACGAACTATTATTCGATGCGCGCTCGTGAAGATCTCAACATCGACACGCGCACCGCGACCGAGTACGGCGTTGTCCGCACCTATTTCGATGCGGTCTTCACCTGGACGACCGGCAACTATGTCGGCGCCGGCTCGGGAACGGGTGCCACCCAGTACAGCAGTACGCTCGGCCTCAATGCCGCGGGCACGGGCCTGATCGGGTCCAGCGGCGGCGCCATCAACGGCACCGACGGCGGCATTTCGGGCGGCGCGCTCGGTGTCTACTACGCCTTCATCCAGTTCGCCGGCTTCACCATGGGTAAGGCCGTGTCGCAGTTCGACGCGCCCTGGATCAACTATCCCGGCAACAACTTCGACCAGCTCGTGGGCGGCAGCGGCACCACCAACGGTGTTGCCCAGTTCACCTACACCGCCGATCTCGGCCAGGGCGTGACGGCGATCGTCTCGGCGCAGGACCAGACGCAGGTCTTCCAGACCGCCCTCTGGAACACTGCCGGCATGTCCACCGCCGGCGTCCTCGGCGGTGCGTACGGCTCCAACGATCTCGGCGGCACCCGCGCCCCCGATCTCGTCGGCACGCTCCGCGTCGACCAGGCCTGGGGCCTGTTCCAGGCCTCGGTCGCGGCGCACGACAACCACGTCGCCTATTACGGCGCGAGCGAAGCCACCGGTCATCCCGAAGACAAGTGGGGCTGGGCCGTCCAGCTGGCTCTGTCGATCAAGAACATCCCGACCGGTGCAGGCGACGTGATCAATATCTCGGGCGTCTACACCGACGGCGCGAGCCGCTACAACTTCCAGGAGCTGGCGGCGACCAACTACTCGATGTTCGGCGGTTCGGGCGGCGCGTATCAGAGCATCGGCTTCGCCGGCGTGTCTGACGCGGTGTTCGCACCCGGCAGCGGCCTCGAGCTGACCAAGACCTACGGCTTCCGTGGTGCCTACACCCACAACTGGAGCCCGTACTGGAACTCGGCGCTGTATGGTGCGTGGGCTGCCGTCAACTACAGCGGCACGGCCAAGGGCATGATCTGCGGCAGCGCCGCGTTCGCGACCCTGACCGGCACCTGCAACCCGGACTTCAACATCGGCCAGATCGGTGTCATCACCCGCTGGACTCCGGTCAAGAACCTGACCTTCTCGGCTGACTTCACCTACAGCCATCTTGACCAGAAGTACTCGGGCGTGATCACGACGCCGGCGCTCACCAGCGTTGCCAAGCCTGCAGCGACCTATGAGCTGAAGGACCAGGACACCTACAGCCTGTTGGTTCGCGCCCAGCGCAACTGGTAAGCCTTGATCTTCGGATATGACGCAGCCCCGGCGGGACACCGCCGGGGCTTTTTTATGAGATGAGCTTCTTTACGAAGATGGCTTTCGGAAATCCGGCAGCCTGTGCGGGCGACGAAGACGAGCCATGCGATTCGATCGGCCCCAAATTTATTTACTTACCTGAGTTACTAAGCTATATAACTCGAAGCCGATGACGAAAGTTGCGGCTCTGACTTGATGCTAAACCTCCAGAAACCTCCGGCAATGCCCTGCCGGAGGTTTTTCGTTTGAGGACACGGCTCTAGGATATGGTTCTAAGCGCGCATGACGCGCGCGCGGGAATTCGGCCGGTAGGCGAGGCGGCTGTGGCCGGCGCAATAGGACTGGCCGTCGGGCGCGGAGTTGCCGCAGAAGCAGAAATCGTCGGCGCCGGGCGTCGAGATCGGCCAACGGCAGCGGTTCTCGGCAAGTTCGAGTAGCGAGCAGCGATTGGCGTCGTCGATCGGAGCGGCGACCATCGGCGCACTGGTCTCGCCATAGATCGTGGCGAGCATCTCGTATTGCAGCCGCGGCACGGTCCGCGGCGTGCGCGAAGGCGCCAAGCCCCTGTCCTGAACCTTGCGGTCGTCGATGGTCCGGCCGCGCGTCAGATTGAGGCGAGACAGCTTGCCGATCACGGCATTGCGGCTGACGCCGATGTCGGCGGCGATCTCGCGGCAGGAGAGGCCGGCCTCGAAATGCTGCTTCAAAAGTTCAAGTCGTTCGTCGGTCCAGGTTGGTGAGAGAACAGGCATTGGTGCGGTCCCAGGTTGCAGATGTCGGCCATCCGCCTCTCGAGATCCGTCCGCCTCACGTTCGGCGCGCGCTCACGTCCTGCCATTGTCGCGGATCGACAAAAGCCCGTCCTTGATGGCGAGACGGATGCCTTCCTCGATCAAGGTACGTGCGACGCCGGGAACGCTGGTGCCGTGGGTGCCCTGTCTCACCAGCTTCTCCAGATAGGTGATGGTCGAGAGCGCCAAGGTTACGGGAATGCGGTCAGTCTCGGCTTTTTCGGTGGCCATGGACGAACGCTAGCCTCATACGCGGGTACATAAAAGTTACGATTAAGACTCTATTTAGGTTTAGAGGCAGAAGTCAAATGCAGGCTGCGGCCCGTGTTCAGCCTGTTGGAATCGCGAGGGAAATTAGGCATGACAAGGCACGCCGCGCGGCAGGCAGGCGGCGGCGTAGCTTCGACCGGTCAGGCGTGGGCGGGTCGGCTCAGCCGTGCACGATCGCCTTTTCGATCATGCAATGGATGCCCTTGGAGCCGTTGACGGTTTGGGTCACCCGCAGATCAGCCGCCAGGCTGCACAGCGTATAGGCGTCCTCGCGCGTCAAATTGCGCCTTTCGCCGAGCAGCACGATCATGTCGCGCAGCGCCCGCACCACGCACTGGTCGAGGTCGGGGTCCATGGCCATGGTCATGTAGTGCGTCGCCGTCTCGCCACGGGGATAGTCGAGCCTGAGGTCCTTGCGCAGCGTCAGGCGAAAGCGGCCCTGGAGTGCGGTCTCGATCGCGGTGACGCAGACCTCGCCGTCGCCCTGCACGCCATGGCCGTCGCCGCAGGAGAACAGCGCGCCCGGGACGAACACCGGCAGGTACAGCGTCGCCCCGGCGCCAAGCTCCTTGTTGTCGAGATTGCCGCCCATGGCGCGCGGGACCAGCGAGGAGATGCGGCCCCAGGCGGGAGGCGGTGAAACGCCCATGACGCCGAAGAACGGCTTGAGCGGCAGGTCGAGCCCCCACGGCATGCGGGCGACCATCCGCGACCGGTCGAGCGGGATGTTGAGGATGCGCGTCTCGTGGAAATCGTCGGGCAGGGTGCCGGACAGCGGCTTGATCATGTTCCAGCCCCAATCCTGCCGGAGCTGAACGTCGAGGATCTCGACCGCGAGCACGTCGCCAGGCTCGGCCCCCTCGACCGCGATCGGGCCGGTGAGGATATGGCCGGGGAGCATGCGCTCGTTTTCGGCATGAACCTCGTGCATCTCGGGCGGAATGTGAAACTTGCTGCGGTCGGGCAGCATATCCGGACCGCCGCTGATGGTGTCGACCGTGACCTCGTCGCCGCTCGCGATGGTGAGGACGGGCTTGAGCGCAGCCTCGAAGAAGCCCCAATGACAGGTCTCGGGGCTGGAATGCAGGTGGTGATGGGTCATGTGGCGTCCGTCCGTTTCACAGGCCCGGGCTTGACCAGGCAATCGATCCTCTTCCAAGAAGCTTTCTGAAGATCGACGGGCGGGTCAAGCCCGCGCGCAACAGGCACGACCATTCCAGCGAGGCTCCCCTGCTTTTTGTCCTGTCCAAGACCCTCGGCGCCGCGGTGCTGCCGATCAACTTGATGATCGAGCTCGGAATCGTCTCGGTCGTCCTGATGGCGACGCGCTTTGCCGCCTTCGGCCGCAAGCTCGCCGCGGCCACGCTGATCATGCTGGCGCTCGCCGCGTTTTCGCCGCTCGGCAACCTCTTGCTCTATCCGCTGGAGTCGCGTTTTCCGCCGTGGGATCCGTCGCGCGGTGCGCCCGACGGCATCATCGTGCTCGGCGGCTCGGTCGACACCGATCTGTCGGCGGCACACCGCACGCCGGTCGTGGCGCACGCGGCCGATCGCCTGTTTGCGCCGGCCGAGCTCGCGCGCCGCTATCCGAACACGCGCGTTGTTTTCACCGGGGGCACCGCGAACCTGGTTTCGACGGACTCCCGGGAGGCCGACTACTCCGCGCCGATCCTGGAGAATCTGGGCATCGCGAAGCAGCGCCTGATCCTCGAGCGGGACTCTCGCAACACCTACGAGAATGCGATCTTCACCAGGCAATTGGTATCACCGAAACCGGGCGAACGCTGGCTCCTGGTCACCTCGGCCTTTCACATGCCGCGTTCGATGGGGATCTTTCGCAAGGCGGGATTTGACGTCGAAGCCTATCCCGTAGACTGGCGAATGGGCGGCCGTGACGATCTCTTCTCTTTCACCAATGTCGGCACGGACGGGCTCGGCCGAACCGAGGTCGCCGTGCGCGAATGGATCGGGCTCCTCGCCTACCGCCTGATGGGCCGCACTGGCGAGTTGCTCCCGGGACCGGCGAAGGACTAGAACCGTTCAACAAGCAATATCAGCGCCGGCGCGCGACTGCCGGCCGGGAGGACGCCATGCAACAGCAGAGTGCAGACAGCATCGATCTTGCCGGCCTCGTCGCCGATCTCAACAGCCTGTTGCGGCTGAAGACCACGGTGATCGGCATGAAGCTGTTCGCGCGGACCGCGGACATGGAGGCAATCCCGAAGATCCGGCGGCCGAACGCGGTCCACACCACCGACCAGATCGTCAGCATGGCTGCGCGTCTGGGCTGGACTGTCGGCATCACCGCCGACGATCTCGTCGGCGCGCAGTGCCGCGCGGTGATCGGCCTTGCACCGCAGGATGAGAAATGGCTCGCCGGCGAAAACTATGTCGGGGTCTGGCACGGCACGGCCGAGGACGCGCGCAAGCGCCAGGAGGCGCTGGACGTGGTTCCGTTCGGGCAATATCAGGCGCTCGCGGTCAGTCCGCTGGCGAGCGGCCGGCTCGATCCGCCGGACATCTGTCTCGTCTATGCGACGCCGGGGCAGATGATCATCCTGATCAACGGGCTGCAATATACCGGCTACAAGAAGTTCGAATGGGGCGTGGTCGGCGAGACCGCCTGCGCCGATTCCTGGGGCAGGGCGCTCAAAAGCGGCGAGCCCAGCCTGTCCTTGCCATGCTATGCCGAACGGCGCTATGGCGGCGTGCCGGACGAGGAGATGCTGATGGCCTTGAAGCCCGAGCATCTCGCCAAGGCGGTTGTGGGCATGAAGGCGTTGGCCAAGAACGGACTGCGTTATCCGATCCCGCCCTATGGTATCCAAAGCGACGTCCGTGCCGGCATGGGCGTGAGCTACGCGAAGAAGTAAAGCAAAGGCCGACCATGAGCTCTGCGAAATTCGACATCGTCGTCTATGGCGCGACCGGTTTTACCGGCCAGCTCGTCGCCGAATACCTGACCCAGCATTACAAGAGCGACCATTCGCTCAAATGGGCGATGGCGGGCCGCAGCCTCGGCAAGCTGAAATCGGTCCGCGATGCGATCGGCGCGCCCGGGAATACAGAGCTTATTGTCGCGGATGCGTCGGATGCGGCCTCGCTGAAGGCGATGGCGGAACGGACGATGTCGGTGATCACCACCGTCGGGCCGTATCAGCTCTACGGTGAGGAACTGCTCGCGGCCTGCGTGGCCACGGGCACGGATTATTTCGATCTCTGCGGCGAGCCGATCTGGATGCGCCAGATGATCGACAAGTACGAGGCGGCTGCAAAAGAGAGCGGCGCGCGGATCGTGTTTTCCTGCGGCTACGATTCCGTGCCGTTCGAGCTCGGCACGTTCTTCGTCCAGGAAGAAGCCAAACGTGTGTTCGGCGCGCCGGCCTCGCGGGTGAAAGGGCGTGTGCGCGACATGCGCGGCACGCTCTCGGGCGGCACCGCCGCGAGCGCGAAGGCGACCTTCGATGCGGTGGCCAAGGATCTCAGCCTTGTCGCCATTCTCAACGATCATTTTGCGCTGACGCCCGGCTTCACCGGCCCGAAGCAGCCGAAAGGCAACAGGGCCGCCTTCGAGGAGGACCTGCAATCCTGGGCGGCGCCGTTCATGATGGCGCTGATCAACACGCGCAACGTTCACCGCTCCAACATGCTGATGGGATTTCCCTACGGCCAGGACTTCGTCTACGACGAGATGGTCCTGACCGGTCCCGGCGAGAAGGGCGAGGCCAACGCCAAGCTCGTGATGGCTGCCAATGCGGGCAAGACCGGCCCCGACGCACCGAAGCCCGGCGAGGGGCCGTCGAAAGAAGAGCGCGACAACGGTCTGTTCGATCTGCTCTATATCGCGATCGCGCCCGATGGCCGCATGGTTCGCGCCGGCGTCACCGGCGACCGCGATCCCGGCTACGGGTCGACCTCGAAGATGATCTCCGAATGCGCGATCTGCATGCTGCGTGACACGACCGACGTCGCAGCCGGCTTCTGGACCCCGGGCGCGGCGATGCAGCACAAGCTGATCAAGCGGCTGCAGGAGAATGCTGGGCTGACCTTCGCTGTGGAAGCTTAAAGCCCACGATCCCAGGAAGCCGATCCGTGTCCGCAAAATTCGACATCGTCGTCTACGGCGCAACCGGATATACTGGCCAGCTCGTCGCCGAGTACCTGGCCGCGCATTACGTCGGTGACGGCGCGCCGACATGGGCGATGGCGGGTCGCAGCAGTGACAAGCTCGCATTGGTCCGCGATGCGATCGGCGCGCCTGCCGACACGCCGCTCATCGTTGCGGACGCAGCCGATTCTACGTCATTGCGGGCGATGGTCGATCAGGCGAAGCTGGTCGTCACCACGGTCGGTCCATACCAGCTCTATGGCTCCGATCTGCTTGCCGCCTGCGTCGCGTCGGGCACCGACTACATGGATCTCTGCGGCGAGCCGATCTGGCTGAAGCAGATGATCGACAAGCATGAAGCCGCAGCGAAAGCGAGCGCCGCCCGGATCCTGTTCTCCTGCGGATTCGACTCGGTGCCGTTCGAGCTCGGTGCGTTCTTCGTGCAAGAGCAGGCCAAGCGCGCGTTCGGCGCACCGGCACCGCGCGTCAAGGGCCGCGTCCGCGACCTCAGCTGGAAATTCTCCGGCGGCACTTCGGCAAGTGCAAGGGTCACCTTTGAGGCGGTGGCGCAGGACCTCAGCCTGGTGTCGATCCTCAAAGACCCATTTGCCTTCACGCCGGGCTTCGAGGGACCGAAACAGCCGCGCGGCAACAGGCCCATCTTCGAGGAGGACCTGCAATCCTGGTCCGCACCGTTCGCGATGGCGATCCTCAACACGCGCAATGTCCATCGCTCCAACTTGCTGATGGGATTCCCGTATGGCCGGGATTTTGTCTACGACGAAATGGTGCTGACGGGGGCGGGGGAGGAAGGGCAGGCCAACGCCAAGCGCGTCATGGCCGCTAACAGCGAAAAGACCGGTCCTGAAGCGCTCAAGCCCGGCGAGGGCCCCTCAAAGGAGGAGCGCGACAACGGTCATTACGACCTGCTCTATGTCGCGATTGCTTCCGATGGCCGTCAGGTTCGCGCGGCAGTCAAGGGCGATCTCGATCCGGGTTATGCGTCGACGGCGAAGATCATCTCCGAATGCGCAATCTGCCTGTTGCGCGACACGCCGAACGTAGAGGCCGGCCTCTGGACTCCGGGAGCAGCGATGCAGCACAGGCTGATCAAGCGGCTGCAGGAGAATGCAGGGCTGACGTTCACGGTGGAGAAGTAGCTGTCACCTTCCCTTCTCCCAGGCGGCGAAACCGACCTTTCATCCTCAAGCCGTCTCGCGTGTTGAGCACGAGCAAGGTGATGTTCACAGCTCCTGCGGCAAGCTCGACAGCCTGCACCGCATAGAAGACTGCATCAAACTCGGCGGCGCTCGCCTTATGTGCGAGGAACAGTGCGGCGGGGACGAGGACCAGGACGCCATTGCCGGCGATCAGCGGCATTCGCTTGATCTTGGCGCCGACCAGGCCGGCTCGCCGACCCCGTGCCAGCGTAAGGCCCGTGCCCCCCGCCGCCGCCAGCGCCGGGACCAGCAAAAGAAAGCCCCATGGTATGGCGGTCTTGACGGCGGTGATGACGGCTTGGGATGCGAAAAGCTCGCTGAGTGCGGTCGACAACCAAAATGTCGAGATGGTCAGAAGCGCGATTGCGCCAGCAATGGGATGGATCACCTTGATCATGATTGGGTTCCCTTGACCGAAGACGGCCAGCCTGTTCAATGTGACATGATGATGTCGATATTTATGCTACAGAGAGCCATATTGACATTATGATGTCAACTAAGGTCATGGTAACAATATGCGCGCTACCAAGCGATCCCCGGCCGGTGATGCTTTGACTGAGCTCATTCTCGATCTGTTCAGGGTCAACAACCTGACCGTGACGTGGGGCGACCGGCTGGTCGCTCCGCTCGGCCTGACCAGCGCGCGCTGGCAAATTCTGGGGGCAATCGTAGCCGCGGACCGCGCCCAGCCGGTCGCCTGGCTCGCCCGCGACCTCGGAGCGAACCGCCAGAACGTTCAGCGCATCGTCAATGACCTGGCCCAGGAAGGGCTCGTTACGTTCGAGCCCAATCCACATCACCGTCGCGCGCACCTTGTGGTGCTGACGGACAAGGGACGGAAGACTTACGACGCTGCCATCCGCCTGTATGACCCCAGAGTCAACTCCCTGGTGCAAGGTCTCCCGATGGAAGACCTCAGGATCGCCGGTCGCCTCATGAAGGCGCTGCGCAAGAAGCTTGAAGACGAGGAGAGTGCTACAGGCGCCTGAGCGAATCCTCGTGCCGACGTCCGCTCACGTGGAGCCGAATGATCGGGGATTCGAAGATTGAGCAGGTCTATGGTCGGAAGACAATCCGGTGGTCATCCGCAGCGTCGTTCCAGGCCTCGGCTATCGCCGTGAGGGGCAACGTCTTCACCGGGGTGTCAAAACCGCCGGCTGGCAGAGCCGCCAAAAGTTCTCCGGCCCCCGAGATCAGTTCCGAAATCGAGAGACTGCCGATCCCGCTGCCAAGAATCTCCAGGCCAGAGCTGCGCAGCGCATGCGCCGAAAGTGGGATTGTTTCTCCAGCGATTGAGCCGAGCTGGACGTAACGAATGGCAGGTTCTCCACTGCGAGATCCGCGTCCGTCCGTTGCCGCAGCGATGACTCTGGTTGCGGGCTCCCCCCAGCGATAGTCGAGAACTACATCGATCTTTCCGGAGAACGCGCGTTGCAGCGAAGCGTCCACATTTTCGTCCAGTCGGATTGTCTCGACCGTCTTGGGGAACGCGGCGAGCTTGGTTGCATTTCGCCCGGTCACGATGATCCTGCTGGCGCCCAGATAGGAGGCGATCTGAACCGCCAGGCTTCCCGCCGACCCGGTCGCACCGTTAATCAGCACGGCCTCGCTCCGCACGAACTTCGCACGGCGCGTGAGCGCAACCCACGAAGAGAGCCCGCTGGTTACGACGGCAGCCGCCCGCGCGTCGTCAATACCATCGGGCACAGGCACGGTCGCGCTCGATGCGACCAGCGACTTCTCCGCCATGGAGCCGAACGGGGACTTGGGAAATATGAAATACACCCGTTCACCGGTGGAATTCATCCCAACCCCATCGACACCAGGCACGAAGCCAGCGCTGCCCGAACTGGTATTGCTCGTGTAGTGCTTGCCCGCGGCGAGACTTTTCACGATCGGGCTCAGCGGCGCGGCGAGAACGTCGATGACCGTTTCGCCAGCCTCCGCGCAAGGCTCTGCAAACTCGCCAAAGGTCGGTGAAGAACCAAACGAATGAACAATTGCAGCTCGCATTGACTATCCCTTCACGGCGACAGGCGGTGGCGCTTGGAGGGCCACCGCTGCAAGTGCATCGGAGACCGCCGCGCGCAACGGCGTCGTCGGACGACCAATAAGGTCGCTCAAGTCGCGCCGATCGTCGAACAGATCGCCCTTTGCCGCTGCGATGTCGAACCCGACGAGCATGCGCGCCACCGGCTCGGGAAGGTCCGCGCCAATGAGCGCCTCACCAAACCCTGCTTCCGACATGTTCCTGTAGACGATTGGTTTGCCTGTCTGGCGCGCAACTTCGGCCGCCAGTTCGGCAAGCGTGTAGGGCTCGTCGCCCGCCAATTCGTAAACCTTGCCCGATTGATCCTCCCGCGACGTCAGGACTGCGGCGGCGGCATCCGCGTAGTCGAGGCGGCTCGCCGACGCGATGCGCGCTTCGCCGGCGCAGCCGACAAACGCACCATGCGCAAGCGCCATTGGCAACGCGCCGAGATAGTTTTCGGTGTACCAGCCGTTGCGCAGCAACACATATGGCACGCCGCTCGCCTTCAGCAGCGTCTCGGTCGCCCGATGATCGGCGGCAAGCTCCAGTGTCGAAATGTCTGCATGCAGCAAGCTGGTATAGGCGATTAGCTCAACCCCAGATTCCTTCGCCGCGGTGATCGCGTTCTCATGCTGGCGAACCCGCTTGCCGGGCTCGCCGGCCGAGATCAGCAACAGCTTCCTTACGCCGGCGAAAGCACGTTCCAGGCCCGTGGGATCGTCGTAGTCGCCTGGGCGGACGGCAGCACCTTCAGCCTTGAAGGCCTCTGCTTTGGCTGGATCTCGGACGACGGCTGTAATCTGCTGTGCTGGCACAGCCTTCAACAAGGAATGGATGACAAGCCGGCCGAGTTGGCCGGTGGCACCGGTCACTGCAATCATGGGATGGTCTTTCCAATATGGTTATGCAGCTTATGGATGTGACATTGGTTATAATGACTATGTTTCAACGCTCTGCGACTGGTTCTTCTTGCGCCGTCCATGACGCGGCCGAGTACGGTTCGACCTGATGCGCTTACACCGCCCGCGCGTCGTACGCGTACATGAACTCCATGCTCTTTGCGCCCAGGGGCAGCAGCCACTTCATCATTTGATTTCGCATCCACGCGCCGGTGGCGCTGAACTCGCGCTTGCTGTTGCCGTTGCGGCGGGCCATGGCGACGATCTTTTCCGTGCGAGGGCGTCGTTCGGCCTCGAAGGCCTGGAAGGTGACGCCGAGCTCCTGGCCTTGCTGCATCAACCGGGCGAGGCGCATCGCATCTTCCAGCGCGAGCGAGGCGCCCTGGCCGGCATGCGGGCTGGTCGCATGGGCGGCATCGCCGATCAGCAGCGAGCGCTTGCGCGACCAGGTCGGCAGGGTGGCGACGTCGAGCGTGTCGGTGACCACGATGTTCTCGGCTGCATCGATGATGCCAGGGATCGGGTCGTGCCAGCCGCGGTGGAAACCGCGCAGGTGCTGCTTCAGCGTTGCATCGTCGAGCGCGCGAAACATCGCCGCGTCCATGCCGTGCGCCGGCTGCGTGCTCCACCACATCACGCCGTCGTTCGGATCGGGACTGCAATAGCCATAGCCGAAGAAGCCGCTCTGCCCGAACGTGGTCTCGACGTGCCGACCGATCGGTCGGCCACCGAGGACGGCGTGCGGCACGAAGCCGCCGAAGCCGATCAGGCCGGTGTCGAACGGTTGCGGCCCGTCCGGCACCACTTGGCGGCGCGTCACTGAGTGCACGCCGTCGGCGCCGATCAGGAAGTCGCCTTCGGCCGTGGTGCCGTCGGCGAAGTAGGCGATGATCGGCTGGTCGCCGCGATCCTCGATCTTGATCAGGCGCTTCTGGAAATAGAGTGAAACGCACGCGCACCAGGCCTTGTCGATCAGCATCTCGTTCAGCGTGGCGCGGCAGACATTGACCGCGGGCTGGCCGAAACGCCGCGCCATGTCGCGGTTGATCGAGCCGAGCCTCTCTCCGCTTTGCGAATAGAATTCGAAGGACTCCGCGATCGAGCCGCGGCTGATCAGCTCGTTCGAAAGGCCGATCTCGTCCATGACCTGCATGCCGTTCGGTGCGATCTGAAGGCCGCCGCCGATGCCTTTCGAATAGGGCCAGGCCTCGTAGATCGCGGACTCGATGCCGGCGCGGCGCAGCAGGATGGCTGCCACGGGCCCGGCGATGCCGGCGCCGATGATCAGGGCCTTGCGGGGAGGATAGGACATGGCTTGCTCCTGACGTTTCCGTGGTGCTAGGAGAATTATGGTCGCTAAATATCTTAGTGACTAAGATATATATTTACTAAGATACGAGGTCTGCCTTGTCAAGGACGAAGGCGCGCGCTGCGCTGCTGCAGGAACTCGAGGAGGCGATGCGCAGATCGTCCGCGCAGGGCGTGCTCTATGGCCAGACCGTTGCGAACGTTGCCGGAATTGCCAATTCCGACCTTGAATGCATGGACATCCTGTATCTGGAAGGCCGTGTCACCGCCGGCCGGCTCGCCGAAGTCACGGGGCTCACGACCGGCGCCATCACCGGCGTGGTCGACCGGCTCGAGAAGGCGGGCCTGGTCCGTCGTGAGCGCGACGATGCCGACCGTCGCAAGGTCTTCATTGCCGTCGTGCCGGAGGCGATAGAAAGACTCGGCCAGTTCTACGTGCCGATGCAGCAGGCGATGGAGAGTGTTTTTGGCGGCTATTCCGACCAGGAATTGCGCCTGCTGCTGCGCTTCGCCAATGAGGGCTACAAGGGCGTGCTGGCGGCGACTGCGGCGCTTAAGGGCCTGCTCGATACGCCGCCGGAAAAGCGTCCCACTCTCAAGCTGAAGAAGCTTCGTCGCCAGCCCTAGCCTTGTAGACCTGTGCAGCCGCGATCATGCCCCACATCGCGCCCAGCATCATCCAGAAGTGCCGCCAGTGGTCGGTGTCGATCACGAAGCTTTCGCCGACGGTGCCGACGAAGGCCGAGAACACCGCAAGATAAGCGCGCTGCCACGGCACAGGCACGAAGATGTGCCTGACACCCATGATGACAGTCGTGAAGACCAGCGCGGGATAGCAGATGCCGGACAGCCAGCCGCCGGACATGAAGGCGTTGAGATAGGAGTTGTGGGTGTCCTCGGGGAAGAAGCGGTGAAATTGCAGAGGGCCGATCCCGAACGGCAGGTCGAGCGCCATCTCCGCTCCCAGGATGTGCCGGCCGAACCGGCCGAACCTGCCTTCGTCATAGCTCTGGTCGAAGCTCGCGCGCTGCTTGAACATCTCGGCGGTGGAATCGAACGACATCAACACCGCGATCAGCGCGAGGCCCAGCACCGCGGCGAGGATCGCCATGACGATGATGCGCGAGCGCTGCGCGTTGGTGCGGCTGGTCAGCACCATCAGCGCCAGCATGAAGGCGGATGTCAGCACCAGCCCGCCCCAGGCGGCGCGGGAGAACGCGAGCAGGATCGCCAGCGACATGATGCCGAAGGCGATGACGTTGCGAAACGCCTTGCCGGCCTTGTCGGAAACCACGCTCTGCAGCGAGAACAGTGCCGGCAGGATCAGGAAGGCGCCGAGCACGTTCGGATCCTTGAAGGTGCCGCGCGCGCGTCCATACAGCGTGAGGAGATCGTCGCCGCCGGGAACCAGGTGGAAGTAGCCGGCGACAGCCGAGAGCGAGGCGACCATCGCGCCGACCACGAGCCCGCGGCGGAGCATGTCAAGCCGGGCCGCGGTGTCCTCCGACGTGACCATGGCGAAGAACACGACTGTCACCGCCATGTACCAGGAGGTCGCAATCCAGCTCACCACCTCGGACTGCTCGAACAGCGGGACCGCGCTGATCGTGTAGCCGACATTGAGCAGAATCAGCATCAGCACCAGCGGCATCAAAGCGAGCCGCAGACGCAGGCCGGTGGCGAAGAAGGTGACGGTGGCCAGCAGCGTCACGATCTCGTAGGGGCTCGGCTCGATGAAGACGATCGCGCCGGAGGCGCCGACCAGCCATACCAGCGCGCGCTGGAGCGCCAGCACGCCGGGCGCAGCGCGAACGGCTGCATTCATCTCCCCGGCTGTTGCCGCATACGCCATCACATGCTCACGCTATTCTTACCACACAACTTCCGCCGTCATGCCCCGCGAAGGCGGGGCATCCAGCACTCCGAGCCCTTCGTGGCAGTTTCCACTGCCGGTGATTACTGGATCGCCCGGTCAAGCCGGGCGATGACAGCGTGGCTCCGGCACGACAAACTCAATACGCGTTCTCGTTCTTGGTCAGCAGCGAGATCGGCGTCTTCAGCAGAATGACGAGATCGAACAGCACCGACCAGTTCTCGATGTAATAGAGGTCGAACTCGACGCGTTTCTGGATCTTCTCTTCATTATCGATCTCGCCGCGCCAGCCGTTGATCTGGGCCCAGCCGGTGATGCCGGGCTTGACCCGATGGCGGGCGAAATAGCCGTCGACGGCTTCGTCGAACAGGCGGCTCTGCAGCTTGCCCTGCACCGCATGTGGACGCGGGCCGACCAAAGAGAGATCGCCGGAGAAGACCACGTTGAAGAGCTGCGGCAACTCGTCGAGGCTGGTCTTGCGGATGAAGCGGCCGACGCGGGTGACGCGCGAGTCGTTCTTGGTCACGACCTTCGAGGCCGTCGGATCAGCCTGGTGATGGTACATCGAGCGAAACTTGTAGACGTCGATGCGCTCGTTGTTGAAGCCGAAGCGCTTTTGTCGGAACAGCACGGGGCCGGGGCTGTCGAGCTTCACGGCCATCGCCACCAATCCCATCACCGGCAAGGCCACGAGCAGCGCGAGGGTGCCGACCACGCGGTCGAACAGCCATTTCATCACCAGGTCCCAGTCGGTGATCGGCGCCTCGAACACGTCGAGCGTCGGTACCTCGCCGATATAGGAATAGGAGCGGGGACGGAAGCGCAGCTTGTTGGTATGCGCGGAGAGGCGGATGTCCACCGGCAGCACCCAGAGTTTCTTCAGCATCTCTAGGATGCGCGTCTCGGCGGAGATCGGCAGAGCGAACAGCACGAGATCGACGCGGGTGCGGCGGGCGAACTCGACGATGTCGTCGACCTTGCCGAGCTTGCGCGCGCCGGCACAGGTGTCGAGCGCGCGGCTGTCGTTGCGGTCGTCGAACACGCCGAGTACGTGGATGTCGGAATCCTCCTGCCCTTTCAGGGCCTCGACCAATTGTTCGCCGTTGCGGTCGGAGCCGACGATGATAGTGCGTCGGTCGAGCCGGCCCTCGCGCCCCCAGGCGCGCACCAGCGAGCGCAGCACCAGACGCTCGCAGAGGAGCGCGGCAAGCCCGAGGACGTAAAAGGCGGCAAGCCACAGCCGCGATATTTCGCTGCCGAACTTGGCGAAGAAGGAGATGCCGATGAACAGCAGGAAGACGAACGACCAGGACGAGATCATCCGAGTCATCTGCCGGAGCTGACCACGGAACAGCTGCACCTGATAGATGTCGGCGGCCTGGAAGCAGACCACGGCGGAGATCGCGACGGCGATGATCTGCGCGGGATAGATCCAACTGAAGGAGCCGGCGTGCGGCATGACATAGCCGAGATAGAGTACGATGCCGACGAGGCTCAGCAGCGCGAAATCGGCGAGGCGTACGAAGCCGGTGATCACGATCGGCGAATAGGCGCGGGCGACCTTCTGGTTGACGACGTCAAGCGCGGCGAGCGAGAGCCGCTGGCGGCGCTCCACAAAGGGCTGGTCAGCCGGCTTCGCCGCGGCGCTGGTCGCGGCATCGAGCATCGAGCGTGCGTTGAGCGGTTCCACGGGAGTCCACGTCCATTCCAAAAACCCGCGGGCCGCGTCCTTGCGCCCCGGGCGAGCATCCCCTGGGCCTTGGATTATCGGACAAATCGGAAGATTCTCTAAAGCGGGTCTTAAGAATGGTTAGTGATTGGTAAATGCGTCGCGATAGCCCGCGAGCACGCCCTCGACCATCGCCTGCTGGGAGAAATGCGCGGAGATGCGCTCGCGAAGTGACGAGGCGCGCTGCGCTGTTCCCAGCGGATTATCGAGCGCGGCCGCAATCGCTTCCGCCATGGCCTCCGCGTTGCTCGGCGCAAACAGCGCCGGGTTCTCCGCGCCGAAAATCTCGGGAATGCCGCCGATCTTGGACGCGATCATCGGAATGCCGGCGGCACCGGCCTCGATCACGACATAGGGCATGGAATCGCCACGCGAGGGAACGACCAGCAGCCGCCCCTTGGAGAAGCCGTAGCGTGCCTTGACGTGACCGATGAAGCGGATGGCGCTGGAGAGGCCGAGCCGCTCGACTTGCGCTTTCAGCGCCGCGGTCTCCTCACCATCGCCGCCGAGCGTCAGTGTGACCTTCTTGCCGCCCTCGTGTAGGCGCGCCACCGCTTCGACCAGCAGATCGGCGCCCTTGATGTGCCTGAACTCACCGACATAAGCGAGGTCGGTGGCGTCGTCGGCCATGATGACAGGTTCGAATTCCTCCGGCGTCACGCCATTGAAGACGCAATGCACCACGCCCTTCGGCTTGCCGACGATGCGCTGATAGGTGTCGCGGGCAAACGCGCTTTCGAACAGGAACAGGTCGGTCGCGTCCATCAGCGCACGCTCGAGCCGCGCGTAAAACTCGCCCTTGAAAGTGTTGAGGGGATAATGCAACGAGCCGCCATGCGGGGTGTAGATGCGGATGGTGTCGTCGGATCGCCGCCGCATTCGGATGAAAGCGCCGGCCTTGGCGCCGTGGCCATGCATCACGTCGGGCTTGAGCGTGGCGATCAGGCGCCGCAAGCGAAACCAGACCAGGACATCGTCAGGCGACGGTTCGCGGCGGATCGCCATCCGGTGCACGCCGAGTTTCAGCCGCGGTGCGAGTTCGGCAAGGGCCTTGTCGGCGCGTTCACCGCCGGTGAGACTGTCGGCGAGGATGCCGACATGGTGGCCACGATCGACCTGACCGTTGGCGACGTCGAGGATGTGGCGGAAGATGCCGCCGACCGGAGCGCGCACGGCGTGCAGGATGCGAAGCGGCTGGTCGGGAGAGGGGGGCATGATCAAAACCAGCGCTCGACGGCGAATGCTCGAACAATCTGACGAAATATCGAGACGGATTAAGAGCCCTCGTGGTTAACAAACGGTGACGGAAGTACCCGCGTGAGTTGCCGGGCGCTGCGATTAACCCAGCGGCAACCTTAATGGAGTGTAATCGCCTCGGTTGAGGTAGGTTCGTGGCGTTGCGCCTGCGGGAGTGTTCGATGCGTTTAGCGTTCTGGCGTGCCGGCAAGGACAAGGCGGTGGTCGAGCGGGCTGTCGCGAAGGCCGCAGCCAAGCGGGCCGAGCTCGAGCCCCCGATTGAAGCAAAGCCTGCGCCCATCGCACCGAGGCCCGCGCCAGTCGAGTCCGGCGACATCGACCTGCACGCGCTCGGCGCGGCATTGGCGCGCAAGCGCAGCTGGATCATCGTGCCGACGGTGCTGGCGCTCGTCGCATCGGTCGCGATCGTCAATCTCATCACGCCGCGCTACAAGTCGGAATCCCGTATCCTGATCGACGGCCGCGAGAACGTGTTTCTGCGCCCCAACAGCGATCGCGCCGAGGAACGGCAGGCGCTCGACGCCGAAGCCGTCACCAGCCAGGTGCAGCTCGTGCTGTCGCGCGATCTCGCGCGCGAGATCATCAAGAAGAACAAGCTTGCGGAGCGGCCCGAGTTCGATCCCGTGCTGCAAGGCATTTCGCCGCTGAAGTCGCTTGCGGCGCTGGTCGGCATCGGCCGCGATCCGTTCTCGATGACGCCGGAAGAGCGCGTGCTGGACGCCTATTACGAGCGCCTCCAGGCCTACGCCGTCGACAAGTCGCGCGTGATCGTGATCGAATTCCAGTCTGCCGATCCCGATCTCGCCGTGCGCGTCGCCAATTCGATCGCCGACGGCTATCTCGTGCTCCAGCAGGATGCGCGCCAGGATCAGGCCCGAAACGCCAGCCAGTGGTATGCCGGCAGGATCGACGAGCTGCGACGGAACGTCTCCGAGGCCGAAGCGAAGGCCGAGGACTTCCGCTCAAAGTCGAGCCTGTTCGTCGGCACCAACAACACGACTCTGTCGAACCAGCAGATGGGCGAGGTCAACACCCAGCTCAACAATGCGCGCGCGCTCAAGGCCGACGCCGAGTCCAAGGCGCGCCTGATCCGCGAGATGATTCAGAGCGGCAAGCCGATCGAATCGTCGGAAGTGCTGAACTCGGAATCGATGCGCACGCCTTCGCAGCAGCGCGTGGCGTTGCGGGCCCAGCTGGCCGAGCAATCCTCGACGCTGCTCGGCAACCATCCGCGCATCAAGGAATTGAAGGCGCAGCTCGCCGACCTCGACACCCAGATCCGCGACGAGGCCGCCAAGCTTGCCCGCACGCTCGAAAACGATGCGCGCGCCGCCAGCGGGCGCGTCCAGGAATTATCCGCAAGCCTGGAGCAGCTCAAGAAGCAGGCGACGGCCACCAACGGCCAGGACGTGCAGCTCCGCGCCCTCGAGCGTGAGGCGAAGGCCCAGCGCGACCTGCTCGAAACCTATCTGGCGAAATACCGTGAAGCCAACACCCGCGAGACCATCGACACCGCGCCGACAGATGGCCGCATCATCTCGCGCGCCATCGTTTCGAACACGCCGGCCTATCCGAAGAAGCTGCCGATCGTGCTGATCGCGACGATCGCGACACTGCTGCTCTCGTCCGGCGTCGTCGTCACCGGAGAGTTGCTGCGCCAGACTGCGCCCCGGGCGGTCGCGGTGTTCGCGCCAGCGCGGGCGTCGGCTCGCCAGGAACAAATCGTCCAACCAGCGGTCGTCGAGCCCTTTGCCGATCCGGTCGTCGATCCAGTCATGGCAGAACCCGCGCCGCTCCAGCCGGAGATGACGGCCGATGCCGATGTCACCGCATTCGCGGAGATCGAGCATCTGGCCGACAGCCTCCGCGCCGCCGGAGCCATGGCGAAGAAGGTTACGGTACTCGGCACTGCCAGCGGCGAAGCCATCACGCTGTCGACGCTGACCTTGGCCCGGCACCTGGCGCGCGATGCGCGGGTCGTCGTGGTCGATCTTGCCGCGTCCTCGCCGACCATGGCCGCCGTGTCCGTCGATGCCTCGGCCCCCGGTCTCGCCGAACTGATGCAGGGCGAGGCGTCGTTCGCGCAGATCATCACCCGGGACAAGCTTTCGCGGCTGCATCTGGTCATGGCCGGCCGTCCCGGCTTCGATCGCAGCCTGTTGCAGTCGCCGCGCGTGACGCTCGCGATCGACGCGCTGCTGCGCGCCTACGACCACGTGCTGCTCGATGCCGGCAGTGCCTCCGACCTTCCGGCTGAGCTCCTGACGGCGAATGCCCGCGCCGTCGTGGTGCCCGACGCGTCGATGACGGCGGATGCGCGCGCGCTGATGCGCGAGCAGCTCAGCGCCGTCGGCTTCAGCGAAGTGACGATGCTGAGCAGGCCGGTGCAGCCGTCGGATGCGAGGGATGCGCCGCGGGTCGTGGCGGCGTGATGTTCTTGCCTCTCCGTGGGGACCGAGCGAGCGCCTCGTCCTTCGAGACGACCGCTTCGCGGTCTCCTCAGGATGAGGCTTGGCTAAATCGGAATCCGTTGAAGCTGCTGCCGCGAACTCTGTCCTCATCCTGAGGGCCCGCCAGACGCGGGCGTCTCGAAGGATGGGCCGCAGGGGAGCGTTTCCCAACCGCAGAATTTCTTACCCGAACGCTCGCCGCAGCCGCTGCGCGAGCTCGAACAGCATCTGGTTCTGTTTCACCAGCCGCTTGCCGTGGCTCAGCGAGGACATCGCCATCGCCGCGAATTTTCCACGTGACGTCAGCGGAACGAAACTGTCGAAGATGTCCTGGTCGTCCTTGCAGAACATCCGCTTGTACTCGTCCGAGCCGATGCCGAGGTCGAGCGAGCGGTGGCCGCGCTCGGCGCAGCGGTCGATGATGTAGCGCATCAGGATCAGCCCGGGGCTGTAGCGGGCGTGCTCGGACATCGTGTAGGTGTTGAACATCATCGAGAAGCGCTGGCCGTCGGCGACGCCGGCGAAGATCGCGATCACCTCGTCGTCGCATTCGAGCGCATGGATGTCGATGACGCGGCCGTCACCGCGTGACGCAAGGCAGGCGCTGCGGACGAATTGCTCGACGCCGGGCTCGGCGAAGACATTGGGAAGCTTCTGCTCGGCCATCCGCGCCGGCTTGACGCGGAAGAACCAGTCGAGCAGGCGGGTGATGTCCGCGTCGGTGGTCGCCAAATGATAGCGATAGCCGGCGAGCGCCTGGAGCTTCTTCTCCTTGCTCTTGAGGCGGCGGCGGAAGGAGTTGCTGATCCGCGATGCCGGGGGGCCGCCCGGTTCCATCGTGAGCAGCGGGCAGCCGTTGATCGCGCTCTGGCGCGGCAAATGCGCGAACGGGTTCTGCTGGTCGTTCCAGCGCAGAGGCTGCTGCGTCAATGCGAGCACGTCGGCATGCTCGCCAAGCGGCGCAAACAGCGCGTCGAGATCGCCGATGCCGACCTGCGCTGCAAATTCGGCGTTCCACAGGCCCATGTTGAAGGTCGTATGCTTGCCGCCCATGAAGCAGGCCGTGCGCACGCCGTGGTTCTGGCGCAGCGAGAGCGGCAGCAGCAGCAGCGGCTGATGCTCGGCGTCGCGGGCAATGACGATGAAAGGGCGGGCGCGTTCGTGCTCCCCGACCAGACGCTGCCAGGGACTGAGCAGATCAAACCGCTGATAGGGCGTGAAGAGGTGACCGGGTTGCTCGAAGGCGCGCCAGACGGCCTCGGCCGCGCCGAGATCGGTCACGATATCGACATGCGCGATACGGCCCGCTTTCGACCGCGCTGGCAATTCCGCCGTCCGGCTTTGCATCGCCGCAGCCATGGTCATTCGCGAACCTGTCGAGAAAAAATATGCGTAATTCGGCCTGTGGCCGACCTTTGCAAAGAAATGTCAACAAAGGGTAATGACTATAAGAGGGGGAACGGTCGCCGACGGGCGCGAGGTGGGACATTGGCATCCGACGACAGATGGCTGGAACGGCTGCGCCTTGAGCTGACCTGGTTCACAGGCCAGGCTGCGCTGCGCAGTCGTGGTGCCGGCGCCATCCTGCGCTTTGCGCATGTGCGGCCGCGGCGGCGCGGCGGGTTTCAGCCGTCGCGCGAGAACGAGATCACGCCGCATTTCCTCGATCGCGCCATTCGCGCGCTGAAGCGGTGGAAGTATGATTTTATCGGCATGGACGAGGTCTGCCGGCGCGCGGTGACGCTGTCGGAACACCGCCGCTTCGTGGCGCTCACTTTCGACGGCGCCGGCAAGGATCTGATCGACTTTGCCTATCCGGTGCTGGCGCGCCACGCCGTGCCCCTCACGATCTACGTGCCCACGGCGTTTCCCGATGGCGTCGGCGAGGCCTGGTGGCTCGGCCTCGAACAGGTGATCGCGCGCGAGAGCCGTGTCAGCCTGATGATGGGCGAGAAGGAGCAGCGCTTCACTGTCGCTGATAACGCCGGGAAGCAGGCGCTGTTTTCGTTCGTCGAGGCCTGGCTGCACTCGCTGCCGCCGGCGGATGTGTCGGCTGCGATCGCAGATCTCTGCACGCGCTACCGGGTCGACCTTGCCGCGCTCTCACGCGAGGCATCGATGAATTGGGAGGATCTGGCGAGGCTTGCGGCCGATCCGCTGGTGACGATCGGCAGCGCGACCGTGAACTATCCCGTTCTCGCCAACATGAAGGATGCGGCCGCGCTGCGCGAGATGACGATGGGCAAGGCGGTGGCGGAGGCGGCCTTCGCTCGCGACATCCGGCATCTCGCCTTTCCGTTCGGCGATCGCGCCTCGTTCCGGCGCAGCCATGTCATCATGGCGGAGGAGGCCGGCTTTGCCAGTGCTGTGACGACGATCCCGGGCGTCGTGGACGCGGAGGGCCGCACCAATCTGCGCGCGTTGCCGCGCATTTGCTGGGATGGCCGGGTGCGCTCGCTGCGCATGATGCGGGTGCTGGTGTCGGGCACGGCCTTTGCGCCGGTGAAGCCGACGGGCACTGCGACACCCTAAAAGCGCTACGAACTGGAAGCGCTACGAGCTCGACTTGGCCCGGTCGGGCCGCTGCATCCAGCTCACGATCGGCATCGCCGGCAGCACCCAGCCCATGCCGACCACCACGTAGTAGATTGCCTGCCGCCAGCCGGACTCGGCGATCCACGGCATCTGCGCGAGCGCCATGCCGAGCAGCGCCCAGACGGTGGCGAGCACCAGGAGCAGGATGGTGCCGAGGAACTTGCGGGTGCGGATCGTCATGACGGAATGTCGCGGCTTTCGCGTAACTTGCGCTGCGGGAGCGGGGGACTATAAGGGGCACGCAGTTTGGTTCAAGCCTTGCCGGTTCAAGCTCTGGTTTTGCCTCGAATGACGACGATTTCCGCCCCGTCCGAGCCGCATCGCGCCGTGCGCTGGTGGCTGATCTCAGTGGCTGCGCTGATTGCGCTGATGGTGCTGGTCGGCGGTGCGACGCGGCTGACGGAATCCGGGCTCTCGATCGTCGAATGGAAGCCGGTCACGGGCAGCGTGCCGCCACTCTCGGAAACGCAGTGGACGGCGGCCTTCGAGGCCTACAAGAAGATCCCGCAATATCGCGAGCTCAAAGCCGGCATGAGCCTGTCCGAGTTCAAGGAGATCTTCTGGTGGGAATGGAGCCACCGGTTGCTCGGCCGTTTCATCGGCGTCGCCTATCTGTTGCCGTTCCTGTTCTTCCTCTGGCGCGGCGGCCTGTCCGGTGATTTGAAGCGGCGGCTGTGGCTGTTGTTCGGGCTCGGCGGGCTCCAGGGCGCGGTCGGCTGGTGGATGGTGGCCTCGGGGCTGTCTGAACGCGTCGAGGTGTCGCAATATCGGCTGGCGACGCATCTTGTGCTCGCGCTCATCATCTTCGCCGGCATCGTCTGGACGGTGCGGCGGCTCGCAGAACGGCCGCAAATTGCGGCGTCGTCGCCGCTGCGCTTCACGAGCGGCTTGCTCCTCGTCGTGACCTTTATCCAGATCTATTTCGGTGCGCTGGTTGCCGGCCTGCGCGCCGGTCGCGCCTACAACACCTGGCCGCAGATCGACGGTGCGTTCATTCCCTCAGGGGAGCGGCTGTGGTTCGAGACGCCGTGGTGGCGCAACATGTTCGACAATGTGCTGACGGTGCAGTTCGAGCACCGCATGACGGCCTATGCGCTGTTGGCGCTGGCGGCGTTGCACGCGTTCGATGCGGTGCGTTCACGCGCGGGATCCGCGGCGCGCGGCGCGCTCTTGCTGCTGGGCGCGATAAGCCTGCAAGCATTGCTCGGCATCCTCACGCTGCTCAACCAGGTGCCGATTGATCTCGCGCTCGCACATCAGGCGGTCGCGATCGTGGTGCTGACGCTTGCGGTGACGCAGATGGAGCGGCTCGCTCCACGGCATTCAACCGAAGCGCAGCCGCGCGCGGTTCCCATCGGTCAGGCCGGCTGATCGGATCTGCTCTTCAGCAATAGCCGTAGATGCCGCACGAGTAGGGCAGGCGCCAGAAATAATCGACCTGCTTCCCGCCGTAATACGAGCCCTGGTAATCGTAGTCCCAGGGACGGCCGTAATAGCCCGGCAGCGTGTGCGAGCCCGGCAGCAGTGGTGTACCCGGCAAATTGCGGATGTAGCTGCCGATGCCGTAGGCCGGCGAGATCAGCGCATCCGGATCGGTCTCGACATAGACCTGCGGCGGCTCCTGTGGCGGAGCGGCAGCCCGTCGCCTCGGCGTGGCCGGCAAATCGGCGGCAATCGCAGCTGAGACCGTCAGCATCGCCGCAAGGGCAGGCACCGTCCAGCGCAGCATCGTCGGCTCCGAATCAAAGGGGCGATCCAGTGACGATGTATGCGGCAGATATGGTTAATGACTGTTAACGGCGATCGTCATTCCGGGGCGGTGCGAAGCACCGAACTCGGAATCCAGAGCTTATGATGCGACGTCGAGATTCCGGGTTCGCGCTGTCGCGCGCCCCGGAATGACGGTGATGCTACGTACCCAGCGCCTGTTCCAAATCGGCGATCAAATCTTCCTTGTCCTCGATGCCGATCGAAAGCCGCACCACGTCGGGGCCGGCGCCGGACTTGATCTTGGCAGCGTCGTCGAGCTGGCTGTGCGTGGTCGAGGCCGGATGGATGACGAGCGAGCGGGTGTCACCGACATTGGCCAGATGCGAGAACAGCTGCAACTTCGACACCAGGCTGACGCCGGCATCGTAGCCGCCCTTCAGGCTGAAGGTGAACACGGCGCCGGCGCCCTTCGGTGCGTATTTGCGCGCGAGCTGGTTGTACTTGTCGCTTGCAAGCCCCGCATAGTTCACCGCGGCCACCGCCGGATGGCCGGCGAGGAATTCGGCGACCGCTTTGGCATTGTCGCAGTGCTTCTGCATGCGCAGCGGCAATGTCTCGATGCCGGTGAGAATCATGAAGGCGTTGAACGGCGACAGCGCGGGTCCGAGGTCGCGCAGGCCGAGTACGCGGCAGGCGATCGCGAAGGCGAAATTGCCAAACGTCTCCTGCAGCCGGATGCCGTGATATTCGGGCCGCGGCTCGGAGAGCATCGGATATTTGCCGCCGGTCGACCAGTCGAAGGTGCCGGCATCGACGATGATGCCGCCGATCGAATTGCCGTGGCCGCCGAGAAACTTCGTCAGCGAGTGCACGACGATGTCGGCACCATGATCGATGGGACGGATCAGATAGGGCGAGGCCAGCGTGTTGTCGACGATCAGCGGGACGCCTGCCTTGCGCGCCACCGTCGAGATCGCCTCGATGTCGGTGATGCTGCCGGCGGGATTGGCGATGGACTCGATGAAGATTGCTTTCGTGCGCGGCGTGACCGCGCGCTCGAAGCTCGCGATGTCGTCGGGATCGGCCCACACCACGTTCCAGCCGAAGCTCTTGAACGCGTGCGTGAACTGGTTGATCGAGCCGCCATAGAGCTTTCGCGCGGCGATGAACTCGTCGCCGGGCTGGAGCAATTGCTGCAGCACCACGACCTGCGCGGCATGGCCCGAGGCCACCGCAAGCGCGGCAGTGCCGCCTTCGAGGGCCGCGACGCGCTCTTCCAGCACCGCATTGGTGGGATTGCCGATGCGGGTATAGATGTTGCCGAACGCCTGCAGGCCGAACAGCGAGGCGGCATGGTAGGCGTCGTTGAAGACGAATGACGTCGTTTGATAGATCGGAGTCGCGCGCGCACCGGTGGTGGGATCGGGCTGTGCACCGGCATGCACGGCGAGGGTCGAAAATCCCGGAAGGCGATCGCTCATTGAGGGCGTCCTGTTCTCGTGGTCTGAAATCGCGCGGCATGCTGATTGGCGCCGCGGCTGCCGTCAAGGCGGGGCTTCACATCGGAACGATCGTGCTACGCATTGTCGCGTTCGCGAAATGAAACCTTCGCAACTGCGTCAGCTTTGCTCAGTCTTGTTTTTGGCGGCGCGGTCCGAGGCCGCGGTTTCGCCGCCGCCAACACTCATCCGATTGAGGGATAGCCGCATGCCCTGCGTCGGCGCCGGCGCGCGCTTGGAGCTCAGCGTGCGCGAATTGACGCCCATCCAGGAGATCTCCGAGGACAGGCGGCCATATTCGATCTTGGGGCAGCGGTTCATCACCACCTTGATACCAACCGATTCCGCCTTCAGCGCCGCCGCATCGTCGCGCGCCCCCAACTGCATCCAGATCACCATCGGCAGCGGATCAAGAGTGAGGGCTTCCTCGACCACCGGCATGATGTGACTGGAGTTGCGGAAAATGTCGATCATGTCGACGGGACGGTCAATGTCGGACAGCGAGGCGACGAAGGGTTTTCCGAGCAGCTCCTTTCCGACATGGCCGGGATTAACCGGAATCATGTCGTAGCCGCGCTGGGCCAGATATTTGAACGCGAAATAGCTCGGCCGCACGTTGGCCGGCGAGGCACCGACCATCGCGATCGATTTCACGTTGTTGAGGATGCCCCGGATGTAATTGTCGGGATAGGCGTCGTGGTTCATCTTCTTCTTTCTCTGACCTCATGGTGAGGAGCGCGGCACGCGCGTCTCGAACCATGAAGCCGCAGTCGGGCCTCTATCCTTCGAGACGCCGCGTTCCGCGGCTCCTCAGGATGAGGAGTTGACTATTCATCCCGCCATGTCGGCGTACGCTTCTCGATGAAGGCGCCGATGCCTTCCTCGGCGTCTCGCGCCATCATGTTCTCGGTCATCACCTCTGCCGCATAGCGATAGGCGTCTGCAAGGCTCATCTCGGCCTGGCGGTAGAACGCCTCCTTGCCGAGCTTGACGGTATAGGCGGATTTCAGCGCGACCTGTTCGGCGAGCGCAATGGCGGCGGCGCGCTCGGTGCCGGCGGCGACGACACGATTGACGAGGCCGATCTCGCGGGCGCGTACGGCCGGGATCGGCTCGCCCGTCAGCAACATCTCCATCGCCTGCTTGCGCGGCACGTTGCGCGACAGCGCCACCATCGGCGTCGAGCAGAACAGGCCGATGTCGACGCCGGGGGTAGCGAAGTGTGCTGCTTCCGAGGCGATCGCGAGATCGCAGCTTGCCACGAGCTGACAGCCCGCGGCGGTCGCGATGCCCTGGACGGATGCGACCACGGGCTTGGGCAGGTGCACGATCGCCTGCATCATCGCGCTGCAGGCGGTCATCATCTCGGCGAAGAAGGCACGGCCGCGATCCGGGTCGGCGCGGCGCGCGGTCAGCTCCTTCATGTCGTGGCCGGCGGAGAAGGCGGGACCGTTGGCCGCGATTACGACGCCGCGGATGGCCTTGTCGTCGCGGATCTCGTTGAGCGTGGCGTGCAGGCTTGCGATCATCGTCGCCGACAGGCTGTTGCGGGCGGCCGGGCGGTTGAGGGTCAGGACCGCGATGGGGCCCACGGTCTCGCGCAGCAGGATAGGTGGTTGCGGGGAAGGGGCGCGGGCGGCCTGGACGGACATCAAAGCGTTTCCCGTTGGATTATTGCGATTGGATGACGCAGATAACTTAATGTAACAGGGGACGTGAAGCGAGGGTGAGGGGTAGCATGGCGTTAGCGAAAATGAGCGTGGCGGAGCTCGAGCAGTTCCTCCGCAACGAGTTTCCCCAGGCCTTCAGCGGCGACGACATCACGATCGAGAGCGCGGACGGTCAGGCCTGCCTTTTGCGTCAGCGCTATAGCGAAAAGATGCTGCGGCCAGGCGGAACCGTGTCCGGCCCGACATTGATGGCGCTCGCCGACTTCGCGATGTACGTGGTGCTGTTGTCCGCGATCGGGCCGATCGGGCTCGCCGTGACCACCAATCTCAACATCAACTTCCTGCGCAAGGGGCAGCCCGGGCAGGACGTGCTGGCGGAGGCGCGGCTGCTCAAGCTCGGCAAGCGCCTCGCGGTCGGCGAGGTGAAGCTGTTGTCCGGGACCTCGCCCGATCCGATTGCGCATGTCACCTCAACCTATTCCATTCCAAACGTTTGAGCTTTTTGCAGGTATCGTAATACCTTAATTATAAGCAATTGATATTGCACATGTAAATTACAGCTTTGGGCATTGACCGCGGCGCCCCTGTTCTCTAGAAAACCGCCAGTCCGGTGCGGTGTTCGCGCCGATGCTCCCCGTCCACGGAAACTCTGACATGAAAACCTTTTCGGCAAAGCCGGCTGAGGTGACGAAGAAGTGGGTATTGATCGACGCCAAGGGTCTGGTCGTCGGCCGTCTCGCCACCATCGTCGCCATGCGCCTGCGCGGCAAGCACCTCCCGACCTACACCCCGCACGTTGATTGCGGCGACAACATCATCATCATCAATGCGCAGTATGCGGTTCTCACCGGCCGCAAGCGCGAGCAGAAGACCTATTACAAGCACACCGGTTACGTCGGCCACATCAAGGAGCGCACCGCGCGCCAGATCCTCGAGGGCAAGCATCCCGAGCGCGTGCTCGAGAAGGCCGTCGAGCGCATGATCCCGCGCGGTCCGCTCGGTCGGGTCCAGATGGGCAACCTCCGCGTCTATGGCGGCGCCGATCATCCGCACGAGGCCCAGACGCCCGAGAAGATCGACATCGCCAAGTTGAACCGCAAGAACACGAGGGCCGCATAACATGGCCGAATCCATTCAGTCGCTCGACCAGCTCTCGCAGCTCAAGACGGCAGCCGCGCCCGACGCGCCCAAGCACGAGAAGAAGGTCGACAAGTTCAACCGCGCCTACGCCACCGGCAAGCGCAAGGACGCGGTCGCCCGCGTCTGGATCAAGCCGGGCGCCGGCAAGGTCACGGTCAACGCGCGCGAGGTCGAGGTCTATTTCGCCCGTCCCGTGCTGCGCATGATGATCGAGCAGCCCTTCTCCGTGGCCGCGCGGTCCGGCCAGTATGACGTGATCTGCACCGTCGCCGGCGGCGGTCTGTCTGGCCAGGCCGGTGCCGTTCGTCACGGCATCTCCAAGGCGCTGACCTATTTCGAGCCGGAGCTGCGCACCGTGCTGAAGAAGGGCGGCTTCCTCACCCGCGACTCCCGCGTGGTCGAGCGCAAGAAGTACGGCAAGGCCAAGGCCCGCCGGTCCTTCCAGTTCTCGAAGCGTTAATCGCTTCGGTCGCATTCGCCGCGAAAGCGGCTTCAATGAGATGCAAAAGGGCGCTGATTTCAGCGCCCTTTTTGCTGTTCGTTTGTATGCAAATTGATGGCGTGTTTCCTGAAAACTTGGGCCCGCATGAAAACCTGAATGGAACCCGCGAGACATAGCGTCGCATTTGGAAGGGCGCGCAAATCGGCTGAGCCGATCGCGTAACTGCTATGTCTAAGAGGGGGCCGACATGATGTCGCTCGATAGCATCACGCTCTATTTGGTCGCGACCATGGTCGCCGCACTGCTCGGCGCCATGATGGTATTTTTCGGAAGGCAGGAGAACAGCCCTGCGCTGAAATGGTGGGGCACCGCGTATCTGCTCGGCGCCGCATCGGTCGCGCTCTGGACGGCGGCCGGCGACAGACTGGGGCCGCATCTTTACCTTGCGCTGAACGCGGTCGGCTTCGTCGCCTGCGGCATGGTGTGGAATGCGGCGCGCGTCTTCCACGGCCGCAAGCCGAACTGGCCGGGACTCCTGGTCGGCGCGCTCGCCTGGGCCGCTGCCGCCACACTGCTCGATCCCGCCGCGTCCATGCTGCGCATGATCGTCGGCGCCGGCATCGTCTCGGTCTATGCGGCGCTGACCGCGAGCGAGCTCTGGGTCGAGCGGCGCAAGAGCCTGCAACGGCGCTGGCCGGCCTTCGTGGTCCCGGTGATGCACGGCTGCGTCTTGATGCTGCCGATCGTGCTCGGCAGCTTCCTGCGCCCGAACGATGCGGGCTTCTCCACCAGCATCTGGGTCACCGTGTTCGCGGTCGAGCTCGTGCTTTATGCCGTCGGCACCGTGTTCGTGATCTTCATGCTGGTGTCCGAGCGCACCGTCACCGCGCACCGGACCGCCGCCTCCACCGATCCCCTGACCGGCATGCTCAACCGCCGCGGCTTCTCGGAAGCCTGCGGACGCGTGATCGAGCGCGAGGCCAAGGCCGGCCGTCCCGTGACCGTGATGATCTTCGACATCGATCATTTCAAGTCGATCAACGACCGCTTCGGCCATCCCGCCGGCGACGAGATGTTGAAACTGTTCTCGACCGTCCTCGTCAGCAATCTGCGCATCAGCGACATGTCGGGTCGCATCGGCGGCGAGGAGTTCGCGGCTCTGCTGCCATGCTCGCTGGAGGAGGGCGTGCTGGTCGCCGAGCGCGTGCGTGAGGCCTTCGAGACCTCCGGCGTCGTCGTCGACGAGGGCCCGGTCGACACCACCGTCAGCATCGGCGTCGCCGGCGGTCCGGCCGGCACCGAGCTCGAAGTGCTGCTGGCCTCGGCCGACACCGCGCTCTACCAGGCCAAGCGCGGCGGCCGAAACCGCGTCGAATCGGCGGAGGAGCTGCCACTGTCGCTGGAGAACTGGCGCCGCCAGAGCGCCGCTCGGATCGGCGTGCCCAACACGCAATCCAAGACACAACCGGCGACGGCCTAGGCAAAGGAGGCCTCGCGGTAATCCCCTGTTTACCATTCGATCCCTACCATTGCGGTCATGGAATCGATCCGTCGACAGAATCCGCAGACCGCCCTGATGTCGCTCGAAGCCGCGGCGACTTCGGCACGCGGCGGCTTCGCCTGCCTGTTTTCGACCGCGGACGAATACGAGAGCGCGCTGATCACCGAGCGCCGCGCCCAGGGGCGTTACACGCAAGGCCGCAATTACTGGCCGCTCGCGCTGTTCGCCGGTTGTGCGCTGACAGTGGCGGGCACCGTTCTGCTGCTTGCCTGAGTGATCTGCATTTCTGGACCGGGCAGGCGCCGTTTCGGCGCCTTTTTCTTTGTCGCGGGCTGCGGTAGACACGCCCATCAAACAAAATGGGTGGAAACAGATGATCACCGAGATCGCGCAAATCGACGTCAAGCCGGGCAGCGAGAAGGACTTTGAGGCCGCCGTCGCCAAGGCCAAGGCCGCTTTCGGCCGCTCCAAGGGTTTTCACGGTTTCGAGCTGCACAAGTCGATCGAGAAGCCGCAGCGCTATCGTCTGATGGTGAAGTGGGAGACGCTCGAGAGCCATACCGTCGATTTCCGCGGCTCCGAGAATTTCACCGAATGGCGCGGCCTCGTCGGCCAGTATTTTGCGGCACCCCCCGAGGTCGAGCACACCGAAACCGTGCTCACCACCTGAGGCGGCTCAGGCCGCCTCCGCCAGAGGCGGCGCTTCATACGTCTTGAAATGGTCGATCATCACCTTGGCGATGGCGACCAGCGGCAGCGCCAGCGCCAGGCCCCAGATTCCGAACACGACGCCGAGCAGGATCTGGAACGCGAACAGCGTGGCCGGCGGAATGTCCAGTGCCTGCCGCTGAAGGATCGGCGTCAGCACATAGCTCTCCATGGCGTGCACGCCCATGAAGAGGAGAAAGGCCGACAGCGCCGGAATCCATCCTGAGGCGAGGCTCGCCAGCACGACCACGACGCCGGCTATGATGGCGCCCACCGTCGGAATGAAGGCGAGCAGGCCTGCCTGAATCCCCAGGATGAACGAGCCGGGAATGCCGATGAGGACGAGCCCGATCCAGGTCACCACGCCGACCGCAAGCATCACGATGATCTGCGCGATCAGCCAGCGCTCCAGCGTCTCGCCGATACCGTCGATGATCAGGGTGATGCGGGCGCGATGCCTGGCCGGCGCGAGAAACAACAGGCCGTCATGATAGACCGCGGGCTGGGCGGCGAAGGCGAGCCCCAGGAAAAGCACGATGAAGATGTTGCCGACCGCGCTGATGGTGCCGAGCAGCAGCTTGAAGGTCTGGCTCACGATCGCGCCGCCGCTCGAGGCCAGCGCGCCTGCGCCCGGCAATCCGCCGTGCGAGCCCGAGTTCGGCGCGGGCGCCGGCGTCGCATCGGTGGAGGCGGCGGGCGCGGCGTTGCCGAGATCGAAGAAGCTGGTGTCGATCCCATGGTTTTCGAGGAAGGACCGGACGTTGGTGATCTGCGACTTGATTGTCTTGCTCAGCAGCGAGGCCTGCTCGGCAATGGTGGCGCCGCCGAGATAAGCAACGCCTGCGAGCATTACCGCCAGCGCGGCACAGACGATCGCGAGCCGGACCGCGTGGGGCAGGTGCACGCGGCGGCCAAGCGCGTTGGTCAGCGCGTTGAGGCCGACGCCCAGCAGCATGCCGGTGAAGATCAGGAGCAGGGTAGCTGCAAAATACCAGGTGAAGACCAGCATTGCCGCGAACAGCACGATTCCGATGCCCCCGACCGAGATCGCCCAGGCCAGATCGGTGCGGGTCCGGGGCCGTTCATCTGCGGGAATGGTCACATCGGCTCCTATGCGAAGGCGGCAGGCGGGTACTCTTTCGCGAAATCCCGCCTCGGATCAAGCCAGGCTCTGGCGCGATTGACGCGTCCTTGGCCCTGCGGGCCACGGACGCCGGCGAGAGAGGGGCCATGCCCGTCCTCCGCCCGGCCATTTGCGCGAAAATAGCATTGCCGTCCCGCGTACCCTTCTGTTGAATTTGTTCCATCCCAGGGGCATGTTTGGAGAATCGTCTTCGGCGAAAGGTCTGAACGGGAGATGAGAAAGCCGGTCGTCGGCGTGATCGGGAACGCCCATCGCGTTGAAAATCGATTTCAGGTCCAGATGGTCGGCGAGCGTAATCTGCGCGCCGTGGCCGAGGTGTCCGGCGGCCTGCCGGTGATGTTCGCGGGCTCGCCCGATATCACCGATATCGGCGCGCTGCTCGACACTGTCGACGGCATCGTGCTCACCGGTGCTCGCGCCAATGTCCACCCAACCCGTTTCAACGTCGATCCGTGTGAGGCGCACGAGCCCTACGACATCCACCGCGACGAGGTGGCGCTGGCGCTCTCGGTCGCATGCGTTGCCCGCGGCATCCCGCTGTTCGGCATCTGCCGGGGCCTCCAGGAGATGAACGTCGCCTTCGGCGGCTCGCTGCATCCCGAGATCCGCGAAATCCCGGGCCGCATGAACCACCGCATGCCGAGGCTCGAGAACGGCGAGATCCATCCCGATCCGACCGTGGTGTTCGCCGATCGTCACGACGTCGATCTGACGCCGGGCGGCGCGTTCGCAGACTTGCTCGGCTGTAACAAGATCAGGGTCAATTCGCTGCACGGCCAGGGCATCCTCGATCCCGGCAAGCGCGTGCTGATCGAGGGCATCGCCGAGGACGGCACCATCGAGGCAATCCGCATCGCGGAAGCCAAGGCCTTTGCACTCGGGGTGCAATGGCACGCCGAATACGACCCGCAGCACAATCCGATCAATCGAAAACTGTTCGAGGCTTTTGGCGAAGCCATGGTGGCGAAGCAGCGCGCGGCGGCGTAGCTGCGAGCGCGCCGAGGCCCATAACCATCGTCATCGTGAGCGCAGCGAAGCAAATCCAGTCGCTGTCGGGTGACGGCGTGAAGGCGGCCTCGATCTCTCGGGCGTAATAAACCAGTTATCAAGAAATGGTGCGCGCCGGTTTTCTCGATTCCGATTCGTTCTTTGAGAACGAAGTGGAGTCAGACACAGAACGAAAGTCGAGGACCACAATCAAAAAGGCGCCCCGAGGGGCGCCTTTCGTGTGTCGCGGTCGTTCGGGCCGTTTAGCCCGAATAGTACATTTCGAACTCGACCGGATGCGGGGTCATTTCGAAGCGGGCGACTTCGGTCATCTTCAGCTCGATGTAAGCGTCGATGAAGTCGTCGTCGAACACGCCGCCGTTCTTGAGGAAGCCGCGGTCCTTGTCGAGGTTTTCCAGCGCCTCGCGCAAGCTGCCGCACACGGTCGGGATCTGCTTCAGCTCTTCCTTCGGCAGATCGTAGAGGTCCTTGTCCATTGCCGGACCCGGATCGATCTTGTTCTTGATACCGTCGAGGCCGGCCATCAGCATCGCGGCGAAGCCGAGATAGGGATTGGCGAGCGGATCTGGGAAACGCACCTCGACGCGCTTGGCCTTCGGCGAAGCGGTGTAGGGGATGCGGCAGGAGGCCGAGCGGTTGCGCGCGGAATAGGCGAGCAGCACGGGAGCCTCGTAGCCCGGGACCAGACGCTTGTAGGAGTTGGTCGACGGGTTGGTGAAGGCGTTGATCGCCTTGGCGTGCTTGATGATGCCGCCGATGTAATGGAGGCAGGTCTCCGACAGGTCGGCGTATTTGTTGCCGGCGAACACCGGCTTGCCGTCCTTCCAGATCGACTGGTGCACGTGCATGCCCGAGCCGTTGTCGCCGAAGACCGGCTTCGGCATGAAGGTGGCGGTCTTGCCGTAGATGTGCGCGACCTGGTGGATGCAGTATTTGTAGATCTGCATGTGGTCGGCCATCAAGGTCAGCGTGTCGAACTTCATGCCGAGCTCGTGCTGGGCGGAGGCGACTTCGTGATGGTGCTTCTCGACCTTGACGCCCATCTTGGCCATGGCGCCGAGCATCTCCGAGCGCATGTCCTGCACGGAATCCTGCGGCGGCACCGGGAAGTAGCCGCCCTTGGTACGGACGCGGTGGCCGAGGTTGCCGCCTTCATATTCGGTGTCAGAGTTGGTCGGCAGCTCCGAGGAGTCGAGACGGAAGCCGGTGCTGTAGGGGTTGGCGGAGAAGCGCACGTCGTCGAACACGAAGAACTCGGCTTCGGGGCCGACGAACACGGTGTCGCCGACGCCCATCGACTTCACCATCGCCTCGGCCTTCTTGGCGATGCCGCGGGGGTCTCGGTTGTAGGGCTCGCCGGTGGTCGGCTCAAGCACGTCGCAGGTGATGACCATGGTGGTCTCGGCGAAGAACGGATCGATCGTCGCGGTCACCGGATCGGGCATCAGGCACATGTCGGACTCGTTGATCGCCTTCCAGCCGGCGATCGAGGAGCCGTCGAACATCGTTCCTTCGGCGAAAATGTCTTCATCGATCATGCTGATGTCGAAGGTGACGTGCTGCCACTTGCCGCGCGGATCGGTGAAGCGCAGGTCGACGTATTTGACGTCGTTGTCCTTGATCGATTTCAGGACGTCTTTGGCGGTCTTCATGCATACCCCTTTTGGCTCTGCGGGTCGGTTTCCAAGCTTCAAGCGACCGTGTTCACGCTTCTTGAGGCGCGCGAGGCACAAACAAAATGAGGCCGCCGAAGCAGCCTATTTCTTGTCAGAATGTCGCAAAATGCGGGATAGCACCCGGCTCAGATAGCGTCCAGCCCGGATTCGCCGGTTCGGATGCGGATCGCCTCTTCGATGTTGGAGACGAAAATCTTGCCATCGCCGATGCGCCCGGTTTGCGCTGCGCGGCGGATTGCGTCGATGGCGCGCTCGACCAGATCGTCGCCGATCACGATCTCGATCTTCACCTTGGGCAGGAAGTCGACGATGTATTCTGCGCCGCGGTACAGCTCGGCGTGACCCTTCTGCCGGCCGAAGCCCTTGGCTTCGGTGACGGTGATGCCCTGAAGGCCGACTTCCTGAAGCGCTTCCTTCACCTCGTCGAGCTTGAATGGCTTGATGATGGCTTCGATCTTCTTCACTGCGCGCCTCCCGGCCTTTCGAACAAATAGCAACGTCTTCGTCAGGATGCGCTTTTCTTAACGCACGATCCTGTCTTCGCTATGCCGGGATCCCTGACCAGTCCGGCAACAACGGCCGGCCACACCCTGATAAATGCCAGTGAGCACGACGAACCGAAGCGACTTCCGCGAAAGCAGGGTCTATGCCAAGTTGCAAATGCCCTGATTATTGGAGCGTTATCAGCCTTTTAACGTGCAGCTCTGATAGGTGGCGCCGACCCGCACAAAATACCGCAGACTATGGAATAGGCAAACGGGTCCAATATTTGTGCAGATCGTTGTTCCGTCGGATCGCCCGACGCAGAACGTGCCTCTTGAAAAGGCTTTTGGACAGGGAAGTGGCATGGAAGTTCTGACCAACGCCGAAATGCAGCGTGCCGACCAGCTCAGCATTGCGGCAGGCACCCCCGGCTTCAAGCTGATGCTCAGTGCTGGCCAGGCGGTCGCCGAGGCCGCCAACGCGCTGGTGGAGGAGGGGCCGATCCTGATCGTGGCCGGCCCCGGCAACAACGGTGGGGACGGTTTTGTCGCAGCCGCCGAGCTCGCCGCGCAAGGCCGCGAGGTCTCGGTCATCCTGATGTGCGAGCGGGACCAGCTCCAGGGCGATGCGGCCTCGGCGGCACGGGGCTGGAAACACCCGGTGCTCCCGTTCAACCCGCAGGCGATCGGGCGACCGGCGCTGATCATCGATGCGCTGTTCGGCGCGGGCCTCAGCCGTCCGGTCGACGGCGAGGCACGTGAGATGATCGAGGCGATCAACGCCAACGGTGCGCCGGTGCTCGCGGTCGATCTGCCAAGCGGCATCAACGGCACCAGCGCGGCCGTGCTGGGCGTGGCGGTGAACGCCACCGAGACCGTCACCTTCTTCCGCAAGAAGCCGGCGCATCTGCTGCTGCCGGGGCGCATGCATTGCGGCCAGGTCCGCGTCGCCGACATCGGCATCGAGGCGCAGGTGCTGGACGAGATCGCGCCGCAGATTTTCGAGAACGATCCGGACTTCTGGGGCGCAGCCTTTCCGGTGCCGCGCATCGACGGCCATAAATACGCGCGAGGCCATGTGCTGGCGGTGTCGGGCGATGCGGCGGCGACCGGTGCGGCGCGGCTCGCCGCGCGCGGGGCGTTGCGCGCCGGGGCGGGCCTGGTGACTCTGGCCACGCCGCGTGATGCGCTGGCGATCAATGCGGCTGCGCTCACCGCGGTGATGGTTCGCCCCGTCGATACCGCCATCGAGTTCGGCGAGCTGCTCGGTGACAAGCGCTACAACACCTGCATGATCGGCCCCGGCGCGGGGGTCGGCGAGCGCACCTGCGATCTCGTCCACACAGCGCTTAGCGCGCAGCGGCGCCTGGTGCTCGACGCGGATGCGCTGACGAGCTTTGCCGCCAATCCCGAGCGCCTGTTCGAATCGATCAAGACGTCGCAGGACAAGGCGGTAGTGCTGACGCCGCACGAGGGCGAGTTCCCGCGGCTGTTCTCCGACCTCAGCAATAAACATCCGGGGCGCTCGAAGATCGAGCGCGTGCGCGCCGCCGCCGAACGCTCCGGCGCGGTCGTGCTGCTGAAGGGCGCGGACACCACGATTGCCGCGCCCGACGGCCGCGCCACCATCGCCGCCAACGCGCCGCCCTGGCTCGCCACCGCGGGTGCCGGCGACGTGCTCGCCGGCATCATCGCAGGGCTGCTGGCGCAAGGCGTGCCGGCATTCGAAGCCGCCAGCATCGCTGTGTGGATGCATGGCGAAGCGGCGAGCGAGGCGGGACCGGGCCTGATAGCAGAGGATCTCACCGAGACGCTGCCGGCCGTGCACCGGCGGATCTATAATGCGCTGGGGATTGAATATTGATGCTCAGGCAGCTCGCGCTCACCGATATGGGCGCGGCGGCGCAGGTTCACCGGGCTGCATTCGACCATGCGATGCCCTGGCTCGCTGGGCTGCATACGCCGGACGAGGATCACTGGTTCTACCGCGAGCATGTGTTCGCGACGTGCCGCGTGTGGGGACGCTTCAACGGCGATGTACTGAGCGGGATCATCGCTTTCCGTGACGGCTGGATCGAGCAGCTTTACGTGCTTCCCGCTGTTCAAGGGCGGGGGACTGGCGCCGAACTTCTCGACGTCGCCAAGCATGCCAACGAACGGCTGGAGCTCTGGACCTTCCAGTGCAATGCGCGCGCAAGGCGCTTCTATGAAGCGCGCGGGTTTACGTTGATCGAGCAGACCAACGGGACCCGAAACGAGGAGAAAGAACCCGACGCTCGGTACCTCTGGATGCGTAGGCCACTTCATTTGTGAACAATTGTAGTCTAAAAACTACATGTGATTGAAAGCAGACTGAGACGTTTCGGAAGTGGCGATCACGTCTCAAGGATGAGCGTGCCAGAGCGCTGATTGCTTCGCGATTGGATCGGTTGGCTCATGGGCACGCAGGCGACGTCGAACCGGTGGGCGACCGTGTGAGCGAGCTGCGTATTCATCACGGGCCCGGATATCGCATCTATTTTCGGAAGCGGGGCAACGCGACCATCGTTTTGCTGTGCGGGGGCGACAAGAGCACGCAGGTGAAAGACATCAAGGCGGCGAAGCGCCTTGCCGAGATGTGGAGCGAATGAGATGGGCGAGAAGCTGACGACCTATGACCCGGCCGAAGACCTGCAGTCCGACGAGGCCATTGCCGTGTTCATGGAAGAGGCGTTCAAGACCGAGGATGCGGCCTATATCGCCCATGCACTTGGGGTCGTCGCCCGCGCCAAGGGGATGACGCAGATCGCCAAAGAGACTGGTCTTTCTCGCGAGCAGCTCTATCGCTCGTTCAGCACCAACGGCAATCCGACGCTGAAAACGACTATTGCGGTGATGAAGGCGCTCGGGATCGAACTCACAGCCAAGCCGCACGCCTAGTCGGAGCCCCTCACTCCACCCCGTACCAGCGCACCAGCCGCGGGGCGGCCCATTCGGTTACGACGGTTTCGATCAGCCATCGCCCGGGGGAGGCCGCAGCGAACGCGATGCGCTGAGTCTGGCCGGGTTCGATCGCGAGCGTGTCGAGCCAATAGGGCTTCCAACCGTCGTCGAGCTTGTCGAGCAGGCGGAAATGGTGGCCGTGCAGATGGACGACGATGGCGACGGGTGCGGGGTTCTTGAGCGCCAGCACGACGGTGCGGCCGGCCTTGGTGCGAAAAGCGGGGGCGGAGGACGTCGAGAAATTTGCGGGCAGTACCCACCCGGCGTCGGCTGCCCCGAGCGCGACATCGAACCGCAGGGCGCCTTTCAGATCGAGTCGCTCGGGCAGGTCATTCGGAGGGAGCGGCTGCGGCGGCAACAGCGGCGCGCGCCGCTCAAGCTTGCCGGAGACCGTCAGGCGGCCGACCTGGCGCGCCTCATTGCCGTCATGCAGCAGGAATGGGGCCGATGTGGCCGCATCCACGAAGGCGTCGGCGCGTGCGCCGGGAGCCAGCACCAGGGCGCCGTTGCGAGCCGGGAACGGCTCAGCCGGCTGTCCGTCCAAGGCCAGCACCTGGACCTCGTGACTTTCCAATTTGATCGCCAGAACAGAACGTTGCGAGCCGTTGATAAAGCGCAGCCGCAGCCGCTCATTCGCCGAAGCTGAGAGTTCGAATGAAGTCGTTCCGTTGATTGTATAGAGCGGGGACGTGTCCTTCGGGTCCCGGCCCGGGAGAAGCGCGGTCCCATCCGGCCGCAGCCGCCATTCCTCGATCAAGAGGACCACGTCGCGATCGGCGGCGACCGCGTTGGTCTCGGTGGCGATGATCGGAAGCGGGCGCGCGGGCTGCTTCAGGCTGTCCTCGAACAGGCGAAAGTCGGCCAGCAGGGTTCCTGCGTTTGGCACTGAAATAATTGATGTTTCCGTCGCGTCCGGGGCCGTCGGGGCGCGTCCTCGAAGCGGGTCGGCCGCGTCCGGGCCATTGAGGCCGTACCAGACTGGTGCAAGCGGTACGGGCAGGCCGTTGCGAAAGACCACCTCGCAGCGGTCGCCACGTTTGAGACGGACATCCCCGAGGTGGCTTACGGCGGCCAGCTCCCAGATCGGTGTAGCCGGCTGACCCGGCCTCAGAGCCAACGTCGCCGGCCTTGCCTGAAGGGCGAGTTGGGCGGTCATGGCCGGGACTGCGCCGCCCGCCATCAGCCCGGCCGCAGAGGCGCCCAGTCCCGCTCCAAGCCCGGCCAAAACCTCGCGCCTCGTCGGGTCGAAAATCCGCGTTCTCATGGCCGATCCCGACCACGCCGTGCTGGATAAGTCCAGCCGTCGTGCCTAGTTGAAGCCTGCCTCTATCGGGCCATTTTTTTGCTGCGAACAGGCGGGCACATGCTATAAGCCCGCCGCCCGCGGCATCGCGGCCGGTCTTGATGCAAATTTACGCGGGCGTGGCGGAACTGGTAGACGCGCTGGATTTAGGTTCCAGTGACGAAAGTTGTGGGGGTTCGAGTCCCTCCGCCCGCACCAAGCGCTTTCAGCGTTTGCACGGATTACGCGATCTGCTCCCGCGCGGATGTTTGTCCGCCGGAAGCCGGTCCGATGAACCACCGGCGTTGAGGCGCTCGCCTCGCGCCGGATCGATTAATGACAGCGTCCCGACGCATGCGCGCCGGGACCGAACGAGAAGAAGATTGGACACCATGCAGGTCACAGAAACCCTCTCGGAAGGTTTGAAGCGCGAGTTCAAGATCAGCGTTCCCGCGTCTGATCTCGACGCCAAGGCCGGTGCCAAGCTCGTCGACCTCAAGGACAAGGTTCGCATCAACGGCTTCCGTCCCGGCAAGGTGCCGGTCACGCACCTCAAGAAGGTCTATGGCCGCTCGGTGATGGCCGAGACCATCGACCAGACCATTCGTGACACCAACACGCAGCTGTTCTCCGAGCGCGGCTTCCGCCTTGCGACCGAACCCAAGATCACCATGCCGACCGAGCAGGCCGAGGTCGAGGAGCTGCTCAACGGCAAAACCGACCTGACCTATACGGTTGCGATCGAGGTGGTGCCGTCGATCGCGCTCGCCGACTTCAAGACCTTCGAGGTCGAGAAGCCCGTCGCCGAAGTCACCGACGCCGACGTCGACGAGGCGATCAAGCGCATCGCCGATTCGAACCGCGGCTATGCCGCGAAGGGCGAGGGCGCCAAGGCCGAGTCGGGCGATCGCGTCACCGTCGCCTTCAAGGGCACCATCAACGGCGAGCCCTTCGAGGGCGGCGCCGGCGAGGGCATCCAGGTGGTGATCGGATCCAACACCTTCATCCCCGGCTTCGAAGAGCAGCTCATCGGGATCGGCGCGGGCGAGACCCGCACGCTGAAGGTGGCGTTCCCCAAGAACTACATGAACGATAAGCTCGCCGGCCAGCCGGCCGAGTTCGAGACCACCGCGACGCTGATCGAGGCGCCGCAGGATCTCGCGATCGACGACGAGTTCGCCAAGACGCTCGGCCTCGAATCGCTGGACAAGCTGAAGGAAGCGGCGCGCGAGCGGCTGGTCGCCGAGTTCGCGACCGCGACGCGCCAGCGCGTCAAGCGCGCGCTGCTCGACCGCCTCGACGAGGCCCATCGCTTCGAGGCTCCGCCCTCGCTGGTCGACGAGGAGTTCAATCTGATGTGGAACTCGGTGAAGGCCGAGATGGACTCCGCCGGCAAGACCTTCGCCGACGAGGACACCACTGAAGACGCCGCCAAGGAAGAGTACCGTAAGATCGCCGACCGCCGCGTGCGGCTGGGGCTCGTGCTCTCCGAGATCGGCGAGAAGAACAAGATCTCCGTGACCGACGACGAGGTCGGCCGCGCCGTGATCGAGCGGGCGCGCTCGATGCCGGGCCGCGAGAAGGAGGTCTGGGACTATTACCGCAGCAACGCCCAAGCGTTGGCCCAGCTTCGTGCACCGATCTATGAGGACAAGGTCGTCGACTTCATCCTCGAGCTTGCCAAGGTGACTGAGAAGAAGGTCTCGCGCGACGATCTCTACAAGGACGACGAGGCGGAAAAGACCGCCGCCTGAGGGCTCCAGAAGAGCCTTTAGGAGAGCCTTTGGGATAGCCTTGCATTAAGGATGATCAGCGAAGAGGTCGAGCTAGCCAGGTGGCCGGCTGGGCCTCTTTGTACGAATCAGCTTCAACTGCCTCACGGATTAAGCCTTAATTCGCTCCGCACTTGTCAGGCGCGAATTGGGCTATATCTGTCGCTACGCCTTCTGCTTCTACCAAGTTCTTCTACCAAGTTCCTGCATCACGGGACGTCCATCGGCCTTCCGGCAGATCCAGCCCCGACTGGCAGCCGGGCCTGGCGATGTCCGCCTCTTCAAAACCCTAGGTGACTCATGCGCGATCCGGTTGAAACCTACATGAACCTCGTGCCCATGGTGGTCGAGCAGACCAACCGTGGCGAGCGCGCCTACGACATTTTCTCGCGCCTTCTGAAAGAGCGCATCATCTTCCTGACCGGGCCGGTCGAGGACGGCATGTCGACGCTGATCGTCGCGCAGCTGTTGTTCCTTGAGGCGGAAAATCCGAAGAAGGAAATCTCGATGTACATCAACTCGCCGGGCGGCGTGGTGACGTCGGGCCTCGCGATCTACGACACCATGCAGTTCATTCGTCCGCCGGTCTCGACGCTGTGCACGGGCCAGGCCGCCTCGATGGGCTCGCTGCTGCTCTGCGCCGGCGAGAAGGACATGCGCTTCTCGCTGCCGAACGCGCGCATCATGGTGCATCAACCTTCCGGCGGCTTCCAGGGCCAGGCCACCGACATCATGCTGCACGCACAGGAAATCCTGAACCTGAAGAAGCGGCTCAACGAGATCTACGTGAAGCACACCGGCCAGACCTACAAGGCGATCGAGGACGCGCTGGAACGCGACAAGTTCCTTACTGCGAGCGACGCCAAGGAGTTCGGTTTGGTCGACAGGGTCATCGACAAGCGCGCCGAGGAAACCGCGGCGCCGAAGACTCCGTAGCACTACGGTGCCGGCAATCCCTCTGGGATCGCCGGCACCGTCAGGGAGCGTTCACGTTAAGGACACGTGCGCGCGTCGCAAAACGCAGTTTTGCGCCCTGCGACAGGCAGAAAGTTCCGCTTTCGTGCTTGTTTTTCGTGGCAATCCAGCAACGCCGGGGTGATTTCGATCACTTCGCCCGTGCCAAGACCGGAAATCACGGTATTGTCACGGGTAGCCGGCGCTCCCCGATTAGCGAATTCTTGATAGTCGGGTGACAGCATGGTTCGCTACGACTGATCGGCTATGATCGCGGAGAATCGAGTGACCGTGATTCGCACGGCATGCAACGCGTAGGGTCTTTTTTGGTACGGAATTTGCTCTATTTGAAGGACTGTACCGGCTGTCGTGCCGGAATAGGGCGATCGAGCGGACGGGATCGAACCGCGGACGGAGACATGAATGAGTAAGGTCGGCACGAGCGACTCCAAGAACACGCTGTATTGCTCGTTCTGCGGCAAGAGCCAGCACGAAGTTCGCAAACTGATCGCGGGTCCCACGGTCTTCATTTGCGACGAGTGCGTCGAGCTCTGCATGGACATCATTCGCGAGGAGAACAAATCCTCGCTGGTGAAGTCGCGCGACGGGATTCCGACGCCGAAGGAAATCTGCAAGGTGCTGGACGATTACGTAATCGGACAGAACCATGCGAAGAAGGTCCTCTCGGTCGCGGTGCACAATCACTACAAGCGCCTCAACCACCAGACCAAGCACAACGACGTCGAGCTTGCGAAGTCGAACATCCTGCTGATCGGTCCGACCGGTTCGGGCAAGACGCTGCTCGCGCAGACGCTCGCCCGCATCCTGGACGTGCCGTTCACGATGGCGGATGCGACGACGCTGACCGAAGCCGGCTATGTCGGCGAGGACGTCGAGAACATCATCCTGAAGCTGCTCCAGGCCGCCGACTACAATGTCGAGCGTGCCCAGCGCGGCATCGTCTATATCGACGAAATCGACAAGATCAGCCGCAAGTCCGACAATCCCTCGATCACGCGGGACGTGTCGGGTGAGGGCGTGCAGCAGGCACTGCTCAAGATCATGGAAGGCACGGTGGCTTCGGTCCCGCCGCAGGGCGGCCGCAAGCATCCGCAGCAGGAGTTCCTGCAGGTGGACACCACCAATATCCTGTTCATCTGCGGTGGTGCGTTCTCGGGCCTCGAAAAGATCATCTCGGCACGCGGACGGTCGACCTCGATCGGTTTCGCCGCCCAGGTGCTCGCGCCGGAAGACCGCCGCACCGGCGAAATCTTCCGTCACGTCGAGCCGGAGGATCTCCTGAAGTATGGCCTGATCCCGGAATTCGTCGGCCGTCTGCCCGTCGTGGCGACGCTGGAGGATCTGGACGAGGCTTCGCTCAAGAAGATCCTGGTCGAGCCGAAGAACGCGCTGGTGAAGCAGTACCAGCGGCTGTTCGAGATGGAGAACATCGAGCTGACCTTCGCCGACGAGGCGCTTGGCGCGGTGGCCCGCAGGGCGATCGAGCGCAAGACCGGTGCGCGCGGGCTGCGTTCGATCCTCGAGGCGATCCTGCTCGAGACCATGTTCGACCTGCCGGGCCTCGAAGGTGTGGAAGAAGTCGTGATTTCCCGCGAAGTCGTGGAAGGAACGGCGCGCCCGCTCTACATCTACGCCGATCGGTCCGATCGCGCCGTCGAGAACGCCAGCGCCTGATTTCGGCGCTGGAACGCTCCAATCGTCTCATCAAGCAAGGGGCTGCGGAAAATATCTCCGCAGCCGGTGTTGTGTCGCTTGTTCGCGTGCGTAAGCGCCTGATGGCGCGCGTCTTTCAATGACTTGACACCCCCCGGGTCGATAGCCACCTAATGTCGGCGGCGAGCAAAAATTCTCTTCAAGATTCGCCTCAGTTCCGATCCGGCAGGCCGGTCCAACCTCAGAAGGACCGACCGGTTTTGCGGATCACCTCGGCACCTTGTGGCGGTTGCGCATGAGCATGGCGGGCTGCGTGCAAGGGGGCAAAGCAAAAGGAAAAGGCCATGACCAATCCAAAACCCAGGCCAACCATCGTTCATGGCGAAACGCACGCCTATCCCGTGCTGCCGCTGCGCGACATCGTCGTCTTCCCGCACATGATCGTTCCGCTCTTCGTCGGCCGCGAGAAGTCGATCCGCGCGCTCGAAGAGGTGATGAAGAACGACGCGCTGATCATGCTCGCGACCCAGAAGAACGCGTCCGACGATGATCCGGCACCCGATTCCATTTACGAGACCGGTACGCTTGCCAGCGTGCTTCAGCTCTTGAAGCTTCCCGACGGCACCGTGAAGGTGCTGGTCGAAGGGCTCGAGCGTGCGCGCGTGCAGAAGTACACCGATCGTGCCGACTATTACGAAGCGACCGCGATTGCGCTCGCCGACACCGACGCGAAGTCGGTCGAGGCCGAGGCCATGGCGCGCTCGGTCGTGTCCGACTTCGAGAGCTATGTGAAGCTCAACAAGAAGATCTCGGCCGAGGTCGTCGGCGTCGTGCAGGCGATCACCGATTTCGCCAAGCTCGCCGACACCGTCGCCTCGCATCTCGCTGTCAAGATCGCGGATCGCCAGGGCATCCTGGAGACGCTGTCGGTCACGCAGCGCCTCGAGAAGGTGCTGGGCCTGATGGAGAGCGAGATCTCGGTGCTCCAGGTCGAGAAGCGCATCCGCTCGCGCGTCAAGCGCCAGATGGAGAAGACCCAGCGCGAGTACTATCTCAACGAGCAGATGAAGGCGATCCAGAAGGAACTCGGCGACGACGACGGTCGCGACGAGCTCGCCGATCTCGAAGAGAAGATCTCCAAGACCAAGCTCTCCAAGGAAGCGCGCGAGAAGGCGCAGCATGAATTGAAGAAGCTGCGCCAGATGTCGCCGATGTCCGCGGAAGCGACCGTCGTGCGCAACTATCTGGATTGGCTGCTGTCGATCCCGTGGAACAAGAAGTCCAAGGTGAAGAAGGATCTGGAGGCCGCGCAGGCGGTTCTGGATGCGGATCACTACGGGTTGGAGAAGGTCAAGGACCGCATCGTCGAGTATCTGGCCGTGCAGTCGCGCGCCAACAAGCTCACGGGCCCGATTCTGTGCCTCGTCGGTCCTCCCGGCGTCGGCAAGACCTCGCTCGGCAAGTCGATCGCGAAGGCGACGGGGCGCGAATTCGTGCGCGTCTCGCTCGGCGGCGTGCGCGACGAGGCCGAGATCCGCGGTCACCGCCGCACCTATATCGGCTCGATGCCCGGCAAGATCATTCAGTCGATGCGGAAGGCGAAGTCGTCCAATCCGCTGTTCCTGCTGGACGAGATCGACAAGATGGGCGCCGATTTCCGCGGCGATCCGTCCTCGGCGCTGCTCGAGGTTCTCGACCCCGAGCAGAACGCGACCTTCAACGACCACTATCTCGAGGTCGACTACGATCTGTCCAACGTGATGTTCATCACCACCGCGAATACGCTCAATATTCCGGGGCCGCTGATGGACCGCATGGAGATCATCCGGATCGCGGGCTACACCGAGAACGAGAAGGTCGAGATCGCGCGCAAGCACCTGATCCCGAATGCGGTGTCCAAGCACGGCCTGGATTCCAAGGAGTTCTCGATCGACGACGACGCGCTGCTGCTTCTGATCCGCCGCTACACCCGCGAAGCGGGCGTGCGCAATTTGGAGCGTGAGCTCTCCACACTCGCCCGCAAGGCGGTGAAGGAGCTGATGATCTCCAAAAAGAAGTCGGTCAAGGTCACCGAGAAGACTCTGGAAGAGCTGCTCGGCGTGCCGAAGTACCGCTACGGCGAGATCGAGAGTGAGCCGCAGGTCGGTATCGTCACCGGCCTTGCCTGGACCGATGTCGGCGGCGAGCTGTTGACAATCGAAGGCGTCATGATGCCCGGCAAGGGCAAGATGACGGTTACGGGCAATCTGCGTGACGTGATGAAGGAATCGATCTCGGCGGCGGCGTCCTATGTCCGCTCGCGCGCGATCGTCTACGGCATCGAGCCGCCGCTGTTCGACCGGCGCGACATCCACGTGCACGTGCCGGAAGGCGCGACGCCGAAGGACGGTCCGTCGGCGGGCGTGGCGATGGCCACCGCGATCATCTCGGTCATGACCGGCATCCCGGTCCGCCATGATGTTGCGATGACCGGCGAGATCACGCTGCGCGGCCGCGTGCTGCCGATCGGCGGCCTGAAGGAGAAGCTGCTGGCTGCTGCCCGCGGCGGCATCAAGACGGTGCTGATCCCCGAGGACAACGCCAAGGATCTCACGGAGATTTCCGATGCGATCAAGGGCGGCATGGAGATCATCCCGGTCTCGCGCCTCGACGACGTCGTCGCCAAGGCGCTGGTCAAGAAGCCGGTGCCGATCGTCTGGGAAGAGGACACCAAGGTGACGGTGAAGCCGGACGGCGACGAAGCCGCCGGCGGCCTGACCGCTCACTGAGATCACAGCTCGAAAAGATGATAAAACGGCGCCTTCGGGCGCCGTTTTTGTTGTGGGGCAGCGGATGACGACAATGCACATCGACGGGCAATGCCATTGCGGCGCGATCACCTTTGAAGCGGAGATCGATCCCGAGACGGTGTCGGTCTGCCATTGCCGGGACTGCCAGACCCTTACGGGATCGCCGTTCCGGGTGACGGCGATCTGCACCAAGGCGGACGTCAAGCTGACCGCCGGCACGCCCAGAATCTACGGCAAGCGCGGCGATAATGGCCGGATGCGCTTCCAGCATTTCTGTGGCGACTGCGGTTCCCCGCTATTCACGAGCGGCGAGGGCGATCAGGAGGACGATTGGGGCATCCGCTGGGGCAGCATTCGCCAGCGCGACAAATTGCGGCCCGTCAGGCAGATCTGGTGCCAGTCGGCGGCGGTGTGGATCGACGCGGTGCCACTGCTGCCGGGACGGCCGGGAGATTGAGGGCCGGCTGGTGGGCGGTCACGGATTCGAACCGCGGACCCTCTCGGTGTAAACGAGATGCTCTAACCAGCTGAGCTAACCGCCCCACGGCGCCTCTTTAGCGCCCCCTCGGGTGTTGGAGCAAGAGGCGGCCGCACCGCAAACCGTGCTCATTTGAACCGCTTGATGACCTTCCGGCGTGGTATCACGACCGACAAAACGACAGAGGCCCCAATGGAACAGCCGAGCGGACACGAGCAGAACGCCGACCAGATCGCCTACTGGAATGGCCCCAGCGGGCAGCGCTGGGCCGATCGCCATGCGGCGCAGGAGAGCCTGCTCGGCCCCATTGCCGACGTGCTGATCGCCCGCGCCAGGCCGAAGCCGGGCGAGCGCGTCCTCGATGTCGGTTGCGGCTCCGGCGCGACGACGTTCGCGTTCGCGAAAGCGGTGACCCCGAATGGTTTCGCGCTTGGGCTCGACGTCTCCGAGCCGATGCTGTCGCAGGCGCGTGCGTTTGCGCCAAAGGGCTTGCCGCTCGATTTCGTGCTGGCGGATGCGACGGTGCATGCATTCGAGCCGGCGAGCTTTGACCTACTGGCCTCGCGGTTCGGCGTGATGTTCTTCGCCGATCCCATCGCATCTTTCACCAACCTCCGCCGTGCGCTGAAGCCGACGGGGCGATTGGCGTTTGCCTGCTGGCGCGAGCCGAAGGAAAATCCGTGGATGATGGCGCCGTTGATGGCGGTCTACAAACATGTGCCCAAGATGCCGCCGGTCGGGCCGGACGAGCCGGGCCCGTTCGCCTTTGCCTCCGAAGAGCGCGTGACGCGCATCCTGAAGGGCGCGGGCTTCGTCGACGTCGCCATGGAGCCGCACAATCTCGCGATGGATGTCGCGATCGGTGGCGGGCTGGATGCCGCGGTCGAGGGCTCGCTCCAGATCGGCCCCGCCAGCCGCGCGCTGCAGGGCCATCCTCCGGAGACATATGCCGCGGCAAAAGCCTCGATCCGCGAGATGCTCGCGCCGTTCCTGAAGGGGCAGAGCGTGGCGCTTCAGGGCGCGATCTGGATCGTGACGGCGAAGGCGGCGTAGGCGTCACTGTCTAGGCGTAGCCGTCGCCAAACACTCGGCGTCGTCCCGGCCTAGTGCGCAATTGCGCACGGGGGCCGGGACCCATAGCCCCAGGGACAAGTGCGGCGCGAGTCTGATAACCACGAGTCTTCGTTAAACTACTTCCTGTGGTTATGGGTCCCGGATCAGCGCTCCGCTTTGCTGCGCTTGTCCGGGACGACACCGGAGATCGGAGCTGCCACGCAGCCGCCTCACACCACATCATCCGGCGCCAGCGCGCAGCCGTTGTCGGGATGCGTCTCGACCTGAAGGGTGGTATGGCCGATGCGGTGAGAGCGCTTCAGCATCCGCGCGGTCTCCATCAGGAAGGCATCGCCGGCGCCGGTGGGCATGACGAGGTGGCAGGTCAGAGCCGTCTCGGTGGTCGAGATCGGCCAGACGTGGAGATCGTGGATCGCAGTGACGCCGGGCCTCCCCAGCAGAAGGATCTTGATCGCGGCAATGTCGGTGCCCCTGGGCGCGGCTGCCATCGACATGTCGATGGAGCCGCGAAGCAGGCTGGTGGTGCTCCAGAGGATGGTGGCGCAGATGACGAGGCTGGTGACGGGATCGAGCCAGAGCCAGCCGGTCCAGATGATCAGCGCCGCCGAGATGACGACGCCGAGCGAGACCGCGGCGTCGGCCGCCATGTGCAGATAGGCGCCTTCGATGTTGATGTCGTCCTTGCGGCCGCGCGCGAACAGCATGGCGGTAAAACCGTTGATGAGGATGCCGATGCCGGCGACGACCATCACGGTGATGCCGGCGACCGGCTCCGGCTCACGCAGGCGCAAAAATGCTTCCCAGCCGATCGCGCCGGTCGCGACCAGCAGGAACACCGCGTTCGCCAGCGCCGCCAGGATGGTGGAGGCACGAAGGCCGTAGGTGAAGCGGCCGCTGGGCGCGCGCCGCGCCGCGATCGATGCGCACCAGGCCACGACCAGGCCGAGCACGTCGCTAAGATTATGGCCGGCGTCCGCAAGCAGGGCGGTGGAGTTGCCGATATAGCCGTAGACGGCCTCGGCCACGACCAGCGCGGTGTTGAGCGAGATGCCGATCGCGAAAGCCTTGCCGAAGCTGGCGGGCGCATGGACATGGGTGTGGCCACCATGATCGTGATCATGGCCGTGGCTATGGTCATGGTGATGACCGCCGTGATGGTCGTGGCTTCCCAATTCTAGCGCTCCTCGGAAGCTGCCAAATCAGGCGCCATTGTAGGCGTTTCGGCAGCCCCGTCACGGCGGAACAGCACATAGAGCGCCGGTAGTACCAGCAGTGTCAGCACGGTCGCGGAGATGATGCCGCCGATCACCACGGTCGCAAGTGGCCGCTGCACCTCGGCCCCGGCCCCGGTGGCAAGGGCCATCGGCACGAAGCCGAGCGACGCCACCAGCGCCGTCATCAGCACCGGACGCAGGCGTGTCAGCGCGCCCTCGCGCACCGCGTCAACAACGGGGTGCCCCTCGCTGCGCAGCCGCTCGATGAAGGCGATGATCACGAGGCCGTTGAGCACGGCCACGCCCGACAGCGCGATGAAACCGACGCCAGCGCTGATGGATAGGGGAATGCCGCGCAGCAGCAGCGCCATGACGCCGCCCGTCAGCGCCAGCGGCACGCCGGAGAAAACGAGCGCCGCATCCGCCGCCGATCCCATGCCCATGAACAGCAGCAAAAACACCAGCAGCAGCGCCACCGGCACCACCAGCGTAAGCCGCTTGGTGGCGGAGACCAATTGCTCGAACTGTCCGCCCCAGCCGATCCAGTAGCCCGGCGGCAGTTTGACCTTCTCCGCGACGGCCGCCTCGGCCTCGGTGACGAAGGAGCCGAGGTCGCGCGCGCGGACATTGGCGGTGACGACGATGCGCCGCTTGCCGTTCTCGCGGCTGATCTGGTTCGGGCCGGGCGTCGCATCGACGGTTGCGACCGACGACAGCGGCACATAGCGCATCTGGGCGAGGGGGGAGCCGGGCAGTGCCGTCCGGATCGGCGCGCCGATTGTTGCCTCCTCACCCGGTGGCAGCGGGATCGGGATCGCCCTGATGGCTTCGAGATTGCCGCGCAGATGTTCCGGCAGGCGCACGACGATGTCGAAGCGGCGGTCGCCCTCGAACAGCTTGCCGGCGGACTTGCCGCCGACCGCGATCTCGACGATGCCCTGCACCTCGCTGATGCTGAGCCCGTACCGGGCGAGTGCCTGGCGGTCGAGACGAACCGTGAGGATCGGCAGGCCCGAGACCTGCTCGATCTTGACGTCGCTGGCGCCGCGAATACGGCGGATCGCGGCCTCCACCTGTTTTGCCGCGCCTTGCAGGATGTCGAGGTCGTCGCCGAAGATCTTGACGCCGACGTCGCTGCGCACGCCGGAGATCAGCTCGTTGACACGGAATTGGATCGGCTGGGAGATTTCATAGGCGCTGCCGGGGATGTCGTCGGCGGCACGGTCGATGGCCTCGATCACCTCGGCTTTGGGCCTGCCGGGGTCGGGCCATTCGGCGCGCGGCTTCAGCATGATGTAGCCGTCGGTCTGTGCCGGCGACATCGGGTCGGTCGCGATCTCCGCGGTGCCGATGCGGGTGAAGAACTCCTTCACCTCCGGAATCTGCTTGATGCGTTTTTCCAGCGCCTTTTGCAGGTCCAGCGACTGGGTCAGGCTGGTTCCGGGAATCCGGATCGAGGCCAGTGCGACGTCGCCTTCGTCCAGGCTCGGAATGAACTCACCGCCCATGCGCGCGGCGGCAACGCAGCTTGCGACCACGATGATGGCGGCCATGATTGCGACGCTGAGGCGATGGTCGATCGCCAGCCGGAGCAGGGGGAGATAGGCGCGCTTCGCCAGCCGCATGAACAGGTTTTCGTGTTCCGACACCTTGCCGGTGACGAAGATGGCAACCGCGGCCGGCACGAAGGTGATGGAGAACAGCACCGCGGCGCCCAGCGCCATCAGCACCGTCAGCGCCATCGGGGTGAACATCTTGCCTTCGACGCCGGTCAGCGTCAGCACCGGCAGGTAGACCACCGCGATGATCAGCGTACCGAACAGGCTCGGCTTGATCACCTCGCTCGAACCGCGCCGGATCGCACGCAGCCGTTCGGAGGTCGTGAGCAGGCCGCCTTTCTCGCGCTGAGCCTCGGCCAGCATGCGCAGGCAGTTCTCCACGATGATCACGGCGCCGTCGACGATGATGCCGAAATCGATCGCGCCCAGACTCATCAGGTTCGCACTGACCCTGGTCTCGACCATGCCGGTGACCGTCATGGCCATTGACAGCGGAATGACGCAGGCCACTACCAGCGCTGCGCGGATGTTGCCGAGGATCAGGAACAGCACGGCCACGACCAGGGCCGCGCCTTCCACCAAATTGTTCTCGACGGTGCGGATGGTGGCTTCGACCAGATCAGTGCGGTCGTAGACGGTCCGCGTCACGACGCCGTCGGGCAGCGATTTGGCGATCTCCTCGAGCCGGGCCGCGACACGGCGCGCCACGGTGCGGCTGTTTTCGCCGATCAACAGCATGGCGGTGCCGAGCACGGTTTCCTCGCCATCGCGCGTTGCGGCCCCCGTGCGCAAATCGCGGCCTTCGGTGACGGTCGCGATGTCCCTGATCCTGACGGGATTGCCGCCGCGCGAGCCGATGACGATGTCCCTGATTTCGCCGACATTGCCGACCTGGCCCGGCGAGCGAACCAGATATTGCTCGCCGTTGCGCTCGATATAACCGGCGCCGACGTTGGCATTATTTGCGGCGAGCGCCGTCATGACGTCGCGGAAGCCAAGCCGGTAGGCCATCAGCTTGCCGGGATCGGGGAGCACGTGGAATTGCCGCTCGAAGCCGCCGATGGTGTTGACCTCGATCACCCCCGGCACGTTGCGAAGCTGCGGCTTGATGATCCAGTCCTGCACGGTGCGCAAATCGGTCAGCGAATAGTCGTGGCCGCCTTGCGTCTTCGCGCCCGCCTTGGCCTCGACGGTGTACATGAAGATTTCGCCGAGCCCGGTCGAGACCGGTCCCATCGCGACCTCGACGCCGGCCGGAAGCTGGTCCTTTACCTGCTGGATCCGTTCGCCGACGAGCTGGCGGGCAAAATAGATGTCGGTGCCGTCCTTGAAGACGACCGTCACCTGGCTCAGGCCGTAGCGCGAGAGCGAGCGGGTGTAGTCGAGCTTGGGCAGCCCGCCCATCGCGGTCTCGACGGGGAAGGTGATGCGCTGCTCGGTTTCCAGCGGCGAATAGCCGGGGGCACGGGTGTTGATCTGGACCTGAACGTTGGTGATGTCAGGAACGGCGTCGATCGGCAGGCGCTGGAAATTCCAGGCGCCGAAAGCGACGACGCCGAATGCGAGCAAGAGGACCAGCCAGCGCTGCTGCAGCGAGACCGCGATGAGGCGCTCAATCATGCTCGGCCTCGCCCTTGCCCATCTCCGCCTTCACGACGAAGCTGTTTTCCGCGACGTAATGCTCGCCGGCCGATAGTCCGGCCCTGATCTCGACATGGCGGGAATCGGAATCGCCAAGCTCCACGGGGCGCGCCTCGATCTTGTCGCCGTCCTCGCGGACGAACACGATGGTCCTATTCTCCAGCGTCTGGATCGCGCTTTTGCGCACGGCGACCGCGACGTCGCGCGCGGCGAGGATCAGCCGTGCCGTGACGAACAGGCCGGGACGCAAGCGCCCGTCGGGATTTGGCAGCACCACGCGCGCCAGCGCGGTCTGGGTGTCGCTCGAGCCGATCGGGGCCATGTAGGAGATGGTGCCCTTGATCTCGCCGCGGCCGTCGTCGGGATCGATCAGCACCTCGTCGTTGAGGCGGACGCGCCGCAGGTCCTGCCGGTAGATCGACAGGTCGACCCAGATGGTCGAGAGATCGGCGACGACGAAAGCCGGCTTCTGCTCGGAGGCGTATTCGCCGAGCGAGATCTGCCGCTCGATGATGGTGCCGGCAAGCGGCGCCTTGAGCTCGTAGACGGTGAGGCTCTGGTTGCTCTCGATCGCGGCGAGCAGATCGTCCTTGCCGACCTTGTCGCCGATGCGCTTCTGGATCGATTTGGCGACGCCGGGAAAGCGCGGCGTCACCTGCACCACGGCTTCCTGGTTGGCGCGCAGGATGCCGTTGAAGGCGAGCGTGTCGGTCAGCGTGACGCTCGCGGCTTCCGCCAACGTTACGCCGGCGGCTGCGAGCTTGATGTCGGAGATGCGGATCCGGTCGGCGCCGTGCTCGTCCTGCTCGACATGGTCGTTCGGCTTGTCCGGCTTCTTGTCTGCGGCGTGTTCGGCATGCTCGACCCTTGTTGGGGCCAGCAGGGAATAGCCATAAGCGCCGAGCGCGGCGGTAACGAATGCGACGAGGATGGTGGAGGACGTCTTCATCGTGCGCTCTCCCGCGCCAGCGTGAAGGGATTGCCGACGAGGCCTTCGATGGTCGCCACCCCCGCGTGGAAATTCTGCAGCGCCTCCTGCTCGCGCAGCCGCGCCTGGGTGACGCTGGCCTGCGCATCGAGCACTTCGAGCAGGCTGAAGCGGCCCTGGCCGTAGCCTTGGGCGATGGCGTCCGAGGCTTCGGTGGCCTTGGGAATGGCGCTCTCGCGCAGCACCGCGAGCTCGCGCAGCGAGCCCTGGAGCGAGTCGTAGGCGCGGCCCGCGACCACGATCAGCGTGTTGCGGTTGGCCTCGCGCTCGGCCTTGGTCTTGGCAAGGCTTTCCTGCGCCGAAAGGATATTGCCCTGGTTCTGGTCGAACACGGGGATCGGCACCGAGACGGTGAGGCGCGCCGCGTCGTCATTGGTCTCGTTGAAATGGCGCCAGCCGGCGGCGATCCGCACGTCGGGATAGGGCCGCAGCCGCGCCAGCAACAGCTCGGCATTGCGCTGGGCATAGATCGCGGTCCAGCGCACCAGCTGCGGATTGGCATCGATCGCGGCGACGACGGACTGGAATGTCGGCGGCCGTCCCATCGTGTCGAGCCGTCCGGAGACCTCGCCGAATTTCGGTGCCGCGTCGCCCATCAGTACCGCCAGCTCGCGCCGGGCGCTGGCCAGCGTCGCCTTGAAGCGCTCGCGGTCGGCCCTCACCAGGGCGGATGCCACTTCCGCACGGCCGGTCTCGGCCGGCGAGGAGGCGCCGGCCTCGACGCGGCGGCGCAAGAGCGGCGTCAGCCGATCGATGGCGGTGATCTGCTCGTCGAGGATCTGGATGCGCCGCTGCGCGCCGAGTACGCTAAGGAAGGCAATCGCGGTCTCCGACAGCACCTCCAGCCTGACGGCCTTGCGCTGGATCGCGGCCACCTCGATGCCGGCGACACCCGCCGCAATCCGCGCGTCGCGTTTGCCGAACAGCTCGAAGGCCTGGCTGATCTGAAGCGTGGTCTCCGCCGATCGCGTGCCGCGATAGATGCCGGACCCGAACGAATTGTCCTGTTCGTAGCTCAGCTCCGGATTGAGGAGCGCACCGGCCTGGATGCGCTGGCCCGTGGCGATGCCGACATCGCGCTCCGCCGCGGTCAGTCGCGGGCTCGTGGCCAGCGCGCGCGAGAGTGCGCTCCGCATCGTCAGAGTCTGGGCGTGAGACGGCGCAAGCGCCAATCCGACAATCAGACACGCTACCGCGCACGCCAGGCGCGCGGCCATTCCCCTGTAAAACATGAAACCGACCTGTGAAGGATGAACCTCATGGGCGCGGAGCGCCCGACCAATCCATTCAGGTCATATGTTTGGGAGGCGGGGAGTCGGTGTCGGGAACAATTCCGGCGAGCCGGGGTGCGCGTTGTGGGCGCGATACGGACACGAGCCCGATCGATGCGGCCGGTGGCGCCGGCTGCGCCACCGTCACCGAGAAGCAGCCATGGCAATGATGTCCGCCGATGGCCTTGTGGTCGTTGTGATCTGCGGAGCCGTCAAGGACCGCGCTGATCTCCGAGCCGCCACCGGGCGTGGTGACGTCGATGTCGTGCAGGCCATGCAGCGCTCCCGCGAGCAGGTAGACAACCGCGATCAGCACAGACAGCAGCCCGCGCCAGTTGCGCGGCCGGCATGATCCTGAGGGCTGGCGGTTCGCGAGCACGATTTCACTCTGGTTGCGGTCTGCGTCCGGCCTAGCATGGGGGCGGGAACAGTGTCGACCCGCAACATTGTTACGTCCCTGGAACAATTGCCGCAGCGGTCGCGAAGACGGCAGCTCTTCTCATTGGCGCGTGATCAAGCTGAGCTGAGCATCGGCTGACGCTCCGCCTGCCACGTTCGGCACATCGCCGGCTTCGACCGTGACGACGGCGCGACAGCCGGCTTCCATGGCGCGTTCCAGCCATTTGATGGCTTCGTCGATCCACTGGTCGTGGTGCTCGGGATCGGCGATTGCCTTTTCCCGGAATGCATCTGCCTGATGAAGGCACGCGGTTCTGCGATCCACGCGGCTCTCCCAATCCAGAGGTTCCGCCCCGATCGCATCCTTGATGATCGGAGAGCCGGCGTCGTTAACATAGGACAGGAACCGCCGCCCAAAAACAAAGCCCCAGCCGGGACCGACCGGCTGGGGCTTTCGTGCTCACAAACTTCATCCTTGGGACTTGGACAAATAATCCGCATCGCGCCGGTTCGTTCCCGCAGGCTCGGTCCAATTTGGAACCTTCCTTATTCGTTGTGATTAGCGACGAGGAGACATTGAGGAGGACGGACCATGGACGGATTGATTTATCTCATCGGCTTGATCGTCGTGATCATGGCGATCCTGTCGTTCTTCGGCCTGCGTTGAGAGGGCGGTGATGACGATGGAAACTCTCATACGGGAAGACATCATGGAAGGCGGCGGCGTCGCTGCCGATGACCGGCGCACCATCCAGTGGAGCTCGGTCATCGCAGGCGCTTTGGCTGCCGGCGCAATGTCGTTCATCCTGGTCGGCTTTGGAGTCGCCGTCGGCCTGGGCGTCAGTTCAGCCTCGCCGACATGGCGCGATGCATCGGCGGCGCTTGCGCTGCTGTCCGGCTTCTATTTGATCATCCAGGCGATTATCAGCTTCGGCTTTGGCGGCTATGTCGCCGGCCGTACAGCAAGACCAGCGCCGGCGATTGCGACGATCGAAGACGATGGCGAACGACGGGATGGCGTGCATGGGCTGATGTCCTGGGCGCTTGCCGTGCTGCTTGGTGCCGCTCTGCTCGCGATGCTCGGCGCAGCAGCGATTGACCGCTCGCCGATGCGCAGTTCGGCCAGCAATACCTCCGCCGCCGAGCCCTTGTTGAGTTACGAGCTGGATAAGCTGTTTCGCGTAGCGCGGCGGCCCCCCAACACCGACCTCAGGGAACCTCGTGCCGAAGCAGGACGCATCCTGATGACGTCATCGAGCCACAGCGGCGTCAGCACCGATGATCGGGCCTACCTCGTGCAGCAGGTGGCCGCGCTGACGGGACTCGCGGCACCCGACTCGGAACGACGGGTCGACGCCGTGATCGCGGATTCAAGGACGGCGATCAATCGGGCGCGGCGTAACTCCATCATCGTCGCCTTCTCCGTTGCGGCAGCAACCCTGATCGGCGCTGCGGTGGCCTGGGCTGCGGCGGTGGCCGGCGGTCGCCATCGCGACGGCGAGCCGCTGCCGAACTGGATGGCAAGCTCGAACCGCTTCCATCGCAATCCGCGCGCGATGCCGGTGCCGTAAGCGGATCGGGCGTTGTTGCTGTCTACCTGTCGGTCCCGGCGCGCCGGCGGATAAACTCGGCAATGAGAGTTGTGATTTCCGCCGGGCGCTCCAGGTTAGGGAGATGTGCCACGCCCGGCATTTCGTGGCTCTCTGCGTCTGGGACTGACGCGACGACTTGGCGACAGCGTTCCTGGACGTAGGGGAAATCCAGGTCGCCCCATACAACCAGGGTTGGTACCGCGATTTCATGAAGCCGGTGGAAGAAGGGGCGAATGTCGACCTCCGATCCGAATGGCGGGCACCGGAGCGCTATGCCGTTCATATCAAGGAGCAAATCGCGAGCGGCACCGACTACGCGGCCTTCGGGCGCCAGCGGTCCATCAAGCCAGAGGCGCGCCTTCATGGCGTTCAACCGACCGAGATCGCCGGATGCCTCGGCCTGCCTCGATTGGATTATCAGCGTCTCGATGTCAGGGGTGTAGACCGGATCGGCTGCGCCTGCGACATTCGGCGCGATCAGAACGAGGGCCCGAACACGCGACGGATGCCGGAGGGCGGCGTCGAGCGCGATGCGGCCGCCGAGGGAGCAGCCAACGAGGATTGCGGGCTGGTCGTCTGCGGTAGCCTCCAGCACCGCGACCAGGTCTGCGAGTGCGGAAAAGTCCTCCGGCTCGGCGCGAGTTTCGCCGAACCCCCGTCGATCATACGCGACCGTCTTGTGAGTGGCGCTCATTCCATTCAATTGGGCGCGCCACATGCGACGGTCGCACACGTTGGCATGAAGAAAGACCGTCGCAGTGCCGCTGCCTGCAACCTCGGTTGCAAGCCTGGCGCGACCAGACACAATGTGTTGCATCGATTGCATGTCCAAGACCGACGACGGGTCGCGCCCAACCGATAGCCGGGAGCGATCCCGGCCATGGTGCTTTGACGAGAGGCGCTAGGCCTTCTCCTCCCAGATCATGGCGAGGTGGACGATCGTCTGCACCGCCTTCTCCATGTCCTGCCGGCTGACCCATTCGAGCCGGGAGTGAAATGCGTGCTCGCCGGCGAAGATGTTGGGGCAGGGCAGGCCCATGAAGGAGAGGCGGGAGCCGTCGGTGCCGCCGCGGATCGCGGTGCGCATCGGGCGCAGGCCGGCGCGGCGGATCGCTTCGATGGCGTATTCGAGAATGTGCGGGTGGCGATCGATCACCTGCTTCATGTTGCGGTACTGCTCCCGCACTTCGAATGTGTAGGTCGAGCGCGGAAAATCCTTCATCACGTCCTTGACGATGTTCTCGAGCAGGATCTCCTTCTCCTTCAGCCCTTCCTCGGTGAAGTCGCGCACGATGAAGGAGAGCGTCGCCTGCTCCAGCGCACCCTCGATGCCGATCGGATGCAGAAAGCCCTGCTTGCCTGATGTCGTCTCGGGCGAGCAGCCTTCCCGGGGCAGGCGCTCGACGATGGCGGCGGCGATCTTGATGGCATGCTCCATCTTGCCCTTGGCGTAGCCGGGGTGGGCACTGACGCCGTTGATGGTGATGGTGGCACCGTCCGCCGAGAAGGTCTCGTCCTCGACGCTGCCCGCACTCTCGCCGTCCATGGTGTAGCCGAACTCGGCGCCCAGCTTCTTGATGTCGACATTGTCGACGCCGCGGCCGATCTCCTCGTCAGGCGTGAACAGGATCTTGATGGTGCCGTGCTTCACTTGCGGGTTGTTGATGAAGAAATGCGCGGCATCCATGATCTCGGCGACGCCGGCCTTGTTGTCGGCGCCGAGCAGCGTGGTGCCGTCGGTGGTGATGATGTCGTTGCCGATCTGGTTCTTCAGCGCCGGATGCTCGGCGAAGCGGATCACCTGGCTGGTGTCGCCTGGGAGGGTGATATCGCCGCCGCGATAGTTCTTCACCATTTGCGGTTTGACGTCCTTGCCGGTGACGTCGGGCGAGGTGTCCATGTGCGAGCAGAAGCAGATCACCGGCACCTTCTTGGGTGTGTTGCCCGGGATCGTTCCGTAGACGTAGCCGTAATCGTCGAGATGAGCGTCCTCGACGCCCATTTCCCTGAGCTCGGCGGCGAGCACACGGCCGAGATCCTTCTGTTTCTCCGTCGAGGGCGAGCTCGGGGATTCCGGATCGGACTGGGTGTCGATGGTGACGTAGCGCAGGAAGCGCTCGGTCACGGTGTGCGAAAAGGTGAGGGAGGACATTTCTGGTCAAACCGCCGAGTGAGGTGAGAGAGGCGGTATACCAGAAAACTGGGCCGCGTTGCGGCCGGAGCAAGCCGATCAGGCTTAACGAAACGTGAGTGGTCAGATCGCCTCTTTCAGCTCCTTGACCGGGCGGAAGGCGACCTTCTTGCTGGCCTTGATGTGGATGGGCTCGCCCGTGGCGGGATTACGGCCGGTGCGGGCGGCGCGCTTGCGCACCTGCAGGATTCCAAGCCCGACGATCCGGACGCGGTCGCCCTTCTTCAGATGCTTGGTGATGAGGTCGACCATGTCGGTCAGAACGGCCTCGGCGCGCTTCTTCGACAGGTCCTGGCTCTCCGCAATGTCGGCGGCGAGGTGCTTGAGCGTGATGGTGGCGGGAGCGGCTGCCTTCTTCGCCGAATCCTTCTTGGCCGAGTCTTTCTTAGCCATGTCTGGCCTCCTCGATTCCTGCCGGTGGTCGGGATGACGGCTCCCAAACCCCGCAAGTTCCCGGAGGGGTAGACGATTCGGGGCTGGACTGACACGTCAGGCCCGCGGGCGAGGGTCACGTTCGTGCGCGCTCTCAGCGGAAAACCGATCGTTCCGGCTGTGGATGCAACATCCTTGACTTCAACAGGTCCGGCCTTTAAGTCCCCCCTCGTTCCGCAGACATTTGCGTGTCACGCGGGAGTAGCTCAGTTGGTTAGAGCGCCGGCCTGTCACGCCGGAGGTCGCGGGTTCGAGCCCCGTCTCTCGCGCCATTTTTGGCAATCCTTTCATACCCTTACCTTCAAATCCTGATCTCGCTTCGATCCCGGGTCCGGCGCGCCCCGACTTCCGCGTGCTTTTTGGTCTTTGACCCACGCAAAATCTCTCGCCCGCGCCACGGCCGTCAGGCGCCGGATTGATCGCGCCGTCGATCGCATGGTACCGCTCAATCCGGGATTGTTCGGATCGATTTGATGCAGGCAGCCGATTTCAGCGCGACGTTGCAGAATTTGTTCGCGAAGGGCGTGCGCTACGGCACCGTCATCGATCTGGGCTGCGCCGATGGGCACTTCGTGCTCAACCATCAGTCGTGCCTCGGCGGTGCGGTGCCACTGAACGTCGATGCTAACAGGATCTACGAGGACTCCCTCAAGGCGATCAAGGAGGTGCTTGGCGGGCACTATCGCATTTGCGCCATCACCGACCACGAGGGCGAGATCGAGATCACGGAATCGGTGCATCCCTACTGGTCATCGCTGCGCCCCGCCGGCGACGTCTACTGGTCGCGGGTCAACGACCTCTCCACCAGCAAGGTGAAAGTGCCGGCGACGACGCTTGATGCGCTGGTCGAGGAGCTGTCGCTCAAGCCGCCGTTCCTGCTCAAGCTCGATGTGCAGGGCGCGGAACAGGCCGCACTGAAGGGCGCGCGGTACGTGCTCGAGAATTGCAGCGTTGTCGTCTGCGAGACTGACGTTGACGACTTCCAGGACATCAACGCGATGCTGCTGGACGCAGGTTTCTTCCTCTACGATTTGACGACGCTGCAGCGCCTGCGCGACGGAACGCTCGGCTGGTTCTACCCGGTCTATGTCAGCGGCAAGCTCGCCCATCTGAAGCCGCAGGCGTTCTGGGACGCCGGCGACAATGCTGCCGTGATCGGCGTGCAGGAGACGCGCCGCAAGATGATCCTGGAGCAGAACAGGAAGGCCCTCAACCGGCTGCGTTATGGGCAGAGCGGTGTCGGCCGCAATGATCCCTGTCCCTGCGGTTCAGGCGACAAATTCAAGCACTGCTGCGGCAGCTATTGACCCGATCCATATCGGAGCATCACCCCATCGCCTGAATCAAAGAGGCCGCCCGAAGGCGGCCGTTCGGTATCAAACCGGACCTTTTTGATCCTCAGCGGATCTCCGACGTCCCGGCGCTGGTCACCACGACCGGCTTGCCGGCCTTGATCACGTGGGCGGATTGGGCGGTCTGGCTGTAATCGGCATTGGTGCGGGCTGCGATCCCGAAGCCGGCCACCGTGATGCCGGCCACCAGCGCCACCACCACGATCTTCAGGTGGGTCGCACGATCAGCAGAGTGAATGGAGTGGTTCATCTGAGCCTCCCGACGGGCTTTGCCGCCGTCTATGGCTCTTCTTGTAAGGACCGTCTGTTTCCGGATGGTTTCGCGGGTTCCGCAAAATGGTTTCATGAATACGCCCGGTTGGTTTCGCCGGGCTTGCGGTCTGCACCGGCCTCAGACGGCCGCCCGGCCGATATCGTTCCGGATCGAGCGCGCCGCCCAGACGAACAGGAGCGCCCCCAGCGTGGTCGTGACCGCCGCCGAAAGCAGGGAATAGCGCACGGCCTCGGCGCCGTAAGCGCCCTTCAGGGCATCGTTGACCACGCCTACCGCGAGCGGCCCGACGCCCTGGCCGAAGCAGGTGGCGGTGAGCGCGATCAGGGCGGAGGCCAGCGCCCGCATGCTCGGCTTGGCCACCGTCTGCGCGATCGCGAAGATCGGTCCGAGATGGAAGCCGACCAGGAACGAGGTCAGCGCCAGCGTGGCCACCATCATCGCAAAGTCCTGCGTCAGCATGCACAGCGCGAACACCGGGCCGGCAAGGCCCGAGGTGATGGCGGGCGCCCACAGCTTCCAGCGATCGTCGCGGCGGCTGATCTGCGCCACCACGAAGCCGCCGAGCAGGGTGCCCGCCATGCCGGCGAGCCCCTTGAAGGTGCCGGCATAGGTGCCGATCTCGGCGCTCGACAGATGGTGCACGCGCGCGAGGAACGGCGGTATCCACGCCGCGGTCGCATAGTTCGTGTAAGTGGTGAGACAGAAGCCGATCAGCACGATGATGAAGCTCTGCTGCGAGGCCAGGAAGCGCAGGGTCGGCCCGAGCGGCTCAGGCACGAAAGTCTCCTGCATGGCGCCGCGCTTCGGCTCGGAGATCGTCAGCCACAGGACAATAGCGAGCAGGATACCGGGCAGGCCCGCGACGTAGAATGCCATCCGCCAGCCATAGTGCTGGTTGACGTACCCGCCCACGAAATAGCCGAGGAAGACGCCGAGATAGGTGCCGACGGCGTAGATGCCGAGCGCGCGCGGACGCTCATTCTTGGCAAAGAGATCAGCGACGATCGATTGCGAGGCGGGAGAGCCCGCGGATTCGCCGATGCCGACGCCGATCCTCGCCAGCGCCAGCGAAGTGACGCTCGAAGCGGCGCCGCACAACGCCGTCATCGCACTCCAGAACGCGAACGCAGCGGCGACGATGTTGCGCCGGTTGAGCCGGTCGGCGACGCGCGCGATGGGAATGCCGAGCAGGGAATAGAACAGGGCGAAGCCGAAGCCCGCGAGCAGGCCCATCATGGTGTCGCTGAGCTGGAATTCCTTCTTGATGGGCTCGATCAGGACGTTGAAGATCGTGCGGTCGAGGAAGTTCAGCGCGTAGATGATCGTGAGCAGGCCGAGCACGTAATAGCGCCGTGCCGAGGGTTTTGCCGCGGCGGCCGTTTGCACCGACATCTGTGACGTCACATCGACCATCGCTTCCCCCAATTTGTCGTTGTTCTCGTTGTCGGTCCAGCCCTGATTGGAGCTGGCATGTCAGCCTTCGCGGATGTAATTCCCCGCTTCGAATTCGACCGGAGGCGCGTTCACATCGAATGAGATTCCGATCGGATTGCGGCCTGCTTCCATCGCTTCGAGCTGCTCGCTCAGCATGCGCCGGATCATGAGGATGCCGCGGTCGCTCTGGCCGAAATGCTCCTCGGAATGGATGGTCTGCGGTCCCTGGCCGACCTGGGCTTCGTAATCGCCCGGAAATTGCTGGTGCTCTTCCTCGGTCATGTCCCACCAGAATTTGCCGTTGAACTTCGAACGCATGCGGCCGATGTCGCCGGCGCTCTTGACGCGACCGGCGACGTAGATGCGGAACGAGGTGTCATCGATCGGCAGCGTCCAGCCAAGCGACTCGACGCGGGCGAACTGCGCCACGCGAGGGTTCGGCACGACGCGCAAGGTGGGGAGCGCCGCCTCGGTGACGCGGTAAAACACACGGCCGTCATCCTGCTTGCGGATCGAGCGTACGGCGATGCCGCGCGGCGTTTTGTCGAACGTCACCTCCGGCATCGACGCCATCATGTTGGTGAATTGCGGACCCGAGAACGAGCCGTGCAGCACCGGCACGTGGTAGGGATCGACCACATTCTCGAAATGCTGGAGCCAGTTGCAGGGGATGATCGCGGGACCGCCGCCGCCGATCGAGGAATCGTCGGCCTCGACGAACTCGCCGTCGTCCATGGTCTCCAGGCATTCATAGGCCGGTAGCACCGGACGTTTCTCGGCCGGGCCCATATAGGCGAAGATCAGTCCGTAGCGTTCCTCGACCGGATACCAGGGCTGGCGCACCTTGTCCTTGAACTGGCCGCCGTCGGGCTCGCAGGGCTGCTCCAGGCAATGACCCTCGGTGTCGAACTTCCAGCCGTGATAGCAGCAGCGGATGCCGTCCTCCTCGACCTTGCCATAATAGAGCGTGGTGCCGCGGTGGCAGCAGCGAGCGTGCAGCAAACCGGCGCGGCCGTGCTTGTCGCGGAACAGCACCAGATCCTCGCCGAGCGTGCGGACTTTCTTCGGCGTGTCGGTGGCGTCACTGATGAGGCCAACCGGATGCCAGTAGCGGCGGAGCAGTTCGCCCATCGGCGTGCCGCGCACGACCGAGGTGAGCTCGGTGCGGGTGTGCGCCGGCTTCATCGCATAGGCCGTGCCGAGATCGCGATCCCGCTGGGTGATGCTCATACCGGTCCTCCCGCAGTTGGCCGTACCGGCCGGGCCATTTTTGATGCCTTGTGCCAAGTGAAGATTAGATAGATGATAATGTCAACGATTTCTAAATGCCTCTTAGTCGCATTCGGATCAGGCTGGGGAGGTCGCGCTACCAAGACTTGGCACGCCGCGGCTTTCTTGGCAGAGGTGGACCATGAGCCAGACATCAAGCAGGGCCGGGCGCACATCGTCCGATGCGGACGAAAGTCAGTCGCCGGCGCCGATCACCGTCATGCTATCGTCGCGGCTGATGGTGCTGGCCAATCTGCTCAAGCGCGGTGCCATCCTGCGCTACAAGCGCCTCGCCGGATTGTCATCGGTCGAGTTCGGCCTGGTCGCCTCGCTCGGCCGGCGGCCGCCGATGAGCGTGGCGCGGCTTGCGGAAGCCGTCGGCCAGGACAAGGGGCAGATCAGCCGCGCGCTTGCGGAACTCGTGTCGCGCAAGCTGATCGCGAAATCGGCCAACCCGAAAGACAGCCGCGAGGTGCTGGTCTCGCTGACCGCAACGGGCCTTGCGGCACATGATGCGATCGTCGCCGGTGCGCAGGAGCGCAATCGGCGTTTGCGCGAACATCTGAGCGAAGCCGAGTTCGCGACCTTGCTGCAGCAGGTCGATCAGCTGACGGCGATCGCCGCCGAGATGCTCGAGAGCGAGAAGATTTCGCGCTGACGTTTCGGCGATCCCGGAACATGTTGGATCGCTTCCAAGACCCTTTCCAAGACTCTTTCTAAGACTCCTTCTAAGAGGCTTTCAATTAGGGAATTCGCGCGCGCTCCCCTAAGCGTCACCGCAAGCGCATGCCGTCATGGGCCGACAGCATGTGCAATCAAAACACGCAGTTTTGGGGTTGCGCGTGAACAGTCTTGGAATGCTGCGGTCGGCCGTATTGGCGACCGCATCCGCCTGGGTTTTGCTGCCGCAGGCATCGCTTGCACAATCTCCTGCGCAGAGTGGCGCGCAGAACATTCCGTCGGTGACCGTCACCGCGCCGGAAGCGCGCCGCCGGGCGGCGCCCTCCGTCCAGCGCCGCGCGCCGCGATCATCCGAGCAGACCGCCAGCCGGAGCAGGCCGCCGCCGCGCAATGTCGGTTTCGTCGAGACGCCACGCGGGCCGGTGCACGGCTACGTCGCCGGCCGCAGCTCGTCCGGCACCAAGACCAACACGCCGATCATGGAGACGCCGCAGGCGGTGTCGGTGATTGGCGCGGAGCAGATCCGCGACCAGAAGGCGAACAAGCTCGACGAGGTCCTGCGCTATGCCGCCGGCGTCCGCGCCGGGACCTTCGGCGCGGACACGCGCAACGACTGGTGGCTGATCCGCGGCTTCAAGTCCGACGATGTCGGACTGTTCCTCGACGGCATGCAGCTGTTCTACACGTCCTATGCGAGCTGGAAGCTTCAGACGCCCAACATGGAGCGCGTCGAGGTGCTGCGCGGTCCGTCGGCCGTGCTCTATGGCGGATCGAGCCCGAGCGGCATCGTCAACGTCATCAGCAAGATGCCGCCCGCGGAGCCCGTCCGTTTCATCGAGACCGGCGTCAACAATTTCGGCAATGCCTATGTCGGCTTCGATGTCGGCGGTCCGGTCGCGACGAGCCCTGAGAACGGCAAGCTGTTCTACCGCGTCGTCGGCCAGGTCCAGAACGGCCCCACGCAGGTCAATTTCACGCCGGATAACAACTACTTCATCGCGCCCTCGGTGACCTGGAAGCCGGACGCCGACACGACGTTCACGGTGCTGGCTTCAGCTTCCCGGCAGGAAACCCGAGGCATCAACTTCCTGCCCTATGAGGGCACGGTGACCAACGCTCGGTTCGGCAAGATCCCGACCAGCTTTTTCGCCGGGGATCCCAGCGTCGACAAGTTCACGCGCGAGCAGGAGATGCTCGGCTATCAGGTCGAGCGCAATCTCACCGACGATCTGACATTCCGGCAAAATGCGCGCTTTGCCCATGTCGACGTGACCTATCGCGGCTACGTCGGCAACAATTGGGCTGACATCAACACGGCTAGTCTTGGTCGCTACAATTGGTATGCGAAGAACACCGCCAACCAAGCCAATCTCGACAACCAGCTGGAGTACCGCTTCAACACCGGCGCGGTGCGGCACACCATGCTGTTCGGGGTCGATTTGAAGGGCTACCAGATCGACGACTATCAGGCTTTCAACTTCGGCACCGTTCCTTCGATCAACGTCTTCAATCCCGCCTATGGATTTGACATTCCGTTGACGGGCGCACCGTTCCGCAACTTCCAGATTACGCAGAAGCAGGCCGGCACCTATCTTCAGGATCAGATGAAGCTCGGCAACTTCACGCTGGTGCTGAGCGGCCGCAACGATTGGGTCGAGACGACGCAGGCTGGCCGTGATACCGGCGCCACGCTCGCCAGCCGCGACGACAGCAGGTTCAGCGGGCGCGCCGGGCTGATCTACAATTTCGACAACGGCATCGCGCCCTATGTGTCGTACGCCACAAGCTACAATCCAATTATCGGCCTCAACGCGCAAAACCAGCTGTTCCTGCCGGAGACCGGCCAGCAGGCGGAAATCGGCGTCAAGGTCGCGCCGCGGGGATTTGACGGCTACTTCACCGCTTCGGTGTTCGACTTGAAACGTCAGCATGTGGCAACGACCGACCCTGTCGTCACGACCTTGCAGAACCAGACCGGGGAGGTGACCTCGCGCGGCATCGAGCTCGAAGCGGTGGCGAACGCCACGCGCGAGCTGAAGCTGATCGGCTCGTTCACGGCCTACCATTTGTTCAACAGCAGGGATCTGGACCCGGCGTTGGTCGGCAAGACCCCGACCAACACGCCTGAGCTTCTGGTGTCCGGCTGGGCGGACTACACCTTCAAGGACGGGCCGCTGGCGGGCTTCGGCTTCGGCGGCGGCATCCGCTATATCGGTTCGTCGTGGGCGGATGCGGCCAATACCCTTGAGGTTCCCGCGGTCGTGCTGGGCGATCTCGCGCTCCACCATGAATGGCAGAACTGGCGCACCGCGCTGAACGTGGTCAATTTGACCGACAAGATCTACGTCGCCAGCTGCGCGGCGGCGTCCTCCTGCTTCTACGGCGACCGCCGGCGCGTCACCGCCAGCGTTTCCTACAAATGGTGAGGACAGGCCAAATGGTGGGGAAAGGCGAAAGGCGATCGTGAGAGCCTGACCGGCTCGTCACCCGGCTTCCACCACGAGATCGATGAGCTCGCGGGCCATGCCCCCCGGCCCGAAGCTCATGCGAGCGCGGCGCGCGACGACCCAGCCACGTTGCCGCCGCGCTCGCCACCCATTTTTCGCTGCGGCGAAGCGGGCGCCTCCTGCCCGACGCATTCGCCAGACGAGCCCGGGTCCGATCGTGATGCATGGCTCCCGGGTCGCTCGCCCGATAATGGGCGCGCTTGGCCTCGTTGTAATCTGGACTTTGCAGCGTCGCGGCCTAGATAGAGTGAGCCTTCCCAACCACGGACGTCACGGCCCAGCGCGTGTGGACTGATCGGGGCGCCCTTGCTGGGGCGGTCGATCTGCTCCATACCAGCCGCGGGGTGATTCCGGGATTTCCACCGTTCTGAGGGCGACAAAGGGCCTAAAAAGAGCGTGTCTTGCGCCCATTGGTGCACTGCGCTAAGGCTCAGAACAATTCCAAACTGGACGAATCCGTGGCTGTCCCGAGGCTGCGGGAAAAAGGGCTCGTCAATGAGCGGCATTCTGCAGAACTATCTTCCACTCGTCGTCTTCATAGGGGTAGCGGGCCTCATTGGCCTGGTGCTGCTGATCGCGCCGTTCATCGTGGCGTTCCAGCAGCCTGACCCGGAAAAGCTGTCGGCGTATGAGTGCGGTTTCAACGCCTTCGACGACGCCCGCATGAAGTTCGACGTCCGCTTCTATCTCGTCGCCATCCTCTTCATCATCTTCGACCTCGAGGTGGCGTTCCTGTTTCCCTGGGCTGTGGCGTTCGGCAAGCTTGGCGCGACCGGCTTCTGGTCCATGGTGGTGTTCCTTGGCGTGCTGACGGTCGGGTTCGCCTATGAATGGAAGAAAGGCGCACTGGAATGGGATTGAACCCTGTGTCGTCCGCCGGTCCGGTTCTCGCGCCGGCCCCCAAGGGCATCCTTGACCCGTCGACCGGCAAGCCGGGCGGGGCCAATGATCCGTTCTTCCTCGAGGTCAATTCGGAACTGTCCGACAAGGGCTTCTTCGTGGCCGCGACCGACGACCTCATCACCTGGGCGCGTACCGGCTCGCTGATGTGGATGACCTTCGGTCTCGCCTGCTGCGCGGTCGAGATGATGCAGGTGTCGATGCCGCGCTACGACGTCGAGCGCTTCGGCTTCGCGCCGCGCGCCTCGCCGCGTCAGTCGGACGTGATGATCGTCGCGGGGACCCTGACCAACAAGATGGCGCCGGCGCTGCGCAAGGTCTACGACCAGATGCCCGAGCCGCGTTACGTCATCTCGATGGGCTCCTGCGCCAACGGCGGCGGCTACTATCACTATTCCTACTCGGTCGTGCGCGGTTGCGATCGTATCGTGCCGATCGACATCTACGTGCCGGGCTGCCCGCCCACGGCGGAAGCGCTGCTCTACGGCGTGCTGCTGCTGCAGAAGAAGATCCGCCGCACCGGCACCATCGAACGCTAAGGTTTTACGTCATGGACGACGCCAAGCTCGACGCCCTGGGGCAGACGATCGTTAGCGCGCTTCCGGGCGCCGCCATCGGTCATTCGGTGGCCTTCAACCAGCTCACGGTCGATGTCGAGGTCAGCAAGATCGTCGAGGTGGTCAAGTACCTCCGCGACGACCCGAACTGCCGCTTCATCAATTTCACCGACATCACGGCGGCGGACTATCCCTCGCGCGAGAAGCGCTTCGACGTGATCTATCACTTCCTGTCACCGACCCTGAACGCGCGGGTCCGGCTCAAGGCCCAGGCCGACGAGACCACGCAGGTGCCGTCGCTGATCGAGGTGTTTCCCGGCGCCGACTGGTTCGAGCGCGAGGCCTACGACCTCTACGGCGTGATCTTCGTCGGTCATCCCGACATGCGCCGCCTCCTGACCGATTACGGCTTCGAGGGTCATCCGCTGCGCAAGGATTTCCCGACCACCGGCTTCCTCGAGGTCCGCTACGACGACCAGGAGAAGCGGGTGGTGTACGAGCCGGTCAGGCTCAACCAGGAATTCCGCAAGTTCGACTTTTTGTCCCCGTGGGAGGGCGCCGACTATCCGGTCCTTCCGGGCGATGAAAAAGCGGGGCCGAAGGTCTGATCATGAACGAGCAACCCGAACAGCTTCGCAACTTTACGATCAACTTCGGACCGCAGCATCCAGCTGCGCACGGTGTTCTTCGTCTTGTGCTTGAATTGGATGGTGAGGTCGTCGCCCGCGTCGACCCGCATATCGGCCTGCTTCACCGCGGCACCGAAAAGCTGATCGAGCAGAAGACCTATCTGCAGGCGATCCCTTATTTCGACCGCCTCGACTACGTCGCGCCGATGAACCAGGAGCACGCCTTCTGCATGGCTGCAGAAAAGCTGCTCGGCATCGAGGTGCCGCGCCGCGCGCAGCTGATCCGCGTGCTCTATTGCGAGATCGGCCGGATCCTGTCGCACCTGCTCAACGTCACCACGCAGGCGATGGACGTCGGCGCGCTGACCCCGCCGCTGTGGGGTTTCGAAGAGCGCGAAAAGTTGATGGTATTCTACGAGCGCGCCTCAGGCAGCCGCATGCACGCAGCCTATTTCCGCGTCGGCGGCGTGCATCAGGACCTGCCGCAGAAGCTGGTCGACGACATCGACGCCTGGTGTGATCCGTTCCTGAAAGTGGTCGAAGATCTCGACCGGCTGCTCACCGCCAACCGCATCTTCAAGCAGCGCAACGTCGACATCGGCGTCGTCTCGCTGAAGGAAGCCTGGGAGTGGGGCTTCTCCGGCGTGATGGTGCGCGGTTCGGGCGCGGCCTGGGATCTGCGCAAGTCGCAGCCCTATGAATGCTACGCCGAGATGGATTTCGACATCCCGATCGGCAAGAACGGCGACTGCTACGACCGCTATCTGATCCGCATGGAAGAGATGCGCCAGTCCGTGCGCATCATGAAGCAGTGCATCCAGAAGCTGAACGCAGCCGACGGGAAGGGCCCCGTCGTCGTCGAGGACAACAAGGTCGCACCGCCGCGCCGTGGCGAGATGAAGCGCTCGATGGAAGCGCTGATCCACCACTTCAAGCTCTACACCGAAGGCGTCCACGTGCCGGCCGGCGAGGTCTATGCCGCGGTCGAGGCGCCCAAGGGCGAGTTCGGCGTCTTTCTGATCTCGGACGGCACCAACAAGCCCTACAAGTGCAAGATCCGCGCGCCGGGCTTTGCGCATCTGCAGGCCATGGACCACATCTGCCGCGGTCATCTGCTCGCCGACGTCTCGGCGATCCTCGGCTCGCTCGACATCGTGTTCGGAGAGGTCGATCGGTGATGGCGCAGGCGCCGATCCAGTTTGACCGCGCCTCGGGGGCCCTTGAAGGGGCCAACCTGTGGGAGCGGACGGCTGCCTTGGCGCTGGTGACGGGATCGAAGATCTCGTCGCACTTCTCGCATATGGGCTACATCGCCTGCGCCAATCTGCTGCGGAAGACGCTGCCCGAGCGCAACATCGCGATCAAGCTCAACCCCGACGCCGTGTTCGAATTTCCCTACGGCGACGGCTATTGGAGCAAGCTGCTCAACCGCTCCTACAATTACGAGGACGAGCTGGAGCTGTTGTTCGCCGACTCCATCGACGTCGACTACACGCTGCTCGATTGCGGCGCGAATTACGGCTATTGGTCGGTGCTGGTGTCAAGCAAGCCGTTCGGTTCGCACAAGGCGATCGCGATCGAGCCGTCGGGGCAGAACTATCCGAAGCTCGCCAACAACGTCCGCATCAATGGCAGCCGCTTCGAGACCATGAAATGCGCGATCGGCGCGGCCCGTGGCACCGCGCGTCTGTCAGGCACCAAGCACGAGGCTTTCAGCATTGCCGGCGATGCGTCGGCGGTCGGCGAGGACGTGCCGGTCATCGCGCTCGACAATCTGATCGACGACGGCAAGGTCGCTAGCACCGGCAAGTACCTGATCAAGCTCGACGTCGAGGGCGTCGAGATCGAGGCGATCAAGGGCGGCGCCCGGCTGCTCCAGGCCGACAGCGTCGTCATGTGCGAGGAGCACGGCAGCGACCGCTCGCACGCAGTATCGCGCTACATCCTCGAACACACCCCGCTGAAGCTGATCGTCTACGATCCCAGCACAAGGCGTATGGAGACGGTGACCGAGCTGTCGATCCTCGACCGCATCAAGGTCTCCACCCATGTCGGCTACAATGTTTTCGGCACCGCAAGCGCATTCTGGCAGGACAGGATCAATGCCCTGAATGCGAAAACCGCGCGCCGCATGCAATGAGAGATTGAAGAGATGTCCGTTCGCCGATTAGCACCGAAGGAAGTCCAGCCCGCGAGCTTTGCGTTCACGGAGGAGAACCTCGCGTTCGCCAAGCAGCAGATCGCGAAATATCCGGCCGGGCGCCAGGCTTCGGCCGTCATCGCCATCCTCTGGCGCGTTCAGGAACAGCACGAAGGCTGGGTCTCGGAGGCCGCGATCCGCGCTGTCGCCGACATGCTCGATATGCCCTATATCCGCGTGCTCGAGGTCGCGACCTTCTACACGATGTTCCAGCTGGCCCCGGTCGGTAAGAAGGCCCACATCCAGGTCTGCGGCACCACGCCGTGCCGCCTGCGCGGCGCCGAGGATCTGATCCACGTCTGCGAGCACCGCATCCATCACGAGCCCTTCCATCTCTCCAAGGACGGCAATTTCAGCTGGGAGGAGGTGGAGTGCCTCGGTGCCTGCGTGAATGCGCCGATGGTGCTGATCGGCAAGGACACCTATGAGGATCTGACCAAGGAAAGCTTCGGCAAGGTGCTTGACGGCTTTGCTTCGGGCAATCCGCCCAAGCCCGGTCCGCAGAACGGCCGCCAGTTCTCGGCGCCGACCGGTGGGCCGACCACGCTGAAGGAGATCACCTGATGCGTGATCTCTCGGCGCCGCGAGTTGAAGGGAGCAGTGTTGTGAAGAAGTGGGGCTTCGTCGCAATGCATTCCGCCGTGGCGGCCACATTCATTTTCCTGCTTCAGCGCTTCGCCCTCAGCGCGTCGCTGGAATCCAGCCTGCTCTGGGCGCTGACCTTTGCCGTCTGCGCCGCCGGGCTTGCCTACAAGCAAGCCAACCGTTGATCGGAAAGCACTGACATGCTCGAGGACAAGGACCGCATCTTCAAGAACCTTTACGGCCTCCACGATTGGGGGCTCGAGGGCGCGCGGCGCCGCGGCGCCTGGGATGGAACGAAGAACATCATCGACAAGGGCCGTGACTGGATCATCAACGAGATGAAGGCCTCTGGCCTGCGCGGCCGCGGTGGCGCCGGCTTCCCGACCGGCCTGAAATGGTCGTTCATGCCGAAGGAATCGACCGACGGCCGGCCGAGCTATCTCGTCGTCAACGCCGACGAGTCCGAGCCCGGGACCTGCAAGGATCGCGAGATCATGCGGCACGATCCGCATCTCCTGATCGAGGGCTGCCTGATCGCGAGCTGTGCGATGAATGCGCATGCCTGCTACATCTATGTCCGCGGCGAGTTCATCCGCGAGCGCGAGCATCTCCAGGCGGCGATCGACCAGGCCTATGAGGCCAAGCTGGTCGGCAAGGACAATATCAACGGCTGGCCGTTCGACATCTATGTCGCCCACGGCGCCGGCGCCTACATCTGCGGCGAGGAAACTGCGCTGCTCGAGAGCCTCGAAGGCAAGAAGGGCCAGCCGCGGCTGAAGCCGCCGTTCCCGGCGAATGTCGGCCTGTACGGCTGCCCGACCACCGTCAACAATGTCGAGTCGATCGCGGTTGCGCCGGACATTCTGCGCCGGGGCGCGGCGTGGTTCGCCGGCATCGGCCGTCCGAACAATGTCGGCACCAAGCTGTTCTGCATTTCCGGCCACGTCGAGCGGCCCTGCAACGTCGAAGAGGCCATGGGCATTCCGTTCCGTGAGCTGATCGAGAAGCATTGCGGCGGCGTCCGCGGCGGCTGGGACAACCTCAAGGCCGTGATCCCCGGCGGCTCCTCGGTGCGCATGGTGCCGGCCGAGCAGATCATCGACACGCCGATGGATTTCGACTCGTTGAGCAAGCTGCGCTCGGGCCTCGGCACCGCGGCCGTGATCGTGATGGACAAGTCGACCGATTTGATCCGCGCCATCGCCCGCATCTCCTATTTCTACAAGCACGAGAGCTGCGGCCAGTGCACGCCATGCCGCGAGGGCACCGGCTGGATGTGGCGCGTCTTGACCCGCATGGCCGACGGTCGCGCCCACAAGCGCGAGATCGACATGCTGCTGGAAGTCACCAAGCAGGTCGAAGGCCACACCATCTGCGCGCTCGGCGACGCGGCGGCGTGGCCGATCCAGGGCCTGATCGCGCATTTCCGTCATGAGATCGAAGCGCGCATCGACCAGTATTCGCATAAGGCCGACATCGACGATGCCGGCGTCCGCGATCCCGTGAACATGGTCGCGGCGGAGTAGAGACAATGACCAAGCTCATCATCGACGGTAAAGAGATCGATGTCCCCGCCGAATACACGCTGCTTCAGGCGTGCGAGGCGGCCGGCGCCGAGATTCCGCGCTTCTGCTATCACGAGCGGCTGTCGATCGCCGGCAATTGCCGGATGTGCCTCGTCGAGGTGAAGGGCGGCCCGAAGCCGGTCGCGAGCTGCGCCTGGGGCGTGCGCGATTGCCGTCCGGGTCCCAGGGGCGAGCCGCCGGAAATCTCCACCCGTTCGCCGATGGTGAAGAAGGCGCGCGAAGGCGTGATGGAATTCCTTCTCATCAACCATCCGCTGGATTGCCCGATCTGCGACCAGGGCGGCGAGTGCGACCTGCAGGACCAGGCGATGGGCTATGGTGTCGACACCAGCCGCTTCGCCGAGAACAAGCGCGCCGTCGAGGACAAATATCTCGGCGCGCTGGTCAAGACCTCGATGAACCGCTGCATCCAGTGCACCCGCTGCGTCCGCTTCTCGGCGGAAGTGGCCGGCGCCCCCGAAATGGGCGCGACCGGCCGCGGCGAGGACATGGAGATCACGACCTATCTCGAGCACGCGCTGACGTCTGAGCTCCAGGGCAATCTCGTCGACATCTGCCCGGTCGGCGCGCTGACCTCGAAGCCTTATGCCTTCGCCGCGCGCCCGTGGGAGCTCGGCAAGACCCAGTCGATCGACGTGATGGACGGCGTGGGCTCTGCGATCCGCGTCGACACCCGCGGCCGCGAAGTGATGCGTATCCTGCCGCGCATCAACGAGGCCGTGAACGAGGAGTGGATCTCGGACAAGACCCGCCACGTCGTCGACGGCCTGCGCACGCAGCGCCTCGACCGGCCCTATATTCGCGAAGCCGGCAAGCTGCGCGCGGCCAGCTGGCCCGAGGCCTTTGCCGCGATCGCCTCCAAGGCGGCCCGCACCGACGGCAAGCGGATCGGCGCGATCGCGGGCGATCTCGCCGGCGTCGAAGAGATGTTCGCGCTGAAGGATTTGCTGGCCAAATACGGCTCGGCCAATCTGGCGGTGCAGGGTGGCGATGCCTTCGATCCCGCGCTCGGCCGCGGCTCCTACATTTTCAATCCGACGCTCGCCGGCGTCGAGCAGGCCGATGCGCTGCTCATCATCGGCGCCAATCCGCGGAAAGAGGCGGCCGTGTTCAACGCCCGCATTCGCAAGCGCTGGCGCGCCGGCGGTTTCAAGGTCGGCGTGATCGGCGCCAAGGCCGATCTGACTTACGACTATGATCACCTCGGCGCGGGCACCGAGACGCTCGGTGAGCTCGCGGCCGGCAAGCACTCCTTCATGGACGTGCTGAAGAACGCCAAGAACCCGATCATCCTGGTCGGTGCCGGCGCCGCCTCGCGCCACGACGGCGCCGCCATTCTCGCAGCCGCGGCCAAGCTCGCGCTCGACGTCGGCGCGCTCAAGGACGGCTGGATCGGCTTTGGCGTGCTGCATGAGAGTGCCTCGCGCGTCGGTGCGCTCGACATCGGCTTTGTCGCCGGTCAGGGCGGGCTGAACGCGGCGCAGATGACGACGTTCGGGACGCTCGATCTGCTGTTCCTGCTCGGCGCCGACGAGATCAAGCCGTCGGACGGCACCTTCGTCGTCTATATCGGCACCCACGGCGACCGCGGCGCCCATCGCGCCGACGTGATCCTGCCGGCAGCCGCCTATACCGAGAAGTCGGCGATCTACGTCAACACCGAAGGCCGCGTGCAGATGACCGGACGGGCCGCATTCCCGCCGGGCGAGGCTCGCGAGGACTGGGCGATTGTCCGCGCGCTGTCGGAGGCGCTCGGCAAGAAGCTTGGCTATGATTCGCTTTCGGCCCTGCGCCAGGCGATCTTCAAGGCCGTGCCGCATCTGATCCGTCTCGATCAGATCGAGGCCGGCTCGGCCGATCAGATCAAGAAGCTCGCGGGGAAGGGCGGCACAACGGAGAAGGCTCCGTTCAAGCCGCTTGTCGAGGACTTCTATTTGACCAACCCAATCGCGCGTGCGTCCGCCGTGATGGCGGAGTGTTCGCGGCTTGCCTCCGGGCAGATGCTGACCGCAGCGGAGTGAGCCGATGGAATTCTTCGAAAGCGCATTCTGGACCGGGTTTCTCTGGCCGCTGATCATCATGATCGCGGAGAGCGTCCTGGTGCTGGTCGTCCTGCTGGTGGCGATCGCCTACATCCTGCTCGCCGACCGCAAGATTTGGGCGGCGGTGCAGATCCGCCGCGGCCCGAACGTGGTCGGTCCCTGGGGCCTGCTGCAATCCTTCGCCGACCTCCTGAAGTTCGTGCTGAAGGAGCCGATCATCCCGTCCGGCGCCAACAAGGGCGTGTTTCTCCTTGCCCCCTTGGTCTCATGCGTGCTCGCGCTCGCGGCCTGGGCGGTGATCCCGACCAATCTCGGCTGGGTGATCTCCGACATCAATGTCGGCGTTCTCTTCATCTTCGCGATCTCGTCGCTGTCGATCTACGGCATCATCATGGCCGGCTGGTCGTCGAACTCGAAATATCCGTTCCTCGCGGCGCTGCGCTCGGCGGCGCAGATGGTCTCCTACGAGGTCTCGATCGGCTTCGTCATCATCACGGTGCTGCTCTGCGCCGGCACGCTGAACCTCTCGGCCGTGGTCGAGGCGCAGCATGTCCGCGGCCTCGCCAGCCTGATCGGGCTGCCGCAGCTCACCATCCTGAACTGGTACGTCTGGCCGCTGTTCCCGATGTTCGTGATCTTCTACGTCTCGGCGTTGGCGGAAACCAACCGCCCGCCGTTCGACCTCGTCGAAGCGGAATCCGAGCTCGTCGCCGGCTTCATGGTCGAGTACGGCTCGACGCCGTATCTGCTGTTCATGCTCGGCGAGTATGTCGCGATTGCCACGATGTGCGCGATGGCGACGATCCTGTTCCTCGGAGGCTGGCTACCGCCGGTGGACCTGCCGCCCTTCAATTGGGTGCCGGGGATCATCTGGTTCTCGCTGAAGCTGTTCTTCATGTTCTTCCTGTTCGCGATGGCCAAGGCGATCGTGCCGCGCTACCGCTACGATCAACTGATGCGCCTCGGCTGGAAAGTCTTCCTTCCGTTGTCGCTGGCGATGGTGATCGTGGTGGCCGGTGTGCTGCACTTTGCCGGCATCGCGCCGAAGTGAGGGCCGTCATGGGTATCAACATCAACGCCACTGCACGCTCGCTTCTGCTGTCGGAATTCGTCTCGGCGTTCTTCCTCGCCATGCGCTATTTCTTCCAGCCGAAGCCGACGCTGAACTATCCCTTCGAGAAGGGGCCGATCTCGCCACGCTTCCGCGGCGAGCATGCGCTGCGGCGCTATCCGAACGGTGAAGAGCGCTGCATCGCCTGCAAGCTGTGCGAAGCGGTTTGCCCGGCCCAGGCCATCACCATCGAGGCCGGTCCGCGCCGCAACGACGGCACCCGCCGGACCGTGCGCTACGACATCGACATGGTGAAGTGCATCTATTGCGGCCTCTGCCAGGAAGCCTGTCCGGTCGATGCCATCGTCGAAGGTCCGAACTTCGAGTTCGCGACCGAGACCCGCGAGGAACTGTTCTATGACAAGGCCAAGCTGCTCGCCAATGGCGACCGCTGGGAACGCGAGATCGCGAAAGCGATCGAACTCGACGCGCCGTACCGGTGAGATGAGAGCATGATCCTTCCCGCGCTGTTCTTCTATCTGTTCGCCGGCGTCTGCGTCGCCTCGGCGGTGATGGTGATTGTCTCGCGCAATCCCGTGCACTCCGTGCTGTACCTGATCCTGGCCTTCGTCAACGCCTCCGGCCTGTTCGTGTTGATGGGCGCCGAATTCCTCGCGATGATCCTGATCGTCGTCTATGTAGGCGCCGTCGCGGTGCTGTTCCTGTTCGTGATCATGATGCTCGACGTCGACTTCCTCGAGCTGCGCGAAGGCTTTATCGAGTACCTCCCGGTCGGCCTCGTGATCGGCGGCATCTTCCTGTTCGAGCTGCTGCTCACGGTCGGCTTCTGGGTCATCAACCCCGGCGTCGCCAAGACGATCACGGCGGCGATCCCGACCAACGTCTCCAATACCGAGGCGCTGGGCCTGGTGCTCTATACCAAGTACATCCACTACTTCCAGCTCTCGGGCATGGTGCTGCTGGTCGCGATGATCGGCGCCATCGTGCTGACGCTGCGGCACAAGGCGAGCGTCAAGCGGCAGGACATCAACGTTCAGAACGCGCGCACGCCCGAAATAGCGATGGCGATACGCAAGGTGACGCCGGGGCAGGGGCTCCAGGATTCTGACGCGGCGGAGTGGGTGAAATGACGATCGGGCTCGGACACTATCTTGCGGTCGGCGCGATCCTGTTCACGCTCGGGATCCTCGGCATCTTCCTGAATCGCAAGAACATCATCGTCATCCTGATGTCGATCGAGCTGATCCTGCTCGCGGTCAACGTCAACCTCGTGGCGTTCTCGACCTTCCTCGGCGACATCGTCGGGCAGGTGTTCGCGCTCCTGGTGCTCACCGTCGCGGCCGCTGAAGCCGCGATCGGTCTCGCCATCCTGGTGGTCTATTTCCGCAACCGCGGCTCGATCGCGGTTGAGGACGTCAATCTGATGAAGGGCTGATCGCATGATCCGGAAAAGTGGATACGGGTTTTCCGACCAGATCATGCGGAAAGATTAAATCATGGTCCAGGCAATCGTCTTCCTGCCTCTGCTGGGCGCCATTCTGGCCGGCTTGATCGCGCTTTTCGGCGCGCATGCCCGCAACCCCTCGGGCGACACGGTCGAGCATCACGATGATCACGGCCATGGCGCACACGCCCATGCGTCCGACACGATCAATGAGGATGCGTCGGTCATCCACGAGACACATCACGAGCCCGGCGACGGCCACGATGACCACCACGTCTCCGAGCCGCCCGCGGCGGGCTCGCGCGGCGCCGAGCTGATCACCACGGCATTGCTGTTCGTGTCGGCGGCGCTGTCCTGGATGACGCTGGTCGATGTCGGCTTCATGCACCATGACATGCGCATTCCGCTGCTGCCGTGGATCCTCTCCGGCGATCTCCAGGTCTACTGGACGCTGCGGGTCGACACGCTCACCGCCGTGATGCTGGTGGTGGTGACCACCGTGTCCTCGCTCGTGCACCTCTATTCCATCGGCTACATGGACGAGGACCCGAACCGGCCGCGCTTCTTCGGTTATCTCTCGCTGTTCACCTTCGCCATGCTGATGCTGGTGACCGCGGACAACCTCGTGCAGCTGTTCTTCGGCTGGGAAGGCGTGGGTCTGGCGAGCTACCTCTTGATCGGTTTCTGGTACCAGAAGCCGTCGGCGAACGCTGCCGCCATCAAGGCCTTCGTGGTCAACCGCGTCGGCGACTTTGGTTTTGCGCTCGGCATTTTCGCGATCTTCCTGCTGGCCGGCTCGACCGATTTCGAGACCATCTTCCATGCTGCGCCCGGCCTGACCGGCAAGACCATCGACTTCCTCGGCTGGCATGCCGACGCACTGACCCTGACCTGCCTGCTGCTGTTCATGGGCGCGATGGGCAAATCGGCGCAGTTCCTGCTGCACACCTGGTTGCCGGACGCGATGGAAGGCCCGACCCCGGTGTCGGCGCTGATCCACGCCGCGACCATGGTCACCGCCGGCGTCTTCATGGTGGCGCGCCTGTCGCCGCTATTCGAGCTCGCGCCGAACGCGCAGGCCGTCGTGATGTTCTTCGGCGCCACCACGGCGTTCTTCGCGGCGACCATCGGCCTCGTCCAGAACGACATCAAGCGCATCGTCGCTTACTCGACCTGTTCGCAGCTCGGTTACATGTTCGTGGCGATGGGAGCAGGGGCCTATTCGGTCGGCATGTTCCATTTGTTCACGCACGCCTTCTTCAAGGCGCTGTTGTTCTTGGGCTCCGGCTCGGTGATTTACGCGATGCACCACGAGCAGGACATCCGCAACATGGGCGGCCTGTGGCGCAAGATCCCCTACACTTACGCGGTGATGGTGGTCGGCACACTCGCGCTCACCGGCTTCCCGCTGACCGCCGGCTATTTCTCCAAGGACGCGATCATCGAGTCTGCCTACGCCTCGCATAATCCATTCGCGATGTACGGCTTCCTGATGACGGTCATCGCGGCCGGCCTGACCTCGTTCTACTCGTGGCGCCTGATCTTCAAGACCTTCCACGGCGAGCCGCATGACGAGCATCACTACGAGGCTGCGCATGAAGCGCCGATCTGGATGCTGATTCCGATCGGTGTGCTCGCGGTCGGCTCCATCCTGGCCGGCTTCCCGTTCAAGGAGCTGTTCGCCGGTCACGGCATCGAGGAGTTCTTCCGCGAATCCGTGAAGATGAACCCGCACATCATCGAGGAGATGCACCACATCCCCGAGACCATCGCCTTCCTGCCGACGGTGATGATGGTGCTGGGCTTCCTGGTGTCGTACCTGTTCTACATCCGCCGGCCTTATCTGCCGGTCGAGCTCGCGAACACGCAGCCGATGCTGTACAAGTTCCTGCTCAACAAATGGTACTTCGACGAGCTCTACGACATCATCTTCGTCCGTCCGGCGAAGTGGATCGGCTACCAGCTCTGGAAGAAGGGCGACGGCTTCATCATCGACGGCCTCGGCCCCGATGGTGTCTCGGCCCGCGTGCTGGACGTCACCCGCAACGTCGTGAAGATCCAGACCGGCTATCTCTACCATTACGCGTTCGCCATGCTGATCGGTGCCGCCGGCCTGATCACCTGGTTCATGTTCGGCTTTGGAGGCCAGTAAATGACGACCTGGCCAATTCTATCTGTCACGACGTTCCTGCCGCTGGTCGGCGCGCTGATCGTCTATCTCAGCCGCGGCGATGACGAGGCGGCGCGGCGCAACTCGCGCTGGATCGCGCTGTGGACCACACTGATCACCTTCGCCGTGTCGGTGATCCTGGTCATGCGCTTCGACGCGTCGAGCGCCGACTTTCAGTTCGTCGAGAAGGCGAACTGGCTCGCCACCGGCATCACCTACCACATGGGCGTGGACGGCATTTCGCTGCCGCTGGTGATCCTGACCACCGCCATCATGCCGTTCTGCATCATCGCGAGCTGGAAGGCGATCACCAACCGCGTCCGCGAATACATGATGGCGTTCCTGATCCTAGAAACGCTAATGGTCGGCACCTTCTCGGCGCTCGATCTCGTGCTGTTCTACCTGTTCTTCGAAGGCGGCCTGATCCCGATGTTCCTGATCATCGGGGTCTGGGGCGGTCCGCGCCGGGTCTATGCGTCCTTCAAGTTCTTCCTCTACACGCTGCTCGGCTCGGTCCTGATGCTGCTCGCCATCATGGCGCTGTACTGGAACGGCGGCACCACCGATATCCCGACCCTGATGCACACCGCCGTGCCGCGCTCGCTGCAGACCTGGGCGTGGCTTGCTTTCTTCGCCTCGTTCGCGGTGAAGATGCCGATGTGGCCGGTGCACACCTGGCTCCCCGACGCCCACGTCGAGGCGCCGACCGCAGGCTCGGTGGTCCTGGCGGCGATCATGCTGAAGATGGGCGGCTACGGCTTCCTGCGTTTCTCGCTGCCGATGTTCCCGCTGGCCTCGCACGACTTCGCGCCGCTGATGTTCACGCTCTCGACCATCGCCATCATCTACACCTCGCTGGTGGCGCTGATGCAGGAGGACATGAAGAAGCTGATCGCGTACTCCTCGGTGGCGCATATGGGCTTCGTCACCATGGGTATCTTTGCCGGTACCATGCAGGGCGTCGCCGGCGGCGTGTTCCAGATGATCTCGCACGGCATCGTCTCCGGCGCGCTGTTCCTCTGCGTCGGCATCGTCTACGACCGCATGCACACCCGCGACATCGCGGCCTATGGCGGCCTCGTCAACCGGATGCCGCTCTACGCGCTGACCTTCATGGTCTTCACCATGGCCAATGTCGGTCTGCCCGGCACCTCCGGCTTCGTCGGCGAATTCATGACGCTGCTCGGCACCTTCAAGGTCTCGATCCCGACCGCGTTCTTCGCCACCTTCGGCGTGATCCTGTCGGCCTGCTACGCGCTGTGGCTCTACCGCAAGGTCGTCTTCGGGGCGCTGGTCAAGCCGTCGCTGATGAGCATGAAGGATCTCACCTTCCGGGAGGGCCTGACGCTGTTCCCGCTGATCGCGCTGACGATCCTGTTCGGCATCTATCCGAAGCCGGTGCTCGACATGTCGGCGGCCTCGGTCCAGCAACTCGTCAACAATTACAACACCGCTGTGACGGCCGTGAAGGCCGCCGCACTGCTCCAGTGAGCGGGCAGGTCAGGATATCGCCATGAGCTTTGAGACTGCAGGTTATCAACTGGCGCCGGTGCTGCCCGAGCTCGTGCTCGCGGTCGGAGCCATGGCACTCCTGATGCTCGGCGCCTATCGCGGGCAGGAGACCACCAAGACGGTCACGACGCTTGCGGTGCTGCTCCTGATCGTGGTCGGCGTGCTCGAATACATGCTGCCCGCGGGCAAGCACGTGACCTTCGGCGGTAGCTTCATCGTCGATGATTTTGCCCGCTTCATGAAAATCCTGGCTCTGATCGGCTCGGCCGTGACGCTGGTGCTGTCGACCGAGTTCCTGTCGGATCCGTCGCGCCGCATCTTCGAATACGCGATCCTGGTGCTGCTCTCGACGCTCGGCATGATGGTGCTGATCTCGGCCGGCGATCTGATCTCGCTCTATCTCGGCCTCGAATTGATGTCGCTGGCGCTCTACGTTGTGGCGGCCTCCAACCGTGACAACGCCAAGTCGACCGAAGCCGGCCTGAAGTATTTCGTGCTCGGCGCGCTTTCGTCGGGCATGCTGCTCTACGGCTCCTCGCTGATTTACGGCTTCACCGGCACCGTCGCCTTCACCGGCATCGCGGCGGCCGCGACGATCTCGAATGTCGGCCTGGTGTTCGGCCTGGTCTTCCTGCTCGCCGGCCTTTGCTTCAAGGTCTCGGCCGTGCCGTTCCACATGTGGACGCCCGACGTCTACGAGGGCGCACCGACCCCGGTCACCGCCTTCTTCGCCTCGGCCCCGAAAGTGGCCGCGCTCGCGGTCTTCACGCGCGTCACGCTGACCGCATTCCCGGGGATCGTCTCGCAGTGGCAGCAGATCCTGGTGTTCGTGTCGATCGCCTCGATGGCGCTGGGTTCGTTCGCCGCGATCGGGCAGAGCAACATCAAGCGTCTGATGGCCTATTCCTCGATCGGCCATATGGGCTTTGCCCTGGTCGGCCTCGCCGCAGGCACGGTCGAGGGCGCGCAGGGCGTGCTGATGTACATCGTGATCTATGTCGCGATGACGCTGGGCTCCTTCGCCATCATCCTGGCGATGAAGCGCAACGGCCAGCCGGTCGAGCAGATCAGCGATTTCGCGGGTCTCTCGCGGACCAATCCGCTGCTCGCCTTCATGTTCGCGATGCTGCTGTTCTCGCTCGCCGGCATCCCGCCGCTGGCCGGCTTCTTCGCCAAATGGTACGTCTTCGTCGCCGCCATCAAGGCGAATTTGTTCACGCTCGCCGTTATCGGCGTGCTGACCAGCGTGGTCGGCGCCTACTACTATCTCAGCATCGTCAAGACGATGTATTTCGACGAGCCGGCCGGGCAGGTCGATCCGGTGCGCGTCGAAGTCAAGACGGTGCTGGCGGTTGCGGGTCTGTTCAACATCCTCTTCGCCCTGTTCGCGGGCCCGGTGGTGAGCGTCGCCTCCGCCGCGGCCAAGTCGCTGTTCTAGGATGGCATTCGCGCTCGGTCCTCGTGCGGCGTCGGCGGGCTACAAGCTCGCAGCTTTCGAACGGACCGGCTCGACCAATACCGAGGCGATCGAGCACGCGAGGCGCGGCGAACGTGGCCCGATGTGGTTCGTGACGTCGGAGCAGACCGCCGGCCGTGGCCGCCGCCAGCGCGCCTGGATCGCGCCAAAGGGCAACCTTGCCGCCAGCGTCCTCGAAGTCCTCGACGTCGCCCCTTCCGTCGCCGCGACGATCGGCTTTGCGGCCGGGCTGGCCGAGGAGGCCGCCCTGGAGAAGGTCAGCCTGGAGGCGGCACTGCGCCTTGGCGAGGGCCGTCCCCGCTACACCCTGAAATGGCCGAACGACGTGCTGGCCAGCGGCAAGAAGCTGGTCGGCATCGGCCTGGAGGCCGAAGCCATCGGCGACCGCCTTGCCATCGTCGTCGGCATCGGCACCAATGTCGTCGCCGCGCCCGAGGGCACGCCCACACCGGCGGTGTCACTGGCCGCGCTCGGCGTCCAGATCAGCGCTGAAGAGCTGTTCTCGGCGCTCTCCGATGCCTGGGTGGAGTTCCGCGGTATCTGGGACAATGGCCGCGGCTTTGCCGAAATTCGCAAATTGTGGCTGGAGCGCGCCGCCGGCCTCGGCGAGCGGGTCGCGATCCACACGGGAGTGATGACGCTGGAAGGCATTTTTGACACGATCGACGACACCGGCTGCCTGATCGTCCGCACTGCGGAGGGCCGGCGCGTGCCGGTGGCCGCGGGCGAGGTGTTCTTCGGCACGGCCGCCTCCGTGGGAGCTGCGTGATGGCGAAGCCTGAAGAACTGGTATTTGCACCGCTCGGCGGCGTCGGCGAGATCGGCATGAATTTGTCGATCTACGGCCTCGGCAACCGCCAGCAGCGGGCCTGGCTGGCGATCGATCTCGGCGTCTCCTTCGGCGACGAGGAGCATCTGCCGGGCATCGACCTGATCATGCCCGACGTCAGCTTCCTGGAGAAGGAACGCAAGAACCTGATGGGGCTGGTGCTGACCCACGCCCATGAGGACCATTTCGGCGCCATCATCGACCTGTGGCCGAAGCTGAAATGCCCGATCTACGCGACGCAGTTCAGTGCCGCGCTGTTCGAGGCCAAGTGTGCCGCCGAGCGCAATGCGCCGAAGATCCCGGTGACGGTGGTGCCGTCGGGCGGGCGCGTCGATATCGGCCCGTTCAACGTCGAGTTCATTCCGGTCGCGCATTCGATTCCGGAGTCGCATGCGTTGGCGATTCACACCGACGTCGGGACGGTGCTGCACACCGGCGACTGGAAGATCGATCCGACCCCGATCATCGGCCGCCCGACCGACGAAAAGCGGCTGCGGGAGCTCGGCGATGCGGGCCTGCTCGCCCTGATCGGCGATTCCACGAACGCCGTGCGCGACGGCCGCTCACCCTCGGAAGCCGAGGTTGCCAGGTCCATCACCGAGCTCGTCAAGGCCGCCAAGGGCCGCGTCGCAGTCACGACCTTTGCCTCCAACGTCGCGCGTCTGAAGGCCGTCGCCATCGCTGCGAAGGCCGCCGACCGTGAGGTCGTCGTGGTCGGCCGCGCCATGGAACGCGTGGTGCAGGTCGCCCGCGAGACCGGCTATCTCGACGGCGTGCAGAGTTTCCGCTCCGCCGAGGTCTACGGTCATCTGCCGCAGGACAAGGTGCTGGCGCTTTGCACCGGCAGCCAGGGCGAGCCCCGTGCCGCGCTGGCGCGGATCGCCAATGACGACCATCCCGAGATCACGCTCAACCGCGGCGACAGCGTGATCTTCTCCTCGCGCACCATTCCCGGCAACGAGAAGGCGGTCGGCGCGATCATCAATGGCCTGGTCTTGCAGGGCGTGGAGGTCATCACCGACCGCGACCAGCTGGTCCATGTCTCCGGCCATCCCCGCCGCGACGAATTGCGCGACATGATCGCCTGGACCAGGCCGCAGCTCCTGATCCCGGTCCACGGCGAGGCCCTGCACCTGAACGAGCACGCCAAGCTCGCGCGTGCCGCCGGCGTGCCGCGCGTGCTGGTCTGCCGCAACGGCGACCTCGTCAAGCTCGGCCCCGGCGATCCCGGCATCATTGGGCAGGTGCCTGCGGGCCGTCTCTACAAGGACGGCACGATTCTGGAGGACTCCAAGTCCCGCGCCGTGGTGGAGCGGCGCCGCATGGCCTTCTCCGGCTGCGCCTTCGTCGCCATTGCCATGACGCAGCAAGGTGAACTCGTCGACGATCCCGAGGTCGATCTGATCGGCATCCCCGAGAAGAACAAAGCGGGCGAGCCCTTCGACGACATCGTCTTCGACGCCGTGGTCTCCACCATCGAAGGTCTGCCGAAGGCGCGCCGTCGCGACGCGGATGCGCTGGCTGAATCTGTGCGACGCGCTGTCCGTTCGGTGATCAACGAACATTGGGGTAAGAAGCCCCCCTGTCTGGTACATGTGCTGACAGTGTAACGGGAGAGAAACATGCTGGGCCGGCTCAATCATGTCGCGATCGCGACCAAGGACGCCTTCAAGGCCGCCAAAATCTATGGCGCCGCATTCGGGGCCCAGATTTCGGAGGCCGTCGCGCTGCCCGAGCATGGCGTCACCACCGTGTTCGCGACGTTGCCCAACACCAAGATCGAGTTCATCGAGCCGCTTGGCGAGGCCTCGCCGATCGCAAAGTTCCTCGACCGCAACGCCGACGGCGGCATCCACCACGTCTGCTATGAGGTGGTCGACATCATCGCCTCGCGCGACACGCTGGTGAAGGAGGGCGCAAGGGTGCTCGGCGACGGCGTGCCGAAGATCGGCGCCCATGGCAAGCCGGTGCTGTTCCTGCACCCGAAGGACTTTTCCGGCGCGCTGGTCGAAATCGAGCAGGCATAGGCCGAAGCCATGGCCATCCAGATCTCAACGGCAATCGCGATCTACTTCGTCATCTGGTGGATCGCGCTGTTCCTGACGCTGCCGTTCGGCGTGCGCAGCCAGCACGAGGACGGCGTCGGAGTGCCGGGCAGCGACCCCGGCGCGCCGATCCTGACGCGGATGAGGAGCAAGCTGATCTGGACCACTATCATCTCGGCGATCATCTACGGGATCGCCATGGTCGCCTATCACGCCGGTTATCTCTCGATCGAACGCCTGTCGAAATTGATGGGCATGCCGTTTTAGGATTTCGTGGTTGGCTTTGTTGGGGGACCAATGACTTTTCAGAGGATCGTCGTCGCGCTTCTGGTGCTGATCGTCGCCGGCCTCGGTGCCATCGGCTATTTCGAGTGGAAGATGGCCGTGCAGGTGCGCACCCTGAAGGCGTTTGTCGAGGGCTACGTTTTCAACGAGGCCGTGATCGCCTGCGAGCAGGCCAAGAGCTCGACGCCGTTCAAATGGAACGGCGGCAAGAGCACCGCGGTGATCGGCCTGAACTCGGTCAAAACAGACAAATACACCGTCAGCGCCAGCTACACGCTGGTGGCGGACAGCGTCTATTGTGATTACGATCCGATCAAAAGAAAGGCCGAGATCGGCTCGAGCTTCCTGGAGCGGGAGTAACGATCCGGCCCCTAGATGGGATGGGATCGTCATGACCGGAGACGGGGCAGGGGATTATCGGATTCTGCATGAGGCTGACTTGCGGGATTATCTCGCAGGCGTTCCGGACCTCGCAGGGACCCTCGGTGGCGAGCCGGCCTCCTGGTCGATCACCGAAGTCGGCGACGGCAATCTCAATCTCGTCTTCATCGTCAAGGGCGGCCGCGGCGGCGTCGCCGTCAAGCAGGCGCTGCCCTATGTCCGCCTCGTCGGCGAAAGCTGGCCACTGCCGCTGTCCCGGGCTCATTACGAATATCTCGCTTTGTCGCGGCAGGCCGAGCTCGCGCCCGGCCTCGTGCCGGCGCTGCTGCATCACAACGAGGCCTTGGCGCTGACAGTGATGGAGCTGCTCGAGCCCCACATCATCATGCGCAAGGGGATGGTTGCGGGGACTCAGTACCCGCGCTTTGTCGATGACATCACCACCTTCATGGCGCGGACCTTGTTCTTCACCTCCGACCTCGCGCTGTCGGCGGCCGAAAAGAAGCAAGCCATCGCAGCCTTCGCCGGCAACCATGCACTGTGCAAGATCACTGAGGATCTGATCTTCACCGATCCCTACCGCATCGCCGAGCAGAACCGCTGGACCGCGCCCTATCTCGATGCGCTCGCCGCAGAGCTCCGCGAGGACATGGACCTGCATGTCGCGATCTCCCGGCTGAAGCTGAAGTTCATGGCCAGCCCCGAGGCGCTGCTCCACGGCGACCTGCACACCGGCTCGATCATGGTCACGGACGGCGAGACGCGGGTGATCGACCCCGAATTCGCATTCTACGGCCCGATGGGTTTCGACGTCGGCGCGGTGCTGGCGAACCTCCTGATGGCTTATTTTGCCTCCGCCGGTCACGAGCGCTCGCCGGGCGAGCGGCGTGCGTTCGAGGCCTGGGTGCTGGAGACGGTCGAGAACGTCTGGAACGCGTTCGCGCGCAAGTTCCTCGAGCTCTGGCGCGCCGGCGCCGCAGGCGATGCCTATCCCGCCTCGCTCTTCGCCGGCGAGACAGGCGCGGCACGACTGGAGGCCGAGCGGCAGGCCTACATGCAGCGGCTGTTTGCGGACACGGTCGGCTTCGCCGCGGCAAAAACCATCCGCCGCATCTTCGGTCTCGCCCACAATATCGATTTCGAGCTGATCGAGGATCCGCGCCGGCGCGCGATCAGCGAAGCACGCGCCGTGCGGCTGGCAAGGACGATGATGCTGGAGACGGGGGCGTTTCCGACCATCGCGGACGTCACCGCCGCAGCGCGAAAATTGCGCGACTGGCAGCCGGAGTTCTAGCGGGCGTCCTCGCAAATCGGCGCGACCCGCGCATACGTCAACCCCTTCAAGGCGCTTGCGCTCGACGTGCCGCGGATGATCAACTCTCGGACCAGAGCACGGCTTGCGTTGTCGGAGGGACCATGATGTTCAGGATAGTGGCGATCGTCGCGGGTTTGGGACTGGCGCTCGTCGCCTCGGCGGAGGCCCAGACGCCGCGCAAGGGCGGAACCATCCGCATGACCGCGCCTTATGGCTCGAGTTTCACCAGCCTGGACATTCTTACCACGCAGCGCGCCCAGGACGAGATCTACGCCAAGGCGTTGCACCGGTCGCTCTACATCTGGAATTCCGCGGAAGGCAAGCCGGTTCTGGAGCTTGCCAAGGAAGATGTGATCTCGGGCGGCGGTCTCGTTCACACCTTCAAGCTGCGCGACGACGCCTATTTCCACAACGGCCGCAAGATGACGGCCGACGACGTCATCTGGACCTACAACCGCATCATGGACGGCACCAAGGCTTATCCCGGCGCGCGTTATGTCCGCGTGATCGAGGGCGCGGCGGCGGTCGAGAAGGGGCAGGCCAAGGAGATCTCCGGCCTGAAGAAAATCGACGACTTTACAATCGAGATGAAGCTGACCGAGAAAGTCGATCCGGGTTTCTACTTCTGGAACGCGATCACGTCGATCTATCCCGCCGACGAAGCCGCCAAGGACAGCTTTCTCCAGAAGCCGATCGGTCTTGGGCCGTTCAAGTTCGTCGAGCACGTGCCGGGATCGCGCATCGTTCTGGAGCGGTGGGACCGGTTCTACAAGGCCGGCAAGCCCTACGCCGACAAGATCATCGTGTCGGTCATGGGCGAGGCCGCGGCACGCGATGTCGCCTTCCGCAACAAGGAGATCGACACCTCGGTGCTGGGACCGGCGCAATATGTCGCCTATCAGAACGACGCCGACCTCAAGGGCACCGTCGTCGAAGTCGCCGAGGTCTTCACCCGCTACATGGGGATGAATCCCGCGTTCAAGCCGTTCGCCGACAAGCGGGTCCGGCAGGCGATCAACTACGCGATCGACACTGACCTGATCATCAACAAGCTGGTCAAGGGCAAGGCCTACCGGGCCACCAGCTGGCTGCCGCTGACCTCTCCCGCCTACGACAAGGCCATGAAGCCCTATGCCTTCGATCCCGCCAAGGCCAAGCAGCTGCTCGCTGACGCCGGCTATCCCACGGGCTTCGAATTCGAATGGACCACCAGCCAGAACGAGAGCTGGGGTCTGCCGATCGTCTCGGCCGTGATCCCGATGCTGGACCGGGTGGGCATCAAGGCCAAGGTCAAGCAGGTCGAGACCGCGGTGCTGGCGGAGGTGGTTCGCAGCGGCGACTACCAGGCCTTCATCTACTCGCAGGCGACCGGACCAGATCCCCAGGCCGCCCTCAAATGCTTCCACTCGGCGACGCCGCAATCAGCCTGCAACTACATGAACTTCAAGAATCCCGAGTTCGACAAGCTGATCGACGAGGCCGGACAGTCCGATGACGCTGCAAAGCGTACCCAGCTGCTGCAAAAGGCCAACGCGCTCCTCTACGAGGAGGCGCCGGTCTGGTTCTTCAACTACAACAAGGCGGTCATGGCGGTGCAGCCGTGGCTCAAGGGAATTCAGCTGAACGCGACGGAACTCACCCATCAGAACGTCGAAGACCTCTGGGTCGACGAGAGCTCGCCCGCGAAGTGACACACGCTCTCGCGCTCCCTCCGTCGAGATGAACGACGGAGGGAGAGAGGAAAACTGCCGATGCTCTCCTTCCTGTTCCGCCGCCTGCTGCAGACCATTCCGACCGTGCTCGCGGTGGTGGCTCTGGTGTTCGTGCTGTTCAGCGTCGTTCCCGGCAGCATCGTCTCGTCCATGAGCGACGATGCCGATCCGCAGGTCGAGCTGCGCATGAAGAAGCAGCTCGGCCTCGACGATCCCGTCTATATCCGCTTCGGCACCTACATCGCCAAGCTTGCGACCGGTGATTTCGGAACGTCGTTCCGCACGCGCGAGCCTGTGACGTTCATGATCGCCAAACGGATATGGCCGACGCTCCAGCTCATCTTCACCGCCATGGTGTTTTCTGTCGTGATAGGGGTACCCCTGGGTTTCATCGCCGCGCTGAAGCCGGGGGGCATCGTCGACACGCTGGCCATGGTCGTGGCGGTGTCAGGACTTTCGATCGCCAAATTTTGGCTCGGACTGGTGCTGATGTATTTGTTTGCGTTGAAGCTCGGCTGGCTGCCGAGTTTCGGCTATGGCGATGGCGCTCTGAAATATCTGATCCTGCCTGCCGTGACGCTCGGCGTCTCGCCGATGGCGCTGTTCGCCCGGACGACACGCGCCGCCGTGCTCGAGATCATGACCGCGGATTTCGTTCGCACCGCGCGCTCCAAGGGCATGAGCGAGACCCGGGTCGTGAAGTGGCATGTGATGCGCAACGCGCTTGTCATCATTCTCACCACCGTCGGCCTGCAGTTCGGCGGGCTGATGGGGCAGGCGGTCGTGGTCGAGAAATTGTATTCCTGGCCGGGCATCGGCTCGCTGCTGGTCGACAGTGTCCTGCAGCGCGACATTCCGGCCGTGCAGGGCTCCATTCTCGTCGTGGTGCTGTCCTTTCTCGCCATCAATCTGCTGATCGACGTGCTCTATGGCGTGATCGATCCCAGGATCAGATACGCATGAAGCTCCGCGCCAATCTCATCATCGGTGGCGCGCTGTTCGCGCTTGCGATCCTGGTCGGCCTGCTCGCGCCCTGGCTGGCGCATACCGATCCCGTCCTGGACGCCAATCTGCTCAACGCGGAAGAGCCTCCGAGCTGGACCTGGTGGTTCGGCACCGACGACCAGGGCCGCGACATCTATTCCCGCGTCGTCTATGGCGCGCGCGTTTCGCTGACGGTCGGCATCGTCTCGCAGCTCATCAACAGCGTCATCGGCGTGGCGCTGGGCCTGAGCGCCGGCTATTGGGGCGGCTGGTGGGACGATGTCGTCAACGGCCTGACCAATCTCATGCTCGCGATTCCCTCGCTGATCTTCGCGCTGGCCATCATGGCGGTGCTTGGCCCCGGCCTGACCAGCCTTCTGATCGCACTCGGCTTGACCAACTGGTCCTTCACGTGCCGGATCGCGCGGGCCTCGGCGCTGTCGCTGAGGAGCCAGGGCTATGTGCAGGCCGCGACCGTGCTCGGCTACGGCGATCTGCGCATCATGATCACCCAGCTGCTGCCGAACATGTTGGGGCCGATCGTCGTCATCGGCACGCTCGGCATGGGCAGCGCGGTCTTGTCGGAAGCCGCATTGTCGTTCCTCGGCCTCGGCGTCCGCCCGCCGTTCCCGAGCTGGGGCAGCATGTTGTCGGATGCCCGCGATCAGATCACGACGGCGCCGTGGCTCTCGGTGTTTCCCGGCCTTGCCATCTTCCTGACGGTGCTCGGCCTCAATCTGCTCGGCGACGGCCTGCGCGACATTCTCGATCCACAATCGCGGAGCCGGCGCACATGACCGGCGCGCCGCTGATCGAAGTCGAGGATCTGCGTATCGATCTCGACGATGGAACGCAGCGCGTTGCGGCGGCCGAGGGTATTTCATTCCGCATCGATCGCGGCGAGACCTTCGGCCTCGTCGGCGAATCCGGCTGCGGCAAGAGCATCACCGCGCTCGCCTTGATTGGTCTGTTGCGGCAGCCTTTGTCGATCGGCGGCGGCGTCATCCGGTTCGAGGGGCGCGAGATCCAGCACCTTTCAGCCGGCCGGCAACGGGATCTGCGCGGCAATCGCATCGCCATGATCTTCCAGGAGCCGATGACGGCGCTGAACCCGGTCTCGCCGGTGGGCCGACAGATCGCCGAGATGTTCGTGCTGCACAAGGGCAAGAGCTGGCGGGAAGCCGACAGACTCGCGGTCGAGGCGCTTGCGAGCGTCCGCGTTCCCGCGCCGGAGCGGCGCGTGAACGATTACCCGCACCAGCTGTCCGGCGGCATGCGTCAGCGCGTGATGATCGCCATCGCGCTCGCCTGCGGTCCGGATCTCCTGATCGCCGACGAGCCGACAACCGCACTCGACGTCACCGTGCAAGCCGAAATCATTGAGCTGATGCGGAATCTGTGCGCCGAGCGGGGAACCGCAATCCTGATGATCAGCCACGATCTGGGGCTGGTTGCCAATGTCTGTCGCCGCGTGGCTGTGATGTATGCCGGCCGCATCGTCGAGGAGCGCGGCTCGGCCGATATTTTCCGGGCACCCTCGCACCCCTATACGCGGGGCCTGGTTGCCTCGCTGCCGCGGCTCGGCAGTCGCGCCGCGCTTGGCCGCACCCGGCTGACGGAGATCGCGGGCGTCGTCCCGGCCATCACCAATTTCCCCGACGGCTGCCGGTTCAATCCGCGCTGCGCACAGGCGACCGATATTTGCCGGACCACCGCGCCGGGTGCGGATTTGCTGGAGGCCGGCGGTCTGGTCAGGTGTCATCACCATGCATGAGCCGCAAGACAGGTTGGGTGAGACGCGGCCGGACGACGATGTCATTCTCAGCGTCAGGGATCTCGCGGTCCATTTTCCGCTCGGCGGCGGCCTGCTGGGGCGAGGCCGTCGGCTGCTCCGTGCCGTCGACGGCGTCGATCTCACCCTGAAGCGCGGCGAATGCCTCGGCCTCGTCGGCGAGTCCGGCTCCGGCAAGTCGACAGTCGCATTGTCGATCCTTGGTCTCGTGACGCCGACGCGCGGCCGCATCGTGCTGGACGGACAGGACGTGACGAACAGGCCATCCGGCGATCGCAAGGCGCTGGCCCGCATCGTGCAGATCGTGTTTCAGGATCCCTACGCCTCGCTCAATCCACGCCAGACCGTTCGCCGCACGCTGGAAGATCCCCTGCGTGTGCATGGCGTCACGGCCAAGAGCGAGATCGAGGACCGCGTCGCGAAGATGCTGCGGCATGTAGGCCTGCGGCCGGAGCAGGCCGACCGCTACCCGCATGAATTCTCAGGCGGCCAGCGCCAGCGCATCGGCATCGCCCGCGCCCTGATCCTCAATCCCAAAATCGTCATCTGCGACGAGCCCGTCTCGGCGCTCGATGTCTCGATCCGCGCCCAGATCATCAATCTGCTGCTGGAATTGAAGGAAACGCTCGGTCTCTCCTACATCATGATCAGCCACGACCTCGGCGTCGTCGAGCACATGAGCGACAAGGTCGCCGTGATGTATCTCGGCCGCATCGTCGAGAACGGCCACTGGCGCGAGATTTTCGAACGGCCGGCGCACCCCTACACCCAAGCCCTGATCGCCGCCATCCCCGATCCACTGCGCCACGCACCGCTGGCGACGACAGGCGGCGATCTTCCCAATCCGCTCAATCCGCCGAACGGATGCGCGTTCAGCCCGCGCTGCCGGTATGCCGAGGCGGTGTGTCGGCGCGAGCCCGGGCCGGCGCTGGAAACGCGGACCGATGGGCACGCGGTGCGATGCTGGCGAGCGGATGAGATTGCGGGGCAGGCGGCGTTGGTGTCGACCGAGGGCGAACATTTTTAGGAAGGAGTGCGGCGACCGAAGCGGAAAAGTTGGTGAGCCATCCGCTGCGTGGCCAGAAGCTGCAGTTGAGCTGCCCTCAAACACGAGCGACTGAACGCTATAGAAGGCATAGAAAGCGTCTCACGAATGTCAGCGCCGTCTGCGCCACCTCCCGCCAGCCGCTGTTTATGGGCAGCGAGCGGTCGCGTCGCGGAAGTTGGACGAACTCGGTAACAGGGTGCTTATTGCGCTTCTGCCGTTCGTAGGCGGCGCGGGTGACCGATGGCGGGGTGTGGTCGCGCTCGCCGGAGATCGTCAGCAGCGGTCCACGCCCGGCGGCCTCGGCGTCGACGGGAGCCTCGGTCCAGACGGGCAGCTCCAGCACCCCGCGAAACGGAGCCGGTTCGATCGCCACCGTCGCGGCCGAAAGCCCGCGCCCGGCCAGGGTCTGCGCGATCAGCCCGCCAAACGAATGGCCGATCAGCGCCGGGCGGCGGTCCAGCGCCCCCGCGATGCGGGCGAAATGCGCCGCGACCTCGCCGATGGTTTCCGGTGCCGCGGCGCCGCCCAGCTCCGCCGGCCACCCGGGCGCCAACGGAGCATAGCCGGCGGCCTCGAACATTTCGGCCCATCGGTCCCACGAGCTGGGCTTCGACCACAGGCCATGGATGAAGATGACTGGCGGCTTCTGCGATGCGTTGGTCCGCTCGATCATCGCAGCGTCGACGGTCTCCATGATCATGATCAGTGGCCTTCGACCGCGAACAGGATCTCCGAAAAGCCGGTCACTGTTGCCGCGCGGTTCCAGTCCCGCTGCAGTTCGCAGATCAGCTGCACCCAGCTGGTGGGCTGGGCACCGGCTTGGACCAGGCGCAGCAGGCCGGCGTCGTGCGCCTCGCGGGAGGTGCCACCCACCGCGTCGACCACCGGATAGACTTCGAAACCCTCCTGTAGCGCGTCCAGCGCCGGGTGCACGAGGCACACCTCGGTCCAGAGCGCCGTCATGATCAGCTTCTTGCGGCCGGTGTTGCGGACTGCGGCGGCGAAGTCCGCGTCCTCCCACGCGTTGATCGAGGTCCGGTCGATTGGCACGACATCCGGAAAAACATCCGATATCTGGTGGATGGTGGGTTGGTTGCGACCGGTGGCGACATTCACGGTAGCGATCACCGTCGGCAGGGCGAATAGCTTCGCGGTCCTGGCCACCGCGGTGATGTTGGCGACGAGGGTCCGCTTGGGCATCGATTGGATCGAGCTGACCTGAACCGGTTGGTAGTCGATGATCACCAAAGCCGCATTATGCGGGGTCAAAAGCTGGTCAGTCTTGGGATCGCGGATGGTGGAGAAGGACGTCATCGGAATTTCCTTTGGATCTGAAGTGCTCTGGAGCAGGTCAGTGGGATGCGGGCGGGGGGATGAAAGCCGTGTCGCTGGGGCCGATCCCGGTCAGACGGACGACCGCACCCTCGGCTCGTGTGAAGGCGAAGTGCGCAACGCCGCCGGGCTCGGTGTAGAGGCCGCCTGCCGTCAATGGCTTGACCGGCGCGTCGGAAACCTTGCTGCCGTAACCGAAGTACCAGGTGCCGGAGATCACCGTGGCGAAGCGGTCGTCGCGGTGGGTGTGCGGTGCGATCGCGGTGTTCGGCGGCACGTGAATTTCGAGCACATACGGGCCGGCCTTGGCGGGGTCGCCCGAGAGCAGCACGGTACGGATAGCAGGCACTCCGGAGGTGCCGGCGCCTGCGCCGGACTGCGGCATTGCCTGCGTCTGCTCCAGCGTCAGAGCGGTCTGACCCAGGTGCCCATTCTCCGCGGCGACGGGCCGTTCGTTGAGGAAGGCCTCGATCGCGGCCGACGTAGCCGCGGGTTGCTCCTCCATCAGCCAGTGACCGGAGCCTGCGATGACCCGCTCCTGCACGTCGATCGCGCCGGCCTGCATCACCGCCGCCATTGCCGGCCCGAAGGATGCGGCGCCACCGACCGCGAGAACCGGCATGAGCAGCTTGCCGTGCGCCGAGAGCCAGGCGCGGTTGTCGATCGCGTCCTGATCGAAGGCGGCGAACTGGCGGAAGCCGGCGTGCATGCGCCCCGGCGCGGCGTAAAGCTGCGCGTAGTGGGCTCGGGACGCCTCCGGGAAATTGGCCGGATTGGCCGAGAAGTCGTTCCAGAACCGGTCGAGATAGATCCGCTCGCGGCCGGCCACCAGGCGCTCCATATCCGGCCCGCCGAACCGGAAGTGCCACAGCAACGGGTTCTTCAGGATATCTTCCCACGGCCCGACGCCCGGCACCGGCGCATCCATCAGCACCAGGTTCGTCACCCGCCCGGCGTGCCGTGAGGCCAGAGCGAACGCGACCATGTTGCCGATGTCGTGCGCCACGATGTCAGCGCGCGGCGCTTGCAGCGTGTTCATCACGCCGACGATGTCTTCCGCCTGATTGACCTTCTCGAAACCGGCCTCGGCGCGGGCGGAAAGGCCCATGCCCCGCAGATCGGGCACGATCACCGTGTGATTGCGAGCAAGGTTCGTCGCGAGCGGCGCCCACATGTCTCCGGTCTCGCCATAGCCATGCAGCAGCACGACCGTCGGTCCAGACCCGCCGACCCGGACGTGGAGGGTGGTGCCATTGGTCGCGACCTCTTCGGTGTGGAAGGTATTCGGGAAATCCGTGGGCCCGTCGGCCGCTGACGCGGCGGCGGTGCCGGCCAGGATGGCGAGCGCGGCTCCGGTGAGGGCAAACCGGCGAAGCTGGTCGGGGACGTTCATGGGCGATCTCCTGTGTTGGCCTTTTTCGTAGACGCAAAGCTAGACGAGGAAGATCGTTGGGATTAGCTACTACCCAGGCCAAGCATTTTTGACTGGAGCGCAAAGGTGGCAGCAGATACCGCGGACCGTGCCCGGGAACTGGAAGTGTTCTGCGCGGTCATCGACGGCGGCAGCTTCTCGGCTGCGGGTCGCGCGTTTGGACTGACGCCGTCGGCCGTGAGCCGCACTCTGGACCGGGTCGAGCAGCGGCTCGGCGTACGCTTGCTGTTGCGGACGACGCGCGCGTTGACGCCGACCGCGGAAGGCCGCGCCTATCTCAGCGCGGCCCGCCGCATTCTCGCCGATCTCGACGAAGCCGAGCAGGCGATCTCCGACCAGGGTTCGCCGCGCGGCCGCATCCGGGTCAGCGCTGCGGTCTCCCACGGGCGTCTTTGCATCGTGCCTCTGCTTGGCGAGTTCGTGCGCCGCTATCCGAACATCGTGGTCGACATCAATCTTGGCGACGGGATCGTTGACGTCGCTGCGGGGCAGGCGGATGTGGCGGTTCGCGGCGGTCCGCTGACTGACAGCGCGCTCACGGCGCGGCGCCTCAGCGAGAACGGCCGAACCATCGTCGCCTCGCCGGACTACCTGGCGCGCTGGGGCGTGCCCGAAACGCCGGAAGAGCTCTACAACCACAATTGCCTGAATTTCAGTTTTCGCCGGGCCGAGCCGGTTTGGCCGTTCCGCCGGGACGGAGTCGACTTCGCCCTGAAGGTGCGAGGCGCCATCGAGGCGAACAGTGGCGAGACACTGGGCCAGCTGGCGCTCGACGGCGTCGGCATCGCCCGTGTCGGCAATTTCAGTCTCGGGGACGCGATCGCGGAGGGGCGCCTGGTCCCGCTTCTCGAACCGTTCAATCCTGGTGACAAGGAGATCTTCCACGCCGTCTTCGTCGGCGGGCCGAACATGCCTGCTCGCGTCCGAGTATTCGTGGACTATCTTGTGGAGTGCATGGGCGGCAGTCGTGTTGAGGGAAAATCTGGTTGGCACGCGAGGCGTGGAACGGAATCGGTTTCGACCTGACGCGACAGAGGCGGTCGACGGTTTCGGCTCTCCAGAACCTATGATGTCTGGTGCTATCGATATCCGCCAACGACATGTGAAATGGCATCGCGGCGAGGCTATCGATTGTCGGTTGAGCCTATCGTCTGACGCCGACCAGACGAGGGCGGGGATTTGCGAGCGCCTTCCCGACGGGCAGGGCACGCAGCCATTCGCGGAAGCTGACGATCTCGGGACAATCCGCGGTACCCTCAGGCGCAATCAGCCAATCACCCAGACCTGATATCTTTAGGGGGGCCAATCCGCGCTTCCCAGACGCGCGATCGACGCCATGATGGAATTAGGTTCGGCATCATGGGACCACAACAATTGTCGATCTCACCGCCTAAGCGCTTCCACGGGATCGAGCCGGGCGGCGTGCCACGATGGGTAGAGCGTTGCGAGAAGCGACAGGGTTAGCGCCATGATCAAGACCGCGCTGGTCTCCCCGAAATCAATCTCCGCTGGCAGCTTCGAGAGAAAATAGAGTTCTCTCGGGAACAAGTCGGCGCTGGTCAGCCAGGATAGAAACTGTCGGATCGAATCGATATTAAGACAGACGAGAAGCCCAACGACCAACCCGACCGACGTTCCCACGACGCCGATCGAAGCACCCGTAATCAGGAATATCCGCATGATCGAGCCTCGTGAAGCACCCATGGTCCTGAGGATCGCTATATCGCTGCCCTTATCCTTCACCAACATGATGAGCCCAGATACGATATTCAACGCAGCTACCAGCACAATCATGGTCAGAATCAGAAACATCACATTGCGCTCGACCTGAAGCGCATTGAAGAAGGTCGAGTTCCGCTGCCGCCAGTCCACTAGGAAGACTGGCCGCCCGGCTGCTTCCGTCACAGCCTTGCGAAACTGATCGATGCGAGCGGGATCGGCTGTAAAGATCTCGACCGCAGTCACGTCCTTGTCGCGGTTGAAGTACGACTGAGCCTCTGCGATTGGCATGAAGACCATGCTCGCATCATATTCAGACATACCAATCTCGAATATGGCTCTGACTTCACACTTCTTGATCCGCGGCATAACCCCCATCGGGGTGACCGCGCCGTGTTGCGCAACGAGCGTGATGGCGTCACCGGCATGGAGCGAGAGCTGATCGGCGAGGCGCTGCCCGATGGCAACCCCCTGGTTCTCGTCAAAGCCTTCGATCGATCCTTGCTTGATGTTGTCGGCGATAGAGGTGAGCTTCTTAAGATCGTCGGCGCGAATGCCACGCACCAGAACTCCAGATGCGCCGGAAGACGACGCTAGCGCGGTGCCGTCGACGACAGGCGCGGCCAAGCGGATACCTGGCACCAGGCTGAGACGCTCGGCCATATCCTTCCAGTCGGTTAGAGGTGTTTCCAGCGGCTGGACTAGAATGTGACCGTTGAGACCGAGGATCTTGTCTAGAAGCTCTTTGCGGAAGCCGTTCATGACGGCCATGACAATGATTAGCGTGGCAACGCCAAGCATAATGCCGAGAAACGAAAATCCGGCGATGACCGAGATAAAGCCGTCCTTGCGGCGCGCCCGCAAATAGCGAGCTGAGAGCATCCATTCGAAGGGCGCAAACGGTGCGGTCGGCGGCTCTGTCATGATCTCAGCTTATGCCCGGTAATGACCGTCATTCTGTCCCATTGCGACGCGCTTGGCTAGTCGCGCACGCTTAAGTTGTCTGGTTTGGGCCGTCATCCAGGCGGCCTGATCCCGACTTCGAGCCAATTCCCGGACCGCACGGTAGCAGTTAGCTTCGCCATCAAGCGGCAGCACCGCAAAGTTTCGAGCGCCGTCACCTCAGTCGAGCCAACACCACGTCGCGGACTAGCCGAATGCCTCTCGTCGGCGTAATTTCCGCGCGCTCCCCGCCTTGAGACATCGTTTCCCCGAGGCTCAGTGCTGTCGGTGCAGGCCATAAATGGAACAGTTAGAGCGGTATCGCTATTGGCCAGCACCGTCAGCGAAGTGCTTGCGGTAAAACGCCACGACGTCGGTGTGGAAACTCCGATGAAAATCGACACGGTCGAAATTCGGCGCATCGGTGCAAGCGGTAGGGTTGGCCTGCGTCTCCTTCGGGATGCAAGTGGCAAGAAAAGAGAAGTGTTTGGCGTTGGCCACGAAGTGATAATCCGGCGCCGGGAGCCGTTGTTTGATCGTTGAAGCACAGCATCCGGAGAGTCCGTCAGCATTTTGCGCCGGATCGGAACTCCATAGTTGCACCGGTATCGCTATTTTCTTCAGGTTCTCCTCGGAGAAAACAAAAGCCGGATAAGGATCGGCAATAACTGCGGCTATGACGCGGGGGTCAGGTGTGATCGGTTGGCCCGGCACCTCGCCGCTTTCAAGCTGCTTGCAAGCCAACAGGCTCGATGTCGCGCAATTGGACAAGCCCTTTCGTAATTCTGGATTGCCGCCGATGACGGCGAGACCCGTATAGCCGCCAAACGAGAAGCCGTAGAGGCCAATGTGCCGGGCGTCGATGCGCGATGCATCGGGCCAGCTTTCGAGCATGTAGTCGATCAGTCGCTTGATATCCGCGGGGCGTTCGACGAGCACGGAAAGGCTGTCGGTACGGCTGGCATCGCGCCAGGTGTCACCGGGATGATTGAGCGCAGCGACGACAAAACCAGCATCGGCCAGCGCCGCGGCCGTGTCGTGGTGACCACCGAACCATCCTCTCCTGCCATGCGATATCACGATAAGAGGAAGCTTTTCGCCAGTCACCGAGCACCCGGGTACGGCGAAGAAAATGGCACCACGTGCGTCCATCTCTTTTGGAGGCTCGGCGCATGGTGTCCAGACCAGCAGCCTGATCGCCGGCCCGGCCGCGGCAGCGGGAATGTCGAAATTTCTGACCCCCGCAGCGTTTGCCGCGGTCAGCCCAAAGAAGAAGAAACAAATAGCGAGAACGAGCTTGGCGCGACCCATCATTTGCCCCGGTAGCTTCACCTCACAAGAAGACAACTTGAATCAAGCGATTATGTCGCCTTTGGGTCATTTTCAGCTCCCGACGCCGCCGACCAGTCGAGGGCGACGATTTCCGAGCGCGTTCCGGGCCGGCAGCGCCCGCAGCCACGCGCGGAAGCTGACGATCTCGGGACAATCCGCGGTGCCTTCAGGCGCAACGAGCCAATCACCCAGACCCGATCCCTCATCGACCCGGTCGCAGCGATAGCCCGGATGGTGGCCGAGGCCGCGAGCGATCAGCAGGTCGACCTTGCCTTCGACCAATTCGTGCAGGCCGGCCGGATGCAGCACCCGTAAGCCGATCTCCGCATGCGTGCTGCGAAACGCCGCGAGATCGAGGCGGCGGAGGTCGAAGCTGCCATGGATGCCCAATTGCAGCAGCACCGCACCTGCCGGCCTCAATTGTGAGGTCGCATCCGCAATGTGGCGAAAGCCTTCGGAGACCCCGGGCAGATAGGCCTGACCGGCGACGGTGAGGATGAGCTGCTTGTGCAGCCGCTCGAACAGCTGCACGCCGAGGCGCGCCTCCAGCGCCTTCACCTGCTGCCCCACGGCGGCGGGCGTCACGTGTAGCTCGTGCGCGGCCAGCTTGAAGCTGAGATGCCGGGCGGCGGCTTCGAACGCGCGGAGCGCGTTGAGTGGGGGAAGGATGTAGGTCATCGGTCTCCATTTTGACACCGATGAGCTGTGGCCTTGCAATAGATTTTCTTGCGCTGAGCCGCAGCGATGATGCTTTGCGAAGCGGTGACGGCGCCGGATACGATCGACCTGCAATCCGGAGAAATCCTATGTCCCCAGCTCACATCGTCAGCCACAATCCCGCAACGGTCCATGCTCCCGCCGGCGGCTACTGCATGGGACTTGAACTGACGCAGCATCGCCGCCTGTTGTTCATCAGCGGCCAGGTGCCCCAGAGATCCGACGGCACCGTCCCTGACGGTTTTGAGGCGCAGTGCGAGCAGGCCTGGCGCAATTTGATCGAGGTGCTCGCCGCCGCGGGCCTTGGCGTCGCGCATCTGGTCAAGGTCACCACGTTCCTGACCGACCGCGCTCAACTCGTGACCAACCGCTCCATTCGTCGCGCGATGCTGGGCGAACACCAGCCCGCGCTGACGGTCGTGATTGTCGAGACCGTCGACAGCAAATGGCTGCTGGAGATCGAGGCGATCGCCGCCGAGTGAAACCGGCCGACTTTGCAATGAGCCAATCATATCAGGTGTCCCATGGCTGAGATCATCCATCCGTTTTACGAAGCGCATCGCGGTGCCATGGAGGCCGCCATGCGCGATCGGCTCGACCTGGCCGAAGCGATGTTGCGCGAGCGCGCGCAGCTTTCGGACATCGACGGCATCAGGCGGGAGGTGATGGACGAATTCGAAATCGTGCTCACCCAAATGCCCTATGTCGGCGGCGCTGCGAGCCGCATGAGCGATTTCTTCATGCGGTTGATGGGCTTCATGGCCATCAGCCGGGTGCTGCGGCGCCACGGCGTGCCGGTGGCTGTGATCGGCGAGATCGAGCGAGAAACCTACAAGGCGCAATTGCTCACCGTATCGGAAGCGCAACGTCTCGCCTCGGGGCGTCAATTCATGTCGCCGGAGAACCAGGCCCTGCTACGCGAGCAGGCGGCGAGAAGCACGACCGAAAGCCATCAGACCGAATTTCCGGAAGATTTCGTCTATGATTTCGTCGAGCCTGATACGGGTGACAGTTTTGAATTCGGCATCAACTACAAGGCTTGCGGCTTCTGCAAGCTCGCGGCGCGCCATGGAGACAAGGACGCCCTGCCGAATATTTGCGGGCTCGATTTCGTCGCCTGCGCAGCGCGAGGCATCCGCCTGGAGAGGACACAGACGCTAGCGGGCGGTGCGAGCCACTGCAATTTCCGGTTCTCGCGGCTTGGGTCGGATGACTAGGCCGAGAGCTAGGCCGCGGTCTCATGCTCCGCGATCGAAGGTGAGGCTGGATTGCCCCTGCGGTCACGTCGTCATTGCAAGCGCAGCGAAGCAATCCAGAATCTTTCCGCGGCGGCAGTCTGGATTGCTTCGCTGCGCTCGCAATGACGGAGGTTGGGGCGCTGTCCGGAGCCGACCTGCGCACACCGCCACGATGACATCATGCTCCTGTTTTGCCCGACGAGTCAAACGCCGCCACGGTCGCTGCTACACAATTTCGGGTTTTTGTAAGTCGTTGAAGTCCCTCACAGTCTCTACTGTGCATGGGGTTGTTTTCGCGCTTTTGGTTTTGAGGGGCGGCTATTCCACCGCCTTTTCCCTCAGCCGCTGCGCATAGACATTGATGACAAGCGCCGCCAGCAGGATCAGGCCGCGGATCAGGATCTTCAGGAAGCTGTCGATGTTGACGTGGTCGAGGCCGTTGTTGAGAACGCCGAGCACGAACAGCCCGACGATGGTGTTGCCGATGCCGCCGCGGCCGCCGAACAGGCTGGTGCCGCCGACCACGACGGCGGCGATGGAGTCGAGCAGATAGGTATCGAACTCGTTCTGCTGCGCGCTGCCGAAATGGGCGACACCGAGCATGCCGCCGATCCCGGAGCACACTGCCGAAATGACCATCACCGCGCCGAGGATGAGCTTGACGTTGAGGCCGGAATATTCGGCCGCCTCGCGGTTGCCGCCGACCATGTAGACGTAGCGGCCGAAGCGCGTGTAGGTCAGCACCAGATGGCCGCCAAGCAGCATGATCGCGGCGACGATGACGATCCATGGGATGCCGCCGATCGAGCCGGAGCCGAGCGTGGTAATCACGCCGGGCACCTTGTAGGCGATCTGGCCGCGCACCAGCAGCGCCGAGATGCCGGCCGCGATCTGCATCATCGCCAACGTCATGATGAAGGAGGGGATGCCGATCACGGTCAGCCCGAGCGCATTGACGAGGCCGAGCAACGCGCAGAGCAAAATAGCCAGCAGGATCGCCGCTGCTCCGGGCAGGGGAATGTTGGGAATGTTGACGTAGGATTCCTGGAGCGTGAAGTAGGCGACCGCGATGCCCGTGACGTTGGCGATGCTGGCGATCGAGAGGTCGATCTCCGCGCAGAGGATCACGAAGGTGAGGCCGACGGCGATGATTCCCGTGACCGACACCTGCGTCAGGATGTTGCCGAGATTGTCCAGCGTCGCGAAGGAGGGGCTGGCCAGTGCAAAGAAGCCGGACAGAAAAATCAGCGTCAGGAACGGGGCGATGTTGCGCATCTGCGAGCGCAGGAAGGGCGCAAGCCCCCGCGCCCGCTGCCCCGCCGCCAAAGCCGTGTCACTGCTCGCCATCGTGCTTCTCCGTCACGCCGCTTCCAGCAGGCGGTCCTTGCTGACCGGCTCGTTCGTGAACTCCCGCACCAATGCGCCGCGCTTGAGCACGAGGATGCGGTCAGCCAGTGACAGCACCGTTTCCGGCTCGGTCGACAGCACGATGATCGCAAGCCCTTTGGCGCGGAGATCGCGGACGATGTTGATGACGTCGTTCTTGGCGCCGACATCCATGCCGCGGGTGGGCTCGCACAGCACCAGGAGTTTGGGCGGATAGGTCAGCCATTTCGCCAGCGCGACTTTCTGCTGATTGCCGCCGGAGAGCATGCCGAGATCGAGGCCGACCACCGGCGGTCTGATCTGGAGCTGCTCGACCTGGCGCTTTGCGATGTCGCGCTCCTGCGCCGGCTTCAGCAGCAACGCCGAGATGCGATCGAGGATGCTGATCGAGATGTTCTTGTAGACCGGCTCCTGGTGAAACAGCATCGCCCGCCGGCTCTCGGGCACCAGCGCCACGCCGGCGCGCCGCGCCGCTGCCGTGCTCGCGAAAGTCTTGGGCTTGCCCTCGACCGCGAGCGTGCCGCCGTCCGGCTTCAGCTTGCCGAACAGGATGCGGGATAATTCCTGCTGGCCACAGCCCATGAAGCCGTAGATGCCGAGCACTTCGCCGGCGCGCGCCTCGAAGGAGATGTCCTTCAGGCTGCGGGCCAGCGACAATTGGTTGACCTTCAGGACCACCGAGCTGTCGCTCGGCTGCGGCAGCATCAGATCGTCGCTGTAGCTGTGCTCGAGCGCTTCGCCGCCGCGACCGATCATGGCCTCGATCAGCGCGCCCTTGCTGGTCGCCGCACTTGCGGTCTCCGCGACCTTCCGCCCGTTGCGGAACACAGTCACCGTGTCGGACACGCGCAAGATGTCCTCGATGAAATGCGAGATGAAGACGATCGCCGTGCCTTCCTCGCGCAGGCGCCGCAGCGTCGCGAACAGTCGCTCGACCTCGGGCGGGGAGAGGGCGGACGTCGGCTCGTCCAGGATGACGATGCGTGCGCCGGAGAACAGCACGCGGGCGATCTCGATCAGCTGCTGGAGCCCGATCGGTAAGTCACCCAGCCTGCTCATCGGATCGACATCGATGCCGAAGCGGGCGAGCTGCTCGCCGGCCTCGCGCGCCATCCGCCGCCATTGCACCAGGCCGAGCCGGTTGGTCGGCTGGTTGCCCAGAAACACGTTCTCCGCGACCGTGAGGTCGGGCGCGACCGACAGCTCCTGGTGCACCATGGCGATGCCGGCGCTGTGCGCGTCGCGGGCCGAGCGGAAATGCGTCTCCTGTCCGTCGATCAGGAAGCGGCCGGAGAATTCTGTGTGCACGCCGGCGATGATCTTCATCAGCGTGCTTTTTCCCGCGCCGTTCTCGCCGACGAGACCGTGGATCTCGCCGGGTGAGAGCGCGAAGTCAACACCACGAAGCGCCTCGACGCCGCCGAAGCTCTTCGTGATGCCCTGCAGTTCCAGGATGGGCGAACGATCCTCTCGCATGGAGACTCAGATCAGGAAATGATCCTGCATCCACTGCATCCCGGCGGCGTTGGCCTTGGTGACGACCGGTCCGTCGGTAACGACGTTCTTCGGAATGCCCTGTCCGCTCTTTTCGCCGCCGACTACGGCGGAAACGCCCGCGATGATCGCGCCGCCATGGATTCGGCAGGACGGATTGCGGACGGTGGCAAACATGCGGCCTTCGCTGACCGCCTGGATCGCCGGTGGCATCGCATCGACGCCGCCAATCAGGATGTTGGTGCGGCCCCGCGCCTTCATGATGTTGGCGGCGGCGAGCGCCATGTCGTCATTGTGGAAGAACGCCGCGTCGATCTGCGGGTACTTCGTCAGGTAGGTTTCCCAAAGACGTGCGGTCTTCGACACATCCCAGTCGGCCGGCTGCGTGTCCAGCACCTCAATGCCGGGGAATTGCTTCACGACGTTGTTGAAGCCCTTGGCGCGGCCCTGCGCGCCGGTGTGGCCGAGGGCTCCTTGCGTCATGATGATCTTGCCCTTGCCGCCCATGGCGTTGCAGAGCGCCTGCGTCACCGAGGCGCCCATGAACTCGTTGTCAGGGGCGAGGAAGGAGTGGACATTGATCTGGTCCAGCGGCGCAATCAGCGTGTCCATGTCGATCACGGGCGTGCCGGCGTCGATCATCTTCTGCACCGGCTGGGTGAGGGTGCCGATGCCAAAAGCCTGGATCGCGACGAAGTCCCATTTCTGCGACGCCATGTTGTCGATCGCCGCGCGCTGCTTCACGGCATCGAGCTGGCCGTCGAACCAGGTGACTTCGACATTGAACAGCTTGCCCCAGAATTCCGCCGCCTGCTTGCCCTGCGCGCACCAGGTCGCCTGGAGGCCTGCGTTGGAGAACGCCGCTTTCAGCGGCTTCTCGCTGCGTCCGACTTCGGCTGCAAGGGCGGGGTTTATGCCCATGCTGCCGAGGATGGCAGTCGCGGCGCCGGCGATTGCTGCCGCCTGAAGAAGATCGCGCCTCGTCGTCGAGAAATCTTTCGTCCCGGACATCGCTCGCTCCCATACAATTCTATTTTCGACGCGTCATTGATTGCGCGACCGATGTCCGAAAGTGTCTCACAAGAGTTGGCGCCACTCAATCCGCAATCAACGGCGGGATCGCCGCGAGACGCGTTGGTGCAGCGCAAATCGTCAGGCCGGGGCGCCGGCGAACGCGTCGATCTCGATGAGCAGTCGGTCCCAGGCCTGCGCGATGTCCGACGACCATTCATCGCCGAGAAGATCGCGCAGCGTGTCCCTGACGACGGCGAAGAAGGCAGTGAACAGCTCGCGCGGCGTGCCGTAGCCATCGTGCGACACGACCTCGCATGCGATCAGCCGGAATTGCCCACGGCGATCACCGGCGAAGTCGAGAATCGCCTCGATCGTGAGTGCCAGCATCGAGCCCATCACGAGTTCGCTGCCTTGTTTGCGGAACATCGCCCGCGTTTCGGGATGCTGTTCGAACAGCCGTCGATAGACGAGTGGCGTGAGGTCGATGCAGCGCGAGGCTGCAAGTTCAAAGCTCTGTTCGATCGGATTGGGAGACAGGTTCATCGGCGCTGTGGCCATTCAGACAAAAAAAGAGCGGGGCCCTAGCCCCGCTCGAAAATTGTGTCGACCCTATTATCCCCGATTCTAAGATTTGATCTTGATTGGCGGGGCGACGCTGCATTTTGCGCGTCAGGGGCTCCTCCCGAGACTTGGACCACCAGACTTCGACCTCGCGGCCAGCCTGAGCAAGGGGATGCTAGATCAACTTTTCTCACTTGTCATCATTTTCGGCAACGAATGTTCAAAATTCGAGCAATTGACGAAATGATCGGGCTGCCGGCCGGGTAAGCATATGACAAACATAAGAAATCTGTGGATGGGCCATCGGCTCGACTGCCTCAAATGCCGGAGGTTCCCTCCTGTGGGCGGTCGGACCACGGTTTTCCGGGAAGTTTGCGCTGGATTAAGAAGGCGGCGGAACCGGGCTCGACTCGGCCATAGCGCGGTGTTTAGTTAGTAGACGAACGAATGGTTCGGCGGATGCGCGCACGGCTGCAAAAATTCCTACCTCTGGTCCTGCTCGCCCTGGTGATGCAGGTGCTGGCGCCGATTGCCGCCTGTCTGGCGGCCGGCCAAGCCGTGGCCGATCCGTTGTCCGCCGCCGTCATCTGCCACAGCGCGAGCGAGCAGGGCGGCCTGAACGACCCAGCGGGTACGCCGGTCGCACATGCCGGTGCGTGTGCCCTCTGTTGCCTGGCGCAGGTGGGCGCGTCGCTCGATTCGCCGCCGCATGCCGCGCTCTCCGTTCCCTTCCGCCATGCCGAACGCGTGGTGTGGCACGCGGCGGAGGCATCCGCCGGGGCGGCCCATAAAGGCACAAACGCGCAGGCGCGCGCACCGCCTCAATTTTCCTGACGACTCTCGTGATCGCCGCGGTCCGCCGTAGGCGATTAATGCTGTCGAAAGGCCGGAGAGAAAGCCCGGCGTCAGGAATGCCCCATGTTACGTTGTCATGCCCGCCGTGGTGTGAGCGTCGTTGCCATTCAGGCCGCGCTGCTTGCATCATCGAACGGAGCCTTTGCCCAAAGCAGCAGCGCAGTGCTGCCGCCTATCACAGTTGAGGCGCCTCAGCAGAAGCGTGCGTCGGCCGTCCGATCGCCACGCAATTCTGCGCGATCGGCCCGCGTCACGCGAAGCCTGCGAACGACCCCATCGCCGCAGCAAACCGCGAGCGAACAGAGTGCAGGGGCTCCGGGTGCCCTGACGGTTCTGACTGCGCAACAAGCGCTGGCGGAGATTAACCAGACTCCGGGCGGCGTGGCGCTCGTCTCGGCCGATGCGTACAGGAACTCGACGCCGTCCAACACGATCAAGGATGTTCTGGATTACGTGCCCGGCGTGTACGCCCAGCCCAAATGGGGCGACGACACCCGCCTTTCGATTCGCGGGTCCGGCCTGTCGCGCAATTTTCATCTGCGCGGCGTGCAGCTCTATATGGACGGCATTCCGATCAACACCGCGGATGGTTATGGCGATTTCCAGGAGATCGATCCGAGCGCCTACAAATATGTCGAAGTCTTCAAGGGCGGCAACGCGCTTCAGTTTGGCGCCAATTCGCTCGGAGGCGCGATCAACTTCGTGACTCCGACCGGCCGCGACTCGTTTCCGAATGGTGTGTCCTTCGATGTCGGAGGATTCGGCTACAAACGCCTTCAGGCGAACGCAGGAGGCGTCAACGGGCGGTGGGACGGTTTCGTGACCGCTTCCGCGCAGGCCGCGGACGGTTTTCGCGATCACAGTTTTGGCTCGAGCAACCGTTTGAGCGGCAATATTGGGTATCAGTTCTCACCGGATGTCGAGACCCGGTTCTACCTCAATGCCAACGAAGTCCGGCAGCGAATCCCGGGTACCGTGACCAAGACATCCGCTTTGACCGATCCGGAAGCTGCTGCACCCGCGAATGTTGCGATGGATCAGCAGCGCAATATCGATACTGTCAGGCTCGCCAACAAAACCACCGTTCGTTTCGATGACACCAAAGTCGAATTCGGCGCCTTTGGTGTCGATCGCCATTTGATGCATCCGATTTTCCAGTGGCTGGACTACCGTTACAAGGACTATGGAGGATTCGCGAAGATCACGGATGACCGCACCATTGGCGGCTTCCGCAACAGGTTGGTCGCGGGCGTCTATGTGCTGAACGGCAGCATCGACAACCAGCAGTTCGCCAACATTGGCGGGCAGAAGGGTGCACTGCTTTCTTCCTCGATCGATCGGTCGGAGAATACCTCCGCCTATGTCGAAGACAGCTTCTACGTCATTCCAAATCTTGCGGTGATCGGCGGCACGCAATTTCTGTACGCGACCCGCAATCGGCAGGATCGTTTCCTCAGCGACGGGGATCAATCGGGGGCAACGCGCTTTAATGTCTGGTCGCCGAAAGGCGGTCTGTTGTGGCAAATCGATCCCGCCTGGCAGGCCTTCGCCAATGTCTCGCGGAGCGCCGAGGTGCCGAGCTTCGGCGAAAGCGCGATTGGTCCTGGCATTCCGACGATTCCGTTCACCAGCATCCGCCCGCAGATTGCGACCACGTACGAAATCGGGTCTCGCATGAAGCGGCCTGATTACGCCTGGGAACTGACGGCGTACCGGGCCAACATTCGCGACGAACTGCAATGCCTCTATAGTGCTTTTGGCAACTGCAATGTGACCAATGCCGACCACACCATCCATCAAGGCATCGAGGCCGGCGCGGGCGCAGCAATCTTTCGTGACATCTTCGTCAACGGCCCGGCGCCGGACAAAATCTGGCTGAATGTCGCTTATTCCTTCAACGACTTCCGCTTCGACAAAGATCCCACTTTCGGAAACAATCGATTGCCGGGAGCCCCAAGTCACTATTTGCGCGCGGAGCTTCTCTACAAGCACCCTACCGGTTTCTATGTTGGACCCAACGTCGAATGGGTGCCACAGGCCTACTTTGTGGACAGCATGAACACGCTGACGACAGAGCCTTACGCCTTGTTGGGATTGAAAGCCGGGTTCGACAATGGCGGCCCGATGTCTGCCTACATCGAGGGGCGCAATCTCACCAACAAGACCTACATAGCCAGCGCGAGCATCATCGATCGAGCGACGGCGACGTCAGCATTGTTTGAGCCGGGTACGGGAAGAGCAGTGTACGCTGGAATGAGATATCGATGGTGACGGGCAAATGGCACTTGGGTCTATGTTCGGCTCCGCGGCAGGCCGGCGTTCCGAATGCCGATGCTGAAGGCAGCGGAAGGGTGTCGCGGAAGAATGCAGGGCCATTCTCGGCCCGATCAATCGTGAAAGAGGCAATCAACATGAAGACTATCGGACGAACTCTCCTTGCAATTTCACTGTTGCTGACCGGCTGTGCCGTCGCGCGGGCCGACGACGTCAAGGCGGGCGATCTCGTCATCTCGCAGGCGTGGAGCCGGGCGACACCGGGCGGCGCTAAGGTCGCCGGCGGCTATCTCACCATCGAGAACAAGGGCACAGTGGCCGACAAGCTGGTCGGCGTCTCCGCCGAGATCGCGGGGAAGGCTGAGGTCCACGAGATGGCGATGGACAATGGCGTGATGAAGATGCGTCTGCTCGACAAGGGTCTCGTGATCGATCCCGGCAAGACGGTGAAGTTCGCCCCCGGCGGCTACCACCTGATGCTGCAGGAGCTGAAGGGCCCCTTCAAGCAGGGCGACAAGGTGCCGGTGACGCTTCAGTTCGAGAAGGCCGGCAAGGTCGCCGTCTCCCTCGACGTACAGGGCGTCGGCGCCCAGGCGCCGGGCGAGGGCGGGCACATGATGAAGAAAATGCCGGATCATTCGGGAATGAAGATGTGACGAGCATGATCTGGACCTTCGGGAGACCCAATATGTCGAAGCGAACCTGGCTGATCTTTCTGAGCGTCTTTGCGGCAACGCCAGCGACCGCGCACGTCTTCCTCGAAGGCAAGCAGGCCACGGTCGGTGCTTCCTACAAGGCCGTCTTCGCCGTCCCGCACGGCTGCGCGGGCTCGCCCACGGTGAAAATCCGGGTGCAGATCCCGGAAGGCGTGATCGCGGTGAAACCGATGCCGAAGGCGGGCTGGAGTGTTGACGTGGTCGAGGGCAAATACGCCGGCGAATACGATTATCACGGCAACAGGCTCTCCTCCGGCGTCAAGGAGGTGACTTGGTCCGGCGGCAAGCTGCCGGACAAGAACTATGACGAGTTCGTCATGCACACGGCCCTGACCGACACGCTCAAACCGAACACAATCCTGTACTTTCCCGTAATCCAGGAATGCGAGACCGGCGTCAGCCGCTGGATCGAGATCCCCGCGGAGGGGGCCGGGCATTCGCACGAGGGCAAGTCACCGGCGCCGGGCGTAAAACTCCTGCCAAAACCCTGATGCGCCTGCTCGCCGCGCTCGCGACGCTGCTCCTCGTCGTCGGCTTCGCAACCGGCGTCTCGGCGCACGCGGCGCTGGTCGCGGTCGAGCCGGCGAGCGGCAGCATGCTCGCGAGCGCGCCAAAGGCGGTGGAGTTGCGCTTCAATGAGACAGTGACGCCGGGCGCGATCCGGCTGATCGACGGCGCGGGCAGGGCGCGGGATGATGTGCGCGTCAACGCATCGGGCGAGACCATCTCGGTCGTGATGCCGGCGGACCTGCCGCAGGGCACGGCCGTCGTCAGCTATCGCGTCATTTCGCAGGACGGCCATCCCGTCGCGGGATCGGCGATCTTCTCGATCGGCACGCCGACGGGGACGCAACCTCCCGCAAACGCCGATGGCGGATTGAACGTGCTGATCTGGCTGGCGCGGGTCGGTCTCAATCTTGGCCTGTTCGTCGGCGTCGGCGGCGTGTTCTTTGCTCGCTGGGTTGCGTGGTCGATGACCGGCATGACCGTTCCGCGCGTGGCGCTCGCCATCGGCCTCACGAGCGCGGTGGTGTCCATTGGCGTGTTGGGGCTGGATCTCCTCGGCCTACCGCTGTCCGCTCTCGCGACGATGGCTCCCTGGAAAGTCGCATCCGGGACCAGCGCGGGCCCAGCCTTGCTCGTGGCCATCGCTGCAATGCTGTTCGCGCTGCTGGCGCTAGGCCACGCGTGGTGCGCGCGCGCTCTGGCGATCATTGCCTTCGTCGGCGTCGGCTTGTCGCTGGCCATGACCGGGCACGCCGCTACGGCACCGCCCGAACTGTTGACCCGCCCGACAATCTTTCTCCATGGTCTCGGTGTGGCCTTTTGGATTGGGGCCCTCGCGCCGCTGGTCGCCCTGTTGTCAAAGACATCGGCCGCGGCATTGCCTGTCGTGAACCGCTTCTCCCGCATCGCCGCGCTGGCCGTTGGCGTTCTGGCATTGACCGGCCTCGCGCTCGCCATCGTCCAGCTTGAGAAGCCGTCCGCATTGGTCGAGACTCGGTATGGACTCATCCTCTCGATCAAGCTGGCGCTGGTGCTCGTGCTGCTGGCGCTTGCCGCGCTCAACCGCTTTCGCCTGACTCCGGCTCTGGCGGGGGATCACAAGGCCGCGCAGAGCCTGAAGCGCTCGATCGTGCTCGAATGCGCCATCGCGCTCGGCATCTTCGCCGTCGTGGCCGGCTGGCGCTTCACGCCGCCGCCGCGGACGATCATTCCAGAGACGCCGCTGGCGATCCACATCCACACCGACAGGGCGATGTTCCAGGTCCTGGTCTCGCCGGGTAAGGCGGGTATCGACGATTTCGTGCTGCAGCTCATGACCGGCGAGGGGGCGGTGCTTGAGGCCAAGGAGGTGACGCTGACGCTGAGCCTGCCCGAACGCGGCATCGAGCCGATGGAGCGGGACGCCTCGCGCGGGCCGGACCGCTACTGGCACGTGCGCAAGGTCGAGCTGCCCTTTGCCGGCCGCTGGCATGTGCGGATCGACGCGCTCTTGAGCGATTTCGAGAAGATCACGCTGGAGGACGAGCTCGAGGTGGCGGCGCCCTGAATCGGGCTCTTCGGCGCATCACGTCGAACCTGAAGTCGACGGAAAAATGACAGGAATTCCGCTGTGTTAGCGGGTTTTCCTCATTCCCGGTCTTGTGTTTTGGCTCCCAATCCGGTTTCACTGCAAGCCATCACTGATTCCTCGAGTATTGCCATGCGGTTGTCGCGGTTCTTTCTGCCCATCCTGAAGGAAAATCCGAAAGAGGCGGAGATCGTCTCGCATCGGCTGATGCTGCGTGCCGGCATGATCCGGCAGGAGGCCGCCGGCATCTACGCTTGGCTGCCGCTCGGCTTCCGCGTGCTCAAGAAGATCGAGCAGATCGTGCGCGAGGAGCAGGACCGCTCCGGCGCGCTGGAACTGTTGATGCCGACGCTTCAGCTTGCCGATCTCTGGCGCGAGAGCGGCCGCTACGATGCCTATGGCCCCGAGATGCTGCGCATCGCCGACCGGCACAAGCGTGAGCTGCTATACGGGCCGACCAACGAGGAAATGATCACCGAGATCTTCCGCGCCTATGTGAAGTCCTACAAGAGCCTGCCGCTGAATCTCTATCATATTCAGTGGAAATTCCGCGACGAGCAGCGTCCCCGCTTTGGCGTGATGCGCGGCCGCGAGTTCCTGATGAAGGATGCCTATTCGTTCGACCTCAACGAGGCCGCGGCGCGCGTCGCCTACAACAAGATGTTCGTGGCGTATTTGCGCACCTTCGCGCGGATGGGGCTGAAGGCGATCCCGATGCGCGCCGAGACCGGCCCGATCGGCGGCGATCTCAGCCACGAGTTCATCGTGCTCGCCGAGACCGGCGAATCCGGCGTGTTCATCAATCGCGACGTGCTGGACCTGCCGGTGCCGGGCGAGGACGTCGACTACGAGAGCGATTTGACGCCGATCATCAAGCAATGGACCTCGGTCTATGCGGCGACGGAAGACGTTCACGACGCGGCGCGCTTCGAGCAGGAAGTGCCCGCGGACAAGCGGGTGAACACCCGCGGGATCGAGGTTGGGCAGATCTTCTATTTCGGCACGAAATATTCCGACGCGATGAAGGCGCTGGTGGCGGGCCCCGACGGGGTCGACGTGCCGATCCATGGCGGCTCCTACGGCGTCGGCGTCTCGCGCCTGCTCGGCGCCATCATCGAGGCCTGCCATGACGATGCCGGCATCAAATGGCCGGAGGCCGTTGCCCCGTTCCGCGTGTCGATTCTCAACCTCAAGCAGGGCGATGCGGCGGTCGATGCGGCCTGCGAGAAGCTCTATGCGGAGCTGTCCGCCAAGGGCGTCGACGTGCTCTACGACGACACCGACCAGCGCGCCGGAGCCAAATTCGCCGCCGCCGACCTGATCGGCATTCCCTGGCAGATCATGATCGGGCCGAAAGGGCTCGCCGACGGCAAGGTCGAGCTCAAGCGGCGAAGTGACGGCGCCCGCGAGACCATGTCGCCTGCGGACGTGGTCGCAAGACTTGTGGGCTGATAAGGCTGGTCGGCTGAATATTGTTCATCGCCCCAGATTGCGGCCGCCAATCCGGCCACATTTGACCCCGAATCATGGGACTATCGAGCGATGGATGAGACCATGACCGAAACCGTTCAAACCGCGCCTTTTGCGCCATTCGAGTGGATGCTGTCGGCGCGCTACTTACGGGCGCGCCGCAAGGAGGGATTCATCTCGGTCATCGCCGGGTTCTCCTTCCTCGGCATCATGCTGGGCGTGGCGACGCTGATCATCGTCATGGCCGTCATGAACGGCTTCCGCAAGGAGCTGCTCGACAAGATCCTCGGGCTCAACGGCCACATCCTGGTCCAGCCGCTGGAGTCGCCGCTGACCGACTGGAAGGACGTCGCCGACCGCCTCAGCCAGGTCCAGGGCATCCGGCTCGCAGCGCCCGTGGTGGATGGCCAGGCGCTGGCGTCATCGCCGTGGAACGCCTCCGGCGTGCTGGTGCGCGGCATCCGCTCCGACGACCTCAACAACCTCACCTCGATTGCCAAGAACATCAAGCAGGGTTCGCTCGAGGGCTTTGACGACGGGCAGGGGGTCGCGATCGGCCGGCGCCTCGCCGACCAGCTGTCGCTGCACGCCGGCGACAGCATCACGCTGGTGGCGCCGAAGGGCGCGGTCACCCCGATGGGCACGACACCGCGCATAAAACCGTACAAGATCGCGGCGGTGTTCGAGATCGGAATGTCCGAGTATGATCTCGGCTTCGTGTTCATGCCGCTCGCGGAGGCGCAGGCCTATTTCAACCGCAGCAACGACGTCACCTCGATCGAGGTCTTCACCACCAATCCGGATCAGATCGTCGCGTTCCGCCAGGCCGTGACGGAGGCGGCGGGCCGGCCGGTGTTCCTGGTGGACTGGCGCCAGCGCAACTCGACCTTCTTCAACGCGCTCCAGGTCGAGCGCAACGTGATGTTCCTGATCCTCACCATGATCGTGCTAGTCGCGGCGCTCAACATCGTCTCCGGCCTGATCATGCTGGTGAAGGACAAGGGCAGCGACATCGCGATCCTGCGCACGATGGGGGCTTCGCAAGGCTCGATCATGCGCATCTTCCTGATCACGGGCGCCTCGATCGGCGTGGTCGGTACGATGGTCGGCTTCATCGTCGGGCTGGTGATCTGCCTGAACATCGAATCGATCAGGCAATTCCTGTCCTGGCTGACCAGCACCGAGCTATTTTCGCCAGAGCTGTATTTCCTGTCGAAGCTGCCCGCCGAGATCGACATCGGCGAGACCTCGGCCGTCGTCATCATGGCGCTGACGCTATCGTTCCTGGCGACGCTGTATCCGTCTTGGCGCGCCGCGCGCCTCGATCCCGTCGAAGCGCTGCGGTACGAGTGAGGGGCTGATGGAGAGCCAGGGGGCGGAAGATGTACCGGTCATTTATCTCCACGAGATAAAGCGACAGTACTTGCAGGGCGAGGTGCCGCTGACGATCCTCGACGGCGCCAAGCTCGCGCTGTGGGCGGGCCAGTCCGTCGCGCTGGTGGCGCCGTCCGGCTCGGGCAAGTCGACGCTGCTGCACATTGCGGGACTGTTGGAAGCGCCTGATTCCGGCGAGGTCTACGTCAATGGCGCGCCGACCTCGCAACTGCCCGACATCGAGCGCACCCAGCTTCGCCGTACCGACATCGGCTTCGTCTACCAGTCGCACCGGCTGCTGCCGGAGTTCTCGGCGCTCGAAAATGTGATGATGCCGCAGATGATCCGCGGCCTCAAGAAGTCCGAGAGCGTCAAGCGCGCCAAGGAAATCCTGGGCTATCTCGGCCTCGGCGAGCGCATCACGCACCGTCCGTCTGAGCTGTCGGGCGGTGAGCAGCAGCGCGTTGCGATCGCGCGCGCCGTGGCCAATGCTCCGCGGGTGCTGTTCGCGGACGAGCCGACCGGCAATCTCGATCCGCACACCGCGGACCACGTCTTCCAGGCCCTGATGCAGCTCGTCAAGGCGACCAAGGTCTCCATGCTGATCGCGACCCACAACATGGAGCTCGCCGGCCGCATGGACCGCCGCGTGTCGCTGTCGAACGGCCAGGTGGTCGAGCTCGAGTAAAAACCGCGAAAACAACCCCATGCACAGTAGCCAAGTGCTTGGCCGGACTGACTAAAAAAATGGCGCTCCCCGGGGCGTTCAAGGCCGGATCACCGTCAGTTTGAACGGTCCGCCATTGGCGGCGGCATGGGCTACCGCCTCATTGGCGTGGTCGAGGTCGAAGGCGGTGGCCTCGTACTCCTCCAGCCTCAGCAGTCCCGCGCGCACCAGCGCGATCAGGCGGCCTGACGCATCCGGCGGGTACATCCAGACGCCGTGGATGCTGATGCAATTGCGCATGATCCAGGGGTAGGGCAGCTCGAGGCCGGCGCCGCCGGCCATGCCGACACCGCCCATCAGCACGACACGGCCGTAAGGACGCACCGTCATGATCGCCGCGCGCACCACATTCGTGCTCACCGAGGGCGGCATGATGTCGAGCACGCAGTCGATCGGCCCTCGTGCCGCGCGCTTCATGCGCTCGCGGTCGTCGTCCTCATTGCCGGAGAGCCTGACCGGCTTGACGCGGTCGCCGAAGCGGCGGACGAGGTCGGCCAAGATCTTGTCGTTGCGGCCGGGCGCGACCACGCAGGCCGCGCCCATCGCAAGCGCGACCGAGACGGCCGCGCTGCCGAAATTGCCGGTGGCCCCGCTCACCAGCACGGTCTCGCCCGCCTGAAGATTGGCGGCAAGGAAACCGCCATAGGGCACCAGCAGCGTCCCCAGCGCGCACCATCGCGTGGCTTCGTCGGACGTGATTTGGCCGAGCCGTTTCACGTTCTCCGTCGGCACCCGCATCTGCTCGGCGAACGAGCCGTGGCGGAAATGCTGTTGCAGGCGCATGGCGCCGGCACCGGGGGCGGTGAGTCCTTGCAGGGCAATGTCGGGCGCTGCGGCGTCGTCGCGTGAGCGCACCGTCGGGTCGCAGAACACCCAGTCGCCAACGCTGAGCTTCGTCGCGTCCGGGCCGATGGCGCGGACCCGGCCGATGCCGCCAGGCCCCGGGATGATCGGCAGGTCGAGCGCATAGTTGCGCGCCCCGCTGAAGACCTCGTTCATGTAGGACAGCACCCGCGTTGCGACGACGTCCACGATGACCTCGCCCGTGCCGAGCACAGGGTCCGCGGCTTCCTCAATCGCAAGCGGCGATCCAAACGATTTCAATACGGCAGCCTTCATGATCTCACCTCAAAGTGGAGTGAAGCCCATATGCGCCGCCTTTCCAGGGTCGGGAAGGCCTGGTATTATCCTAGTATTCCCCAGGCCCTCCATCGAGGCACGTCACCATGGCCGACCCACGCCGCGTCGAATTCGGCGACTTCCTCAGGTCCCGCCGCGAGAAGCTGTCGCCGAAGATGGTCGGACTTCCCGCGGGCCGGCGACGCCGCACCGCGGGCCTGCGCCGCGAGGAGGTCGCGCAGCTCGCCGGCATCGGCGTCGACTGGTACATCCGGCTCGAACAGGGCCGCACCGTCAGCCCGTCGGTCACCACCGTCGACGCGCTGGCGCGCGCGTTACGCCTCAGCAAGACCGAGCATGCCCATCTCAAGGCACTTGCGCGCGACGGCGATAGGCGCGCGTTCACGCGCGAGGTCGTGCCGCCGCCCGTTCGACGGATGATCGAGAGCCTGGCGCAGCCGGCCTATGTCACGGGGCGGCGCTGGGACGTGCTGGCCTGGAACGCGGCGGCCGAGGAGATCTTCGGGTTCGGACAATTGCCCGAGCAGGACCGCAACACGCTGCTGCTGGTGATGACGAACAAGCAGGCGCGAAAATTCTACGGTGCCGGCTGGGCCGATGTCGCCAAGAGCATGGTCGCGATGTTTCGCGCCACTCACGACGTCTGGGCCGGCGATCCCGCCTTTGCGGAATTGCTGACGCGGCTGCGCCAGGGCAGTCCGGAATTCGTCAAATGGTGGGAAGCGCACGAGATCCGCAGCACCGCCGCGGGCCTCAAGACCATGAACCATCCAACCAAGGGCGTGCTCCGGTTCGAGCACACCAGCTTTCAGGCCAATGACGATCCGGCGCTAAAGCTCGTGATCTACACGCCGGTTTAGATTGCGGAAGCACAGGGCCCGAGTTCGTCACGTATGACGGTCAATGATCTGAAGCAGCCGATCGCAGGATGCCTCGATCCTCTTGTGGGGCGATGTGGCGACGCCCAGCAACAGGCCGGATCGCGCCGAGGCCGCAGACGCATGCCATAGCGACAGCGGCGTGGGCGCCAATCCAAACGATGCCGCTTCCCGCGCGATCGCGACGTCGGAGGTTCCGTCCGGCAGTCTCAGGACCGCGGCCAATCCGGCGATCGCAACGTCCTTGGCAACGCCCTTGGAGCCTGCTTTCAAATATTTCAGCAGCGCATCGCCTTGCGCGGCATAGGCCCGCTTCGTGCGTCGAAGATGCCGTAGATAGTGGCCGTCGCGAATGAATTCGGCGGTTGCGATCTGTACGGAGGGCCCGGGCGCCGGAGCGAGGCATGCCGCAACCTCGGCAAAACGGGAAGCCAGTGAGGCGGGTGCAACGACGAAGCCCAGCCGCAAGGCAGGAGTCAGGGTCTTGCTGAAAGACCCGATGTGAATGACGCGCCCGAAACGATCGAGAGAGGCGAGCGCCGGTGTGGCCCGGCCCCTCAGCTGAAGCTCGCTCAGATAGTCGTCCTCGATCACCCACACCCGCTCATGGGCGGCCCAGTCGAGAAGGCGTGAACGTCTGGCCAGCGACAATGTGGAGCCAAGCGGTGCCTGCTGTCCCGGGGTCACGACGACCAATGCAGCATCAGGTGCGTGTTTCAGGCCGTAACCGACGTCGATGCCGTCCGCGTCAACCGGAATCGGCGTGATCGACAACCTTGCAAGCTCAAGCCCGTGCCGTGTGAAGGGGAAGCCCGGGTCCTCCATCCAGACCTTTTTCTGCTCGAGGCAGAGAACCCGGAGTGCCAGTCCGAGCCCGCTGCTGAAGCCGCCGGTGATGATGATCTGCGACGGTGCACATTCGATCCCCCTCGCCAGCGCCAGATACGCAGCGATGTCGCGCCTCAATTCCAGCTCGCCGCGGGGATCCCGGTAGATAGCCGGTGCGCTCGTCTCCGCGCGCACCGCCCGCGTGCGCATCCTCGCGAACAGCTTGGCGGGAAAGGTCTCGTGAGCGGGCACACCCATCTGGAAAACGGCCGGTCCCGCAGTGAGCTCCTGGTACATCTCCATGAACGAGCCGGGGTGGGGAGCTGCTTCCTGCCGAGGGGTAAAGGCGGGCCGATCCGCGACGTGCGTTCCGGTTGCGCGCGACGCGACAATCAGTTGCGCGGATGAGAGTTTTTCGTAAGCCGAACGCACGGTGCCGCGCGCGACACCCAGCTGAGCCGCCAAATCCTGCCAGGACGGCAGACGAGCTCCCGGCGCGAGCACGCCGCTCTCGATGGCAGCTCCGATACCTCTGCGGATTTGTTCCGCCAATGGCGTCTTCGCAGATCGATCGAGCTCCAGCCGCAGCGGTTTGACCATGCCTCCGTGGTACACGATTTTTGTCCATTCTTGGTACTTTTTTGTAGACCAGTGCGAGGACATTTATCAGACAAGGAACGTGTCCGGCGACCGCCGCCGAACAGAACCGATCATGGAGTATGAAAATGGCCAAGCGTCTCGATTACGACCGCATTGCACCCGCAGGGATGAAAGCGCTCGGCGGCGTCTACGGCTATGTCATGCAGAGCAATCTTCCTGCCACGCTCGTCACTCTGGTCTATCTGCGCATTTCGCAGATCAACGGCTGCGCCTACTGCCTCGACATGCACACGCGCGATCTGCTGAAGAGCGGACAGAAGATCGAAAAGATCGCGCTGGTGCAGACCTGGGCGGAAGGCGGTCATCTCTTCGACGAGCGGGAGCGTGCCGCCCTCGCATGGGCTGAAACGGTGACCCTTGTGGCTGAAACCGGCATCCCGGATCAAGCTTACGAGGCTGCCCGCGCCGTCTTCCAGGAGCGCGAGCTCGTCGATCTCACCATCGCGATCGGCCTGATGAACGCGTACAATCGCATGGCAATCAGCTTCCGAAATACGCCACAGGCCGCGAAGGAGGAGATGGCAGCCTGACCGCGGTGCCAGACGGCAAGAGGGTACAGACATGCCTTCGACTGCGACGGCATGTCCTGAGAAATCGGCGATTCAAGGCAGGAGCTTGATATGACCATCGCAATTTCCGGCGTGAAGATTCCCGACAGTAAGATCGCACGGGAGGCCGCCGAGCTGGTGCGCCAGTACGAAAACGACATGTTGTTCAACCACTCGGTCCGCGTCTTTGTGTTCGGCGCGATCAAGGGACATCGGAAAAATCTAAAATTCGATTCCGAGCTGCTCTACATCGCGGCGCTGTTCCACGATCTCGGGCTTGTTGACCATTACCATACACAGACCATCCGATTTGAAGTTGATGGCGCCGATGCCGCCCGCGAATTTCTGAGGGGACACGGCATTGACGAGCCAAAGGCCGATCTGGTTTGGGAGGCGATCGCGTTACATACGACGCCTGGAATTCCACAATACATGCGGCCGGAAATCGCTCTCACGAATGCGGGCGTTTTGGTCGACGTCGTGGGGATTGGCTATGATGAGTACACGCCGGAGCAGCGCGACCAGGTGACCACCGCATTTCCGCGCGGTGACTTCAAGAACGAGTTCCTTCAGATACAAACCTGCTCAGCCTTGAAGAAGCCGCAGACCACGTTCGGGACTGTTAATTTCGATTACATCGAAGATCACGACCCCACATTTCACAAGCCGAACGCATGCACTCGCATCCGCAACACTCCCTGGCAGAGCTGACCTTCGGCGCGATGTTCGAGTTTCGCTACGTTGACTCATGGCGACGGTGCGGCCGGGGGCGTTACGCTGGCGTTCGGCTGCTGAATAGCCGGCCACGGGCTCTTGGGAGCCGGCGTCGTCACCGCGCATGACGTCGCAAGCTGCGGCCACACTGACGTCAGGCCCGTCAGGTCGATGTCGAATTTCGTGATGTCCGCCTTGTCGTCGGGTAGCAGCATGGTTTCGCGGACATGCAGGGAGCGGGACGCCAGTATCGCCTTGACCATCTCGGGATCGATGCTGCCGCGCCAGACCTCATATTTTCCGGCCCGCAATGCAGACCCTCCGGCCGTCTTGTCCGGAGCGGCGTCCGCCGTCACCAGGATGGTGCTCTTGCCGACGGCCGTCTCGTCGATCTCGCCCGCGAATGTCAGCGGCACGCGCTTTCTGCTTTCGCAAGACAGACGCCATTCTCCATAGGCCGGAACGAAGCGCCGTTCTCCTTCTTCAGCATCGCGATCTTGCGGACGAAGGGGCGCGCTTCGTTTTCCAGTTTCCAGGGTCCGTCCGCCACGTCTGGATTGGTAATCTGGCGACCAAGTGGGAGCAGGCAGAACGGCAGCCTCCCAGGGGACGGTGACGACGGGAACCTAAATGCCATCATGCGGTTATCGCGCAGACAATTTGCGCGACCCGGCTGCATCACTCAGAAAGTCAGGCGAGCTACCTGTGGTCGAAGCGAACAGCAGCGGGACGATCAAACGGCTGGCTCCTCGTGGAGCTAGGGAAGTGGCAGGGGAACACCAATGACGACAGCGACCGGGGTCCGCTCGGCCGATCGCAATTCCGTCTTAGCCACACTCGGCGACTACATCCGAGAGATCAGCAATCCCGACGATCTCGCCTACGCCGCGGCGGAGCTGCTCGGCCGCAGCCTGAACGTCAGCAGGGCAGGTTACGGCACGGTCGACACCTCAGCCGAGACCATCACCATTGTCCGCGACTGGAACGCACCGGGCATCCTGAGCCTCGCAGGCGTGCTGCAGTTTCGCGACTATGGCAGCTACATCGAAGACCTCAAGCGGGGCGAGACCGTCGTCTGTGCCGATGCGGAGAAAGACCCTCGCGTCGGCGATCGTGCCAATGCTCTCGAGGCGATCTCTGCGCGCGCGCTCGTCAACATGCCGATCTCGGAGCCCGACGGGGTCGTGGCGCTGCTCTATCTGAACGATGCCAAGCCGCGCGAATGGAGCCCCGAAGAGCTGGAGCTTATTCGCGATGTTGCCGAGCGCACGCGCACGGCCGTCGAGCGCCGCCGTGCGGAAACGGCTGTGCGGGAGAACGAAGCCCGCCTGCTTTTCCTGGACGCACTCAACAAGGAGACGGCCAGGACTCGCGATGCCGACGGCGTGATGGCGGTCACGACCAAAATGGTCGGCGAGCATCTCGGCGTCTCGAACTGCGCCTACGCCGACATGGATCCGGACCAGGACGGCTTCACCATACGCGGCGATTGGGCCGCGCCCGGCGCAATGCATATCATCGGTCACTACAGTCTGGCCGATTTTGGCAAGCAGGCGGTGCGAGAGTTGAGTGCGGGCAGGCCGCTCATCATCAATGACAATCTAAGGGAGATTGCGCCGGACGAAGCCGCCACTTTCCAGAACATCGGGATCGGTTCGACGATTTGCATGCCCTTGGTGAAAGAAGGGCGACTGACCGCCCTGATGGCGATTCATCACCGCGGCCCGCACCAGTGGACGCCGCGCGAACTCGCCTTGCTCACCGAAGTGACCGAGCGATCGTGGGCCCACATCGAGCGCGTCCGATCGGAACAGGCGGCGCGGGAGGCTGCCGAACGACTGACGCTTGCAAACAAGGCGGCTGGTATCGGCACCTGGGACTACGACCCGGTCAACAACGTTCTTCGATGGGATAGCCGCTGCAAGGAGGTATTCGGCTTATCGCCCGACGCCGAAGTCAGCTATGAAGGCTCGTTCCTGAAGGGCCTTCATCCCGAGGACCGGCAGCGCGCCCACGAGGCCGTCTCCGCAGCGCTGACGCCGCACTCTCCGCCAAACTACAACATGGAATACCGGACCATTGGCATCGAGGATGGGGTCGAACGCTGGATCGCCGCGACCGGTCAAGCCATCTTTGCCGACGGCCAGGCTGTTCGGTTCATTGGAACGGTTCTGGATATCACCGCGCAAAAGAAAACCGAGCGTCATCTCAGAATACTGAATGATACCGGGGCCTCGGTCTCTCGCGAACGCGACCTCGACAAGATCGTCCAGATCGTCACGGATGCCGGCGTCGGACTCACGGGTGCTCAATTCGGCGCCTTTTTCTACAACGTTCTGGCGCCGGATGGCGGCAGCTATATGCTGTATTCGCTGTCCGGTGCCTCGCCATCCGCGTTTGAAAACTTTCCGATGCCGCGCAACACCGCCCTCTTTGGCCCGACTTTCGAGGGCTCCGGCGTGGTGAGGTCCGACGACATTCTGCAGGACCCCCGCTATGGCAAGAACGCGCCGCGGAAAGGCATGCCCGAGGGCCATCTTCCGGTCCGATCCTATCTGGCGGTCCCTGTGATCTCGCGCACCGGCGAAGTCTTCGGCGGACTTTTCTTCGGTCACGCAGAGACGGGTAAATTCCAGGCCGAGCATGAATCCGCATTGCTTGGTATTGCGGGCCATGCCGCCACCGCTATCGACAACGCCCAGCTCTTGACCCGGCTCGAGGCGCTCAATGCGGGATTGGAGCAACGTGTTGCCGACGAAATCGCCGAGCGCATGAAAGCTGAAGAGCAATTGCGGCAATCCCAGAAGATGGAAGCCGTCGGTCAATTGACCGGAGGTATTGCTCACGACTTCAACAATATGCTGGCCGTGATTCTCGGCAGCTTGAACCTTGCCAAGCGGCGGCTCAGCAGGGGAGAGGTCAGCATAGACCGCTTCATCGAGGGCGCCATCGACGGTGCAAATCGCGCAGCTACGTTGACGCAGCGACTGCTCGCGTTCTCGCGCCAGCAGCCGCTCGCGCCTGAAGTCGTGGACATCAACAAGATGGTCGGCGGGATGAGCGAGCTGCTCGAGCGGTCGCTTGGCGAGCTAATCCGCCTCGATACGGTGCTGACGGCGGGCCTCTGGCGGGTCAAGGCAGACCCGGCCCAGCTCGAAAGCGCCGTGATCAATCTCGCGGTCAATGCGCGCGATGCCATGCCGAAGGGCGGCAGGCTGACGATAGAAACCAGCAACGCCTCGATAGACCGAAAATATGCTCGCGAGTACGCACTCGCACCCGGGCAGTACGTTCTCGTCGCGGTGACGGACAACGGCACGGGAATTCCGGCCGATGTGCTCGGTAAGGTGTTCGATCCGTTTTTCACGACCAAGGTCGTGGGCAAGGGCACCGGCCTCGGCCTCAGTCAGGTTTACGGTTTCGTGCGGCAGTCGGGCGGCCATGTCAAAATTGACTCGGAAGTCGATGTTGGCACGACCGTGAAGATCTACCTTCCACGCTTCGCCGGCGAGGAGGCGGGCTCAGATCTGTCGCAGGAAGAGACACCCGCCGGTGCGAGCCATCAGAACGAAACCATTCTCGTCGTGGAAGACGACGAGCGCGTCCGCAGCATGTCGTCCGAAAGCCTGCGCGAACTTGGCTATACCGTCATCGAGGCAGCCAGCGCCAAAGAGGCGATCAGGACGATCGAAAATGGTTTCGTTCCGGATCTGCTGTTCACGGATGTCGTCATGCCCGACATGACCGGCGCCGAGCTGGCGGCCGAGCTGTCGAGACGATTCCCGGCGCTGAAAGTGCTGTTCACCACCGGCTACACGCGCGATGCAATCGTTCACAATGGCGTGCTCGATGCCGGCAAGCATCTGCTTCCGAAGCCCTTCGCTATCGAAGACCTGGCTGCCAAAGTCCGCAGCTTGCTTGACGATATCTGAACGCGCTTTGGAAACGGTCTCTCCCGTTTGCAAGCCGCCGTCACAAGGGCTATGTCCCGGCTTTCGGAAGAGCATGAAATGACAATCTCGGATGACAACGACCTCGCGCGCCTGAAAGAAATCGGGCGCATCGTCGCCAATATCCTGGAGGCAATGGGGAAGGCGCTCGAGCCGGGCATGACCACCTCCGAAATCGATCGGATCGGGCGTGTACTGCTGGAGGCTGCCGGCGCACGTTCGGCTCCGGAGCTGGCCTACGACTTTCCGGGCGCAACCTGCATCAGCGTGAACGAGGAGATCGCTCATGGCATCCCGGGCGATCGGCGGATCGCGCGTGGGGACCTCGTGAACATCGACGTGTCAGCCGAGAAGAACGGCTTCTTTGCGGATACGGGAGCATCGTTCGCCGTTCCACCCGCAACGCGAGTGGTCGAACGTCTTTGCAGGGATGGCCGGCGCGCAATGTGGACGGGCCTGCAGCAGGTTGGAGCCGGCAAGCCGATCGCCGGAATCGGTCAGGCCATCGGGACATTTGCGCGGAAGAACGGTTACAGCCTGGTCAGGAACCTTGCCAGTCACGGTGTCGGCCTGTCGCTCCACGAAGAGCCGACGGAGATCGCAACATGGCCCGACCGCTCCGAACGCCGCATCATGAGCGAAGGCCTCGTGTTCACCGTCGAGCCGTTCCTGTCTCTCGGCGCCGAATGGGCACAGGATGGCGATGATCCTTGGACGCTCTACAGCAGCCCCGAGGCGCCGACCGTTCAATACGAGCACACGGTGATCGCCACGCGAAGCGGACCGTTGATCGTGACGATGGCTGGTTAAGGAGGCGTCCTCAAGCCACCGGATCTCGGGCCGCATCCAAAAGGCGGGCCGCATATCAGAGTCCCGATTTAATTGATGCGCCGCGAGTGGCGAGGGGGCTTCTTCTGCGCGAAATACGGGTTCGCTACGCACGTCGCCGACCGACCGACTGCTAAAAATCTGCACTGCTCGAGCGAGGTGTAGCGGCAATCGAAATAGCCAACGGGGCCGTAGATCTGCATGCAGACCGGATAGCTCGGATCATAGGTCTGCGCGCGCGCAGGCGCGCCCGCGAGGAGCAGGCCGATCGCGAGGAGCGCGAGGCGAGTGCGACGCATCTCAGCGCGGCACGTAGTAACCGGGTGAATAACCCGGCACCTGCGCGCGCGGCCTGTTCTGATACGCATAGGGGTCATCGCTCTGACCTGCGAAATAAGGGTTCGCGATGCAGGTGAGGGCGCGGCCCGACGAACTCGCCTGGCACTGCGCGTAACTGTCGAACGTGCAATTGCTCAGCCCCGGCCATTCATCGCCGGTCAGGCAGAAGGCATGGTGGGTCCCGAACGCGCGCGCAGGCACGCTTGCGCTGAGCGTGAGCCCAAATGTGGCGAGGGCGAGCGAAAATATGGCGACAATGGGGAGGGCAATTCGTCTGCGCATTCAATTCTCCAATCACGCGAACGTGCGCGCGACGTTGTCACGCGCGTGTGCCGCAGATGTCGTGTAATCGACAATGGAACTCGTGAAAACACTTGTTTCAAAGGGCTTCCAGCGCGCGCTGGTAAATCTTCATTAATGAAGCGCGATCCTTTGGCGCGGACTGTGGCGTCGAGGTTACAGCAATTCCGTCGCGCGCTGGTATGACGACGCCACGGCCCGGGGGCCTAACGACGAAACTGGAACGGGAATCAAATGAACAAGAATCTGTTGCTTGCTGCTGTGAGCCTTGTCGCGCTCGGCGCGACCGCACCGGCGCTGGCTGCTGACCTCGCTGCGCGGCCTTACACCAAGGCGCCGGCGATGGTTGCCGCGATCTACGACTGGAGCGGCTTCTACATCGGTATCAACGGCGGCGGCGGTTCCGCCCATTCGACCTGGGATCTCGTCGGCGGTGGCCGCGAGGGTTCGCACGATGCGACCGGCGGCACGGTCGGCGGCCAGATCGGCTACCGCATGCAGTCGGGCCAGTGGGTGTTCGGCATCGAAGGTCAGGGCAACTGGGCTGACTTCTCCGGCGACAACGTCAGCGCGCTGTTTGCGACGCGCAACCGCTCCAAGATCGACTCGTTCGGTCTGATCACCGGTCAGATCGGCTACGCCTGGAACAACGTCCTCGTTTACGCCAAGGGCGGTGCGGCTGTCGCCGGCAGCAAGTATGAAGTCTCGACCCTTGGCGGCGCGCTGCTGTCCTCGAACGATCAGACCCGTTGGGGTGGCACGATCGGTGCCGGCCTCGAGTACGGTTTCGCCCCGAACTGGTCGGTTGGCGTCGAGTACAACCACATCTTCCTGCAGGACAAGAACGTCACCTTCGCGCTGGTGCCCTCGACCGATCGCATCCGTCAGGACGTCGACATGGGCCTCGTCCGCCTGAACTATAAGTTCGGCGGCCCGAGCCTCGGCCGCTACTGAGTAGATGCCTGATATCGATCGCTCGACTTCGAGCGGTCGGCGAAAGCCCCGGCCATCGGCCGGGGCTTTTTTGTTGTTGGACTTCAGCGGGTTAACCATTCCGTTTCGAGACGGTCGAGATGGCTTGACTCCTGAGAACGAAATGAGAACAATGTTCTTCATACGTTCTCACCATGGAGTAAGCCATGTTCAGGATTTTCGTCGAAGAAGCCGCCGCGCTAGCCTCGATCGCGCTGTTTGTCGGGATGATCGCGATCTGGGCCCAGGTGCTCCCGCAGCTCTAGGCGCTGGCCAGGTTGGGGAAAAGCAGGACGACGCGGCCGATTGGCCGCTCTGGCGTGGACTCTGGCAGCGTGACGCCCCACCATTATGAGGCGAGTCGGCCGGGCGAGTGCAGGATGCCTCCCGTGCCGGTGACCGCTCCATCTCATCTGCAAGAGGCCGTCACGCGACCATGCCGAGCGCCGGATTTGTCCACCTTCACGTTCACTCGGCCTATTCGCTGCTCAAGGGCTCGATCAAGATCGCCAAGCTCGCGGAGCTTGCCAAGAAAGACCATCAGCCGGCGCTGGCGCTGACCGACACCGACAACATGTTCGGTGCGCTGGAGTTCTCCGACAAGATGGCGGGCTCTGGTATCCAGCCGATCGTGGGCTGCGAGATCGCGATCGAGTTCGGCGACCAGGATCCCACTGCGCGTAACGTGCTGCTGCCCTCGCGCGTGGTGCTGCTGGCCGCGCAGGAGCGCGGCTATCGCAGCCTGATGCGGCTGAACTCGCGCGCGTTCATGGAGACGCCCGACACTCATGCTCCCCACATCAAGTTCGACTGGCTCGAAGGCGAGACCGAAGGCCTGATCGCGCTGACGGGCGGTCCGGACGGGCCGATCTCGCTGGCGCTTGCCGGCGGTTATAGCGAGCTCGCGGCGGCGCGCTGCGAGCGTCTGGCCAGCCTGTTCGGGGACCGCCTCTACGTCGAATTGCAGCGCCACAACATCGAGAAGGAGCGGCGGGTCGAAAGCAGCCTGATCGACATCGCCTATACCAAGGGCCTGCCGCTGGTCGCGACCAACGAGCCGTATTTCGCCGCGACCGACGATTACGAAGCCCATGACGCGCTGCTCTGCATCGCCGGCGGCCGGCTGATCGCGGAGACTGAGCGCGAGCAGCTCACGCCCGATCACCGCTTCAAGACCCGCGCCGAGATGGCGGTGCTGTTCGCCGACATTCCGGAGGCGCTGGCCTCGACGGTCGAGATCGCCGAGCGCTGCTCGTTCCGGCCGATGACGCGCAAGCCGATCCTGCCGTTCTTCACGGTCGGCGCTGCCGCAAGCTCCGATGCCGCCTCCGTCGAGGCGGCCGAATTGAAGCGGCAGGCGGAGGAGGGGCTCGCCAACCGCCTGCGCGTGCACGGGCTGTCGCAGGGCACGACGGAAGAAGACTACAACGCGCGGCTTGCGTTCGAGCTCGACGTCATCATGCGCATGAAGTACGCGGGCTACTTCCTGATCGTCTCCGACTTCATCAAATGGGCAAAGGGCCAGGGCATTCCGGTCGGGCCAGGCCGTGGCTCCGGCGCGGGCTCGCTGGTTGCGTGGGCGCTGACCATCACCGACCTCGACCCGATCAAGTTCGGCCTGCTGTTCGAGCGCTTCCTCAATCCGGAACGCGTCTCGATGCCGGATTTCGACATCGACTTCTGCCAGGACCGCCGCGGCGAGGTGATCAGATACGTCCAGGAGCGCTACGGTCGCGACCAGGTCGCGCAGATCATCACCTTCGGTACGCTGCAGGCGCGCGGCGTGCTGCGCGACGTCGGCCGCGTGCTGCAGATGCCCTATGGCCAGGTCGACAAGCTCACCAAGCTCGTGCCGCAGAATCCGGCCGCGCCGGTGACGCTGGCCGCCGCGATCGAGAGCGAGCCGAAGCTCCAGGCGTTCCGCGACGAGGACCCGGTGGTGGCGCGCGCCTTCGACATCGCGCAGCGCCTCGAAGGCCTGACCCGTCACGCCTCGACGCATGCGGCCGGCATCGTGATCGGCGATCGGCCGCTGAGCGAACTCGTGCCGATGTATCGCGATCCCAAATCCGACATGCCGGTGACCCAGTTCAACATGAAATGGGTCGAGCCCGCGGGCCTCGTGAAGTTCGACTTTCTCGGTCTGAAGACGCTGACCGTGCTCGACGTGGCGTGCAAACTGCTCAAGCCGCGCGACATCCATGTCGATCTCGCGACGCTGCCGATCGACGATGCCGAAAGCTACCAGATGCTGGCGCGCGGCGAGGTGGTCGGCGTGTTCCAGGTTGAAAGCCAGGGCATGCGGCGCGCGCTGGTCGACATGCGCCCCGACCGTTTCGAGGACATCATCGCGCTGGTCGCGCTCTATCGACCGGGTCCGATGGCGAACATCCCGACCTATTGCGCGCGCAAGCACGGCGACGAGGAGCCGGAATATCTCCACCCCGTGCTGGAGCCGATTCTCAAGGAGACCTTCGGCGTCATCATCTACCAGGAACAGGTGATGCAGATCGCGCAGGTGATGTCGGGCTATTCGCTCGGCGACGCCGACCTGCTGCGCCGCGCCATGGGCAAGAAGATCCGCGCCGAGATGGAGAAGCAGCGCGAGATCTTCGTTGCAGGCGCAGTGAAGAACGGCGTGCCGAAGGGGCAGGCCGATACCATCTTCGAGCTGCTGGCGAAATTCGCCGACTACGGCTTCAACAAGAGCCACGCGGCGGCCTATGCGCTGGTGTCCTACCACACCGCCTACATGAAGGCGCATTACCCGGTGGAGTTCATCGCGGCGTCGATGACGCTCGATCTCAACAATACCGACAAGCTGTCCGAATTCCGCGCCGAGGCGCAGCGCCTCGGCATCAAGGTCGAGCCGCCCAACGTCAATCGCTCCGGCGCGACTTTCGAGGTCGGCGACAAGACCATCTACTACGCGCTCGCGGCGCTGAAGGGCGTCGGCATTGCGGCCGTCGAGCAGATCATCGCGGAGCGGACCAAAAACGGCTTGTTCACCTCGCTCGCCGACTTCGCCGCGCGAGTGTCGCCGCGCGCGATCAACAAGCGCATCATCGAAAGCCTCGCTGCTGCGGGCGCCTTCGACACCCTGGAGCCGAACCGGGCGCGGGTCTTCGCCGGCGCCGACTCGATTCTCGCCGCATGCCAGCGGGCGAACGAAGCTGCAACCATCGGCCAGAACGACATGTTCGGCAGCTCGGCCGACGCGCCGACCATCATGCTGCCGCAGATCGAGCCCTGGTTGCCGGCCGAGCGGCTGCGCCGCGAATATGATGCGATCGGCTTCTTCCTGTCGGGGCATCCGCTCGACGATTACGCCACCGTGCTGAAGCGGCTGCGTGTGCAGTCCTGGGCCGAGTTCTCCCGCGCGGTGAAGACCGGTGCCACCGCCGGCAAGGTCGCTGCCACCGTGGTGTCGCGCATGGAGCGGCGCACCAAGACCGGCAACAAGATGGGCATTATGGGGCTCTCTGATCCCACGGGTCACTTTGAGGCGGTGCTGTTCTCCGAAGGCCTTGCGCAATATCGCGACGTGCTGGAGCCGGGCGCCGCGGTGCTGCTCCAGCTCGGCGCCGAGCTTCAGGGCGAGGACGTCCGCGCGCGCGTGCTCCACGCCGAACCGCTGGACGAGGCGGCGGCCAAGACGCAGAAGGGCCTGCGCATCTTCGTGCGCGATACCAAGCCCCTGGAATCGATCGCCAAGCGTCTCGCCGGTCCCGACATGGCCGGTTCGAACGACGCCGCGCCGAAGGTCGGCAGTCCCGGCACAGCGCGCCGCTCCAACGGCGACGGCGAGGTCTCGCTGGTCATGATGCTCGACCTCGAGACCGAGGTCGAGATGAAGCTGCCCGGCCGCTTCAAGGTCTCGCCGCAGATCGCCGGCGCCATCAAGGCGGTCGCGGGCGTGGTGGACGTGCAGCAGCTCTGATCGAGTGGCCAGCGCTGAAGGTCGTGCGTGCTCCCTGCGGATGTTGTGGTTTCGTCACGTCATTGCGGCTATGATCGCGGCGATGCCATCGTCCACCTCGCCGGGAGGAAACGCGACATGTGCGACAAATGCTCTGAAGCTCTGCAGGGAAACGCTGGGCCGTCGCGGCGGTCCGCAATGCTGTTTGGCGCCGCCGCGTTCGGCCTTGCCCTCGCCGGCAATGCTTTCGCCAAGGAGACCAAGGCGCCGCCCAAGCCGCAGAACGTGCTGTCACCCGATGCGTCGTTGAAGCGCCTGACGGAAGGCAATGCGCGCTATGTCGACGGGGTGTCGCGGCGGCACGATTTCAAGCACGAGCGCGAGGCGTTGGTCGGCGGACAGAACCCGTTTGCCGCCGTGCTGAGCTGTGCCGATTCGCGCATCGCGCCGGAATATGCCTTCGACACCGGCCGTGGCGATCTGTTCGTTTGCCGCGTCGCCGGAAATTTTGCCGGCACCGAAACCATCGCCAGCATGGAATACGCGGTGGCCGTACTGAATACGCCGCTGATCCTCGTGCTCGGCCATGACGCTTGCGGCGCGATCGATGCGACGCTGAAGGCGATCAAGGACAACAAGCCGCCGCCGGGCCATATTCCCTCGCTGGTCGATGCGATCACGCCCGCCGCCAAGGCTGCGATGCAGCAGGGCGGGGACGTCCTCGACAAGGCGATCCGGCAGAACGTCATCGACAACATCGCGAAGCTGAAATCGGCAGCGCCGATCCTCAACGCGGCCGTGGAGCAGGGCAAGCTGAAGGTCGTCGGCGGCATCTATCGGCTCACGACGGGAACGGTCGACCTGATCGCGCAGGGCTGAACCGGCTGACTTCGCCTCGCGCCGGTGCGTCGCCGCGTCACTTACGCGGAGCTGACGCCGGCGCGGGTGGCCATCCCTCCGCCTCAATCCAAGTCTTCGCTATTTGGAAGCCTTTCGTTCAAGTGCCATTCAGCTGGCCACGCGTCTGATGCGGGGCGGCACCTCAACAACAAAACGGGCAAGCAAGCCATGCGTGGGACGCTCAGAGCCTTCATTTGCCTTCTCCTGCCGATCGCGGTCCTTGCCGCAGGCGCGCCGGAGCCGGCGCGTGCGCAGCAGCAGGAAAAGCGTATCGCGCTCGTGGTCGGCAACGGCGCTTATGCCAAGTCGCCGCTGGCGACGACGGCAAACGATGCCGGCCTGATCGCGCAGACGCTGCAGGCGGCGGGCTTCGACGTCGTCGGCGCCCGCGATCTCGACGGCGACACGCTGCGCAAGAGCTTTCGCGATTTCATCCAGAAGGCGCAGGCCTCCGGACCGGGCACCGTCGCGATGGTGTATCTCGCCGGCTATGGCGTGCAGCTTGCGGGTGAGAACTATTTCATCCCGGTCGACTCCAACATCACCCGCGACACCGACATTCCGACCGAAGGCTTGCGCATCGGCGACTATCTCCGCCAGCTCGCCTCCGTTCCGCTCAAGGCCAACATCATCGTGCTCGACGCCGCGCGGGCGCAGCCCTTCGTGGAGGGCGGCCAGCAGATCGCGAGCGGACTTGCGCTGGTCGAGCCCGACGCCAACATGCTGATCGCGTTCGACGCCGCGCCCGGCACGGTGGCGCCCGAGGAGCCCGGACCGTACGGCATCTATGCGCAGTCGCTGGCGGAGATGATCCGCACCGGCGGCCTGCCGCTGCCCGAAGTGTTCGACCGCGTTCGCCTGCGCGTCAACGAGGCCAGCAAGGGCGCGCAGGTGCCCTGGAACGAGCAGAAGATATCGGCGCAATTCTCGTTCTTCGAGCGCGGGCCCGACGCGCCGCCGCCGGAGGCCGCGCCCGACCAAGTCGCTGCGATCCGCAACAAGCCGATCCGCGATCTCGGCGTGCAGGATGCCTATGCCGCCGCGCTCACGCGCGACACGCTTCCAGCTTACGAAGAGTTTCTCTCCGCCTATCCCGGCGACCCGCTGTCGAAGCGCGTGTTGGTGATCGTCGCGGCGCGCCGCGAGGCCATCACCTGGCGGCGGACCTATCGTACCGACACGCCGGAAGCCTATTGGTCGTATCTGCGTCGCTATCCGCGCGGTCCGCATGCGGCGGATGCGCGCCGGCGCCTGGCGATTCTCACCGCGCCGCCCGAGCCGCCGCCGAGCTTCGCGATGATCGACTACGACGTGCCGCCACCGCCGCCGGAGGAGGTGGTCTATGTCGACCGTCCCGTACTGTATTTCAGCGATCCGGATTTTGGCTTCGCGCCGCCACCGCCGCCGCCGGTCTACTATCTGCCGCCGCCGCCGCCGGATTTCGTCGTGCTGTCGCCGCCGATGCCGGTGATCGGCCTGTTCGTGCTGCCGCAGCCGATGTTCGTGCCGATTCCCGTGTTCGTCAGGCCGCCGGTCTATGTCGCACCGCCGCCGAACAACATCATCTATCAGAACATCCATAATACGACGGTCATCAACACAGTGATCAACCAGCCGCCGGCACCGCCGGTGGGTGCGGGTGCGGGTGCGGGTACCGGAGCGGGACCGGGCAATCTCACACCGGCCATTGCCGGGCGCACCAATCCGGCTGGTCCAGCCATGCCGCAGGCGGTCCTGCAGCGTGCCGCCCTGATTCAGCAGGGCAAGGCGCCGATGCCGCCGAGCGCGACGATGCGGCCGACGGCGAGGCCAGGAACGCCTCCGGCGACGCCCGCCAATGCCGCGCCGACCGGTACGCCACCTGCCGCTCCGCCTGCCAGTCCATCTGCCACGCCACCGGCCAAGCTGCCCCAAGCCAACACGCTGCCGGTTCCCGGCACCCATGGCGGTCCACCTGTACCGTCAGCGGGAGCCGGGCCACTGCCGGGCGGCAGACCCGGGCAGTCGACGGCCACTGCTCCCGGCGCGCCGCTGCCGACCCATTCGGGAGTGCCTGCGGGAGTGCCTGCGGGAGCGCCTACGGGCGCGCCGACGGCTGCTGCTCCCGGCACCACGCCGCCAGCCCATCCCGGTGCACCGACCGGCGCGCCGGCGACTGCGCCCACGGCGACAAGCCCGGCCGCTGTGCCCGGCCAACTGCCGAAGCCGCCGGTTGCCCAGGCCCCGCCCGGGACCGGGCCTGGGGACCATGGCAAGTCCGCGACCCGGGAGCCGGCTGGCTCGCCGCCGGCTGCCCGCACGCCTCCGCCTCCTGGCCCAGTTGGACGACCGGTCACGCCGCCGCCCTCGGCGGTGCGGGAGCCGATCCGGCCGCAGCATCAGCCGACCGCTGCTCCCGCCCAGGCTGCCCGGCCGCCGGCACCACCACCACCGCGGCCTCAGGCCGTGGCGCGCCCGACGCCTCCGCCTCCACCGCGTATTGCACCGCCGCCACCGCCACGGGTGGCTCCGCCCGCCGCGGTCGCTCGGCCGGCGCCGCCGCCAATGGCGCGTCCCGCGCCGCCGCCGCCGGTCGCCCGGCCGGCGCCACCTCCGCCGCCTCGGATGGCCGTCGCGCCACCGCCGCCGCCGCGCCCAGCAGCGCCCCCACCGCGTCCTCCGGCTCCGCCGCCGGCGGCAAAGAAGTGCCCGCCGAACCAGCCCAAATGCTAGTGGGGTCCGCGGGCGCAGCGTGATCTTTACGGAAGAGGGCCTTTCGCGGGCGAAAGCCGCCCCGAAAGGCCCTTATTTCCTTGCTTCTGGTCGAAATCGCGCTATACACCGCGCCATCTCACACGGAAGCATGGCTCACAAGGCCGTCCGGTGGCAGCCGGGGCGACAACGCTCCGTTCTGCTCACACGCTTCCGGAGGAACCAACCGGAGAATTAGAACGATGGCACTACCCGATTTCACTATGCGTCAGCTCCTCGAAGCCGGCGTGCACTTTGGTCACCAGTCTCACCGCTGGAATCCGAAAATGGCGCCGTTCATTTTCGGCGCTCGCAACAACATCCACATCGTCGACCTCGCGCAGACCGTGCCGTTGCTGCATAACGCCTTGCAGGCGGTCAGCGACACCGTCGCCAAGGGCGGCCGCATTCTGTTCGTCGGCACCAAGCGCCAGGCGCAGGACGGCGTTGCCGACGCGGCCAAGCGCTGCGCTCAGTATTTCGTCAATTCGCGCTGGCTCGGCGGCACGCTGACCAACTGGAAGACGATCTCGGGCTCGATCAAGCGCCTGCGTCATCTCGACGACGTCCTCGCCGGCGGCGATGCCTCCTCCTACACCAAGAAGGAGCGCCTGACGCTTCAGCGCGAGCGCGACAAGCTCGATCGCTCGCTCGGCGGCATCAAGGACATGGGCGGTCTGCCCGACCTGATCTTCGTGATCGACACCAACAAGGAAGACATCGCGATCCAGGAAGCCCAGCGGCTCAACATCCCGGTCGCGGCGATCGTCGACACCAATTCGGATCCGAAGGGCATCACCTATGTGGTGCCGGGAAATGACGACGCCGGCCGCGCGATCGCGCTCTATTGCGATCTGATCGCACGCGCTGCGATTGACGGTATTTCGCGCGCCCAGGGCGATTCCGGCATCGACGTCGGTGCTTCGGTTCGGCCGGTCGCAGAAGAGCTGCCCGCCACGAGCGGCTTCCAGGGCCTCGCCGGCCCGCGTGGCACCTCCGACGATCTCAAGAAGCTCCCGGGCGTGTCGGGCGCGATCGAGAAGAAGTTCAACGACCTCGGCATCTTCCACTTCTGGCAGCTGGCCGAGCTCGATCACGACACCGCGCACAAGATCGGCGAAGAAGTCGGCTTGCCGAGCCGCGCGGACGCCTGGGTGGCCAAGGCCAAGGCCCTGACCGCGGAAGCGGAATAGTCAAAAAGAGCGATGGGTTGGCCGGACAAGTTCCGGCCACCATTTCAGTTGACGCGAATTCCTGAGATGGACCGCGGCGAGGCGATCTGGCCGCGCCGCGGCAAACCGGCAGGCAAAAAGGATTTTGAACGATGGCAACGATCACAGCTGCGATGGTCAAGGACCTGCGCGAGTCGACCGGCGCAGGCATGATGGACTGCAAGGCCGCGCTGACCGAAAACGACGGCAACATGGAAGCGGCGCAGGATTGGCTGCGCAAGAAAGGCCTGTCGAAGGCCGCCAAGAAGTCGGGCCGCGTCGCCGCCGAGGGTCTGATCGGCGCGCTCACCAAGGGCAACAAGGGCGTCGTGGTCGAGGTCAATTCCGAGACCGATTTCGTCGCGCGCAACGGCCAGTTTCAGGGCCTCGTCAAGATGATCGCCCAGGTCGCGTTCAACGTCGGCGCCGATGTCGACAAGATCAAGGCCGCCAAGGTCGGCGACGTCACGATCGAAACCGCGATCAATGACGCGATCGCCACCATCGGCGAGAACATGACGCTGCGGCGCGCCGCTTCGCTCGAAGTCAGCCAGGGCGTGGTGTCGAGCTACGTCCACGGCGCGGTCGTCGAGGGCGCCGGCAAGATGGGCGTGATCGTGGCGCTGGAATCGCCGGGCAAGGCCGACGAGCTCGCAACGCTTGGCCGCCAGATCGCGATGCATGTCGCGGCCGCCAACCCGCTGGCGCTCGATCCGTCCGGTCTCGATCCGGCGGTCGTCAAGCGCGAGAAGGACGTGCTCGCCGACAAATATCGCCAGCAGGGCAAGCCCGAGAACGTGATCGAGAAGATCGTCGAGTCCGGCCTGAAGACCTACTACAAGGAAGTCTGCCTGCTCGAGCAGGCCTTCATCCACGACACCGGCAAGTCGGTGGCGCAGGCGGTGAAGGAAGCCGAAGGCAAGGTCGGCGGCGCGGTGAAGATCGCGGGCTTTGTGCGCTATGCTCTCGGTGAGGGAATCGAGAAGCAGGAAAGCGACTTCGCGGCCGAGGTCGCGGCGGCCAGCGGCAAGAAGTAAGCGCCGGAACGTTCCTCCCGGCGTGCCGCCGGAAGCGGCGGCCGGACAAGGAAAGTGCTCATGACTGATCCGGTCTATCGTCGCGTCGTGATCAAGCTGTCCGGCGAATATCTCGCCGGATCGCAGGGTTTTGGCATCGATCAGCCGACCATTGACCGGGTCGCCGACGATCTGATCGCAGCCCGCCATCTCGGTACCGAAGTCGCCGTCGTGATCGGCGGCGGCAATCTCTTTCGCGGCGTCGAGGTCTCCTCGCGCGGCGTGTCGCGCCCGACCGGCGACACCATGGGCATGCTCGCGACGATGATGAACTGCCTCGCGCTGGAGGCCACGATCGAGCGCAAGGGCACGCCTGCGCGCACGCTGTCGGCCTTCGTCATGCCCGAGATTTCCGAACTGTTCACCCGCACCGCGGCACACAAATACCTCGCCGAGGGCCGGATCGTGTTGCTGGGTGGCGGAACCGGTAATCCGTTCTTCACCACCGACACGACCGCGGTGCTGCGTGCGGCCGAGATCGGCGCCCAGGCGGTGCTGAAGGCGACCAATGTCGACGGCGTCTACTCGGCCGACCCGAAGAAGGACCCGACGGCGACGCGATTCGACCGTCTGACGCATTCGCAGGCGATCGAGGGTGGCTACAAGGTGATGGATGCGACCGCCTTCGCACTTGCCCGCGAGACGTCGCTGCCTATCATCGTGTTCTCGATTGCGGAGCCGGGTTCGATCGGCGCTGTACTGCGTGGCGGCGGCCACGGAACCATTGTCGCCGGCTGACGGCTTGTCGTTGCACCCTAAGAGAAGGGGTGCGGAGAGGTCGCCGGGATTTTGAAGGAGAAACGTGATGGCCACGGATAATTTCGATCTCAACGAAGTGAAGCGCCGCATGCAGGGGGCGATCCAGTCGCTCAAGCACGAACTTGGCGGCCTGCGCACCGGTCGCGCCTCCGCCTCGATGCTCGATCCGGTGCAGGTCGACGCCTATGGCAGCCACATGCCGCTGAACCAGCTCGCCACCGTCAGCGTGCCGGAGCCGCGCCTGATCTCGGTGCAGGTCTGGGACAAGTCGATGGTCAAGGCGGTGGAAAAGGCGATCGTCGATTCCAATCTCGGCCTGTCGCCGGCGACCGAAGGCCAGGTGCTGCGCCTGCGCATCCCCGAGCTCAACGAGGAGCGTCGCAAGGAGCTCGTCAAGGTCGCGCACAAATATGCGGAAGCCGCCAAAGTCGCCGCGCGCCATGTCCGCCGCGACGGTCTCGACGTTCTCAAGAAGCTCGAGAAGAATCACGAGATGTCCGAGGACGATCAGAAGCGTCACGCCGACGAGGTGCAGAAGGCGACCGACGGCACGATCTCCGAGATCGACCAGTTGCTGGCCGCCAAGGAAAAAGAAATCCTCACCGTCTAAACGCGATGGATCGCGCTTTAGGTTATTGTTCGCGCATGATCTTTTCGGAAAACCGCGTCGCACTCTTCCGGATCATGCTTTAAGGCAGCCTCATGTCCAACGCCGCCGCGCCCGCAACGGAAGGACCCGATCGGTCCGATGCGCCTGCGCATGTCGCCATCATCATGGATGGCAACGGACGTTGGGCGGCCGCGCGCGGCTTGCCACGGGCGGAAGGCCATCGCCGCGGCGTGGAGGCCCTGCGCCGCGTGGTTCGCGCGTCGCATGAGCTTGGCATCCGCTATCTCACCATCTTCTCCTTCAGCTCGGAAAACTGGTCGCGCCCGGCGAGCGAGATCGGCGATCTGTTCGGCCTGTTGCGCCGCTTCATCCGCAATGATCTGGCGAGCCTGCATCGCGACGGCGTCAGGGTACGTATCATCGGCGAGCGGGAGGGGCTGGAGGGCGACATCTGCGCGCTTCTCAACGAGGCGGAGGAGCTGACGCGCGATAACACGCGCCTCACGCTCGTCGTCGCCTTCAATTACGGCTCGCGGCACGAGATCGCGAAGGCGGCGCAGAAGCTCGCGCGCGAAGTCGCCGAGGGCCGGCGCAATCCCGACACGATCGATGCCGAGACATTGGGGGCGCATCTCGACGCGCCCGACATTCCCGACCCCGATCTCATCATCCGCACCAGTGGCGAGCAGCGGCTGTCGAACTTCCTGATGTGGCAGGCCGCCTATAGCGAGCTCGTCTTCGTGCCGATTCACTGGCCCGATTTCGACAAGGCGGCGCTGGAAGGCGCAATCGCCGAATTCGCCAGGCGCGAGCGCCGTTTCGGCGGCCTGGTCGCGAAAACCGCCTCGTGAGCGAACCCGACTCCGCACCGGCCGGCTCTCAGCCTGCCCCGAGCAATCTCGTGATGCGAATCCTCGCAGCGCTGGTGCTGGCGCCGCTCGCCATTGCGCTCGCTTATGCCGGCGGCTGGCTGTGGGCGCTTCTCGTCACCCTGGTGTCGATCGGACTGTTCGCGGAATGGCTGATGGTGGTGGGCGCAGGCTCGACCGCGCTGACCGGGGCGGGAACGATCGTCATCGCCACGATGGGCTTGTGCGTTGCCTTCGGCGCGCTGAAGACCGCAATCATCACCGGCTTGATTGGCGGGGCGATCGTGACGGTGATCGCGCGGGGCAAGTTCGTCTGGGCGGCCTCCGGATTCGCCTATGCGTCGGCGGCGCTACTGGCCTCGATCCTGCTGCGGAAGGATCTCGTGAACGGCTTCGCCGCGCTGATGTTCGTGCTGCTCGTGGTGTGGGCGACCGATATCGGCGGCTATTTCGCCGGCCGCGGCATTGGCGGACCGAAGCTGTGGCCGCGCGTCAGCCCGAAGAAGACCTGGGCAGGGGCGCTCGGCGGCTTTGCCGCAAGCCTTTTGGTCGCGGCCGGCTTTGCCGCTTGCGGGCTTGGAAAGATAGTTCCATTGCTGCTCGTCGCCGCGGTGCTGTCGGTCGTGTCGGCCTGCGGCGATCTGTTCGAATCCGCGGTCAAGCGGCGCTTCGATGTCAAGGATTCCAGTCACTTAATTCCCGGCCACGGCGGCCTATTGGACCGTCTGGACGGTTTTGTCGCTGCCATCCTGGTGGCATGGATTATCGGCTTCCTTCGCCATGGTGTGCATAGCGCCGGAAGCGGTCTTATGGTTTGGTGAACATATGAGCGCGGTTCCATTGCGTAACAACAAGGCTGCGGCATCGACCGTCCGCAGCGTCACGGTTCTCGGCGCCACCGGCTCGATCGGCGACAGCACGATGGATCTGCTGCGCGCCTCTCCCGAGCGCTACCGTGTCGAGGCGCTGACGGCGAACAGCAATGTCGAAGCGCTGGCAAAGCTCGCCAAGGAGTTTTCGGCGCGCTTCGTCGCGATCGCCGACACCTCAAAATTTGCCGAGCTCAAGGCCGCGCTCGCGGGCACCGGCACCGAATGCGGCGCCGGTGAAAGCGCAGTGATCGAGGCCGGCGCGCGTCCGGCCGATTGGGTGATGGCCGCCGTGAGTGGCGCGGCCGGGCTGAAGCCGGCACTGGCGGCGGTCGACCGCGGCGCGCATGTCGCGCTTGCGAACAAGGAATGTCTCGTCTGCGCCGGCGATTTCTTTATGCAGCGCGCGGCGAAAGCGGGCGCCTGCATCCTGCCTGCGGATTCCGAGCACAATGCGCTGTTCCAGGCACTCGCCTCGGGCAATCGCGACGAGCTCGTCCGTGTCATCATCACGGCCTCCGGCGGCCCGTTCCGGACCTGGAAGCCTGCCGACATCGAGCAGGCGACACTCGAGCAAGCCCTGAAGCATCCGAACTGGAGCATGGGCCAGAAGATCACGATCGATTCCGCCTCGATGATGAACAAAGGGCTCGAGGTGATCGAGGCTTCCTATCTGTTCGCGCTCTCGCCCGACGAGATCGACGTCCTCGTTCATCCGCAGTCAATCATCCACGGCATGGTCGAGTTCTCCGATCGCTCGGTCGTGGCCCAGCTCGGCGCACCCGACATGCGCACGCCGATCGCGCATTGCCTCGGCTGGCCCGACCGCATCAAGGGTCCCGCCGCCAAGCTCGATCTGGCCAAGATCGGCCAATTGACCTTCGAGGCGCCGGATTTCGAGCGCTTCCCCGGCCTGCGCCTGGCCTTCGATTCGCTCCGGACCGGGAAGGGGGCGACCACCGTCTACAACGCCGCCAACGAGGTCGCGGTCGCGGCCTTCATCGCGGGCAAGATCCGGTTCGGCGCGATTGCCCGGCTGGTTGAGGCGACGCTGGACGACTGGGTTCGTGGCGGGAACCAGGCCCCGCTGACGTCAGCGGACGATGCAATCGCTGTTGACCATGTTGCGCGAAATAGGGCTGCCGCCCTATTGCCTCAAATTGCCTTAAAGGCATCCTAGATGGTTCGGGGCCAGGGCCTTGCGGCGCTGGATGAGGGAATTCGATGATTGACTTTTTCGTCCATAGTTTCAATACGTTGAGCCATGGGCTCCTCGGCTACGCGGTTCCCTTCCTGTTCGTCCTGACTATCGTCGTGTTCTTCCATGAGCTCGGCCATTTCCTGGTCGCGCGCTGGGCAGGCGTTCGCGTGTTAACTTTTTCGCTCGGTTTCGGACCTGAGCTGGTCGGCTTCAACGACCGTCATGGCACCCGGTGGAAGATCTCGGCGATCCCGCTCGGCGGCTACGTCAAGTTCTTCGGCGACGAGAGCGAGGCTTCGACGCCGTCGTCCGAGAAGCTTGCGGCCATGACGGCCGAGGAGCGCGCCGGCAGCTTCCATCATAAGAAGGTCGGCCCGCGCGCCGCCATCGTTGCCGCCGGACCGATCGCCAATTTCATCCTGGGCGCGCTGATCTTCGCCGGCATGGCGCTGTATTACGGCAAGCCGAGCACGATCGCGCGCGTCGACGGTGTCGTCGCCGACGGTGCTGCGGCGGCAGCCGGCTTCAAGATCGGCGACGTCGTCGTCCAGATCGATGGCAAGCCGATCGAAAGCTTTGCCGATATGCAGCGCATGGTTGCGATGAATGCCGGTTCGCCGCTTGCCTTCCAGGTCAAGAGGGACGGCACCATCGTGTCGCTGACCGCGACGCCGGCGCTGCTCGAGCGCAAGGATCCCTTCGGCAACAGCCACCGTCTCGGCGTGCTCGGCATCGAGCACAAGTCTCAGGCCGGAGAGGTCTCGACTTCGCCGGTCGGCGTCGGCGAAGCGCTCAAGATCGGGGTTGAACAGGTCTGGTTCATCATCACCAGCACCTTCAAGTTCCTGGGCTCGTTGTTCGTGGGGAACGGCAATCCGAACGAGGTCAGCGGCGTGCTCGGCATTGCCAAGATGTCGGGGCAGGCGGCCAGCGCCGGGTTCCAGTTCGTGATCAACCTCTGCGCGGTGCTGTCGGTGTCGATCGGTCTGTTGAATCTGTTCCCGATCCCGCTGCTCGATGGCGGTCACCTTATGTTCTATGCGGCGGAGGTCGCCCGTGGTCGGCCCCTGTCCGAGCGGACTCAGGAGATGGGGTTCCGAATCGGGCTCGGCTTGGTGCTGATGTTGATGGTGTTTGCGACCTATAACGACATCCTCCGGATGGCCTCATCCTGATAGGGGCTTTTTTGTGGCGTTGTCGGGCGTTGCTCTTGGGCAACGTCTTGGAATGAAAATGAAATTACGGCGCGCTCGACCGTTTGCGGCGTCGGTGAAATTGTCTACAAGCGGCTTGAACTTGGGGAATCTCCAGACCGGGGTTGGGTCTGGTACGGAATGATAAGGGCGCGTTGCGCAATGAAGTTTGGACTGCGACTCCGGGGGGGCTTGCTCGCAACCCTGATCATGTTCGGCGCGCCGGTGCTTGCCCCGGTTGGGGCTGCCTTTGTGTCTTCGTCTGCGCTTGCTCAGACCGTGCAGTCGATTTCCGTTGAAGGAAATCGCAGGGTCGAGGTGGAGACGATCCGCTCCTATTTCAAGCCGGGTCCCGGCGGTCGCCTCGATCAAGGCGCTATCGACGACGGCCTCAAGGCGTTGATCGAGACCGGCCTGTTCCAGGACGTCAGGATCAACCGCGGTGCCGGTGGCCAGATCGTCGTCTCCGTGGTGGAAAACCCGGTGATCGGCCGCATTGCCTTCGAGGGCAACAAGAAGATCAAGGACGAGCAGCTCACTGGTGAAGTCCAGTCCAAGGCGCGCGGCACCTTCTCCCGCGCCATGGTGCAGTCCGACACGCTGCGAATCGCCGAAATCTATCGCCGTTCCGGCCGCTACGACGTCCGCGTCACGCCTGAAGTCATCGAGCAGCCGAACAACCGCGTCGATCTCGTCTTCACGGTCGAGGAGGGCGCCAAGACCGGCGTCAAGTCGATCGAGTTCGTCGGCAACAACGCGTACTCGTCGTACCGCCTGCGCGACGTCATCAAGACGCACGAATCGAACCTGCTGAGCTTCCTCGCCAGCAGCGACATCTACGATCCCGATCGCGTCGAGGCCGACCGCGACCTGATCCGCCGCTTCTATCTCAAGAACGGTTTCGCCGACGTCCAGGTCGTGGCCGCGCTCACCGAATACGATCCGGAGAAGAAGGGCTTCAACGTTACCTTCAAGATCGAGGAAGGCTCCCAATACCGGGTCGGCTCGATCGACTTCCGCTCCAGCATTCCGAACTTCGATCCCACCTCGATGCGCAACTATTCGCGCGTCAATGTCGGCTCCCTCTACAACGTCGAATCGGTCGAGAAATCGGTCGAGGAGATGCAGATCGAAGCCTCGCGGCGCGGTTATGCGTTCGCCGTGGTCCGTCCCGGCGGCGACCGCAACTTCGAGGCGCACACCGTGTCGGTCGTGTTCAACATCGACGAGGGCCCGCGCACCTATATCGAGCGCATCAACTTGCGCGGCAACACCCGCACGCGCGACTACGTGATTCGTCGCGAGTTCGACGTCTCCGAGGGTGATGCCTACAACCGCGCGCTGGTCGACCGTGCCGAGCGCCGCTTGAAGAACCTCGACTATTTCAAGAGCGTGAAGATCACGACGGAGCCCGGCTCGTCGAGCGACCGCGTGATCCTGCTCGTGGACATGGAAGAGAAATCGACCGGCGATTTCTCGGTCTCGGGTGGTTACTCCACCACCGACGGCGCGCTGGCCGAAGTCTCGGTGTCCGAACGCAATTTGCTCGGCCGCGGCCTGTTCGCCAAGGCGGCGGTGACCTACGGCCAGTATGCCCGCGGCTACTCGCTGTCGTTCGTCGAACCCTATTTGCTCGATTACCGGGTCGCGCTGGGTCTCGACCTCTATCAGCGTGAGCAGAAGTCCAACAGCTACATCTCCTACGGCACCAAGACGCTCGGCTTCTCGCCGCGGCTCGGATTCTCGCTGCGTGAAGATCTGTCGCTGCAGGTGCGCTACTCGATCTACCGGCAGGAAATCACGCTGCCGTCCTACCTGGCGAACTGTAACAACAATGTGGGTTCGGCGGCTTTCAATCCGAGCCCGGCCTTCGCCAATGCAAATGGCATCGACCTGAGCTCCACCAACGGCCTCGGCTGCTACAGCGACGGTGAAGCCTCGCTGCCGGTGCGCAAGGAACTTGCCAACGGCAAGACCCTGACCTCGGCGCTCGGCTATTCGCTGTCCTACAACACGCTCGACAATAACAAGAACCCCACCGACGGTCTGCTGGTCGATTTCCGGCAGGACTTCGCCGGTGTCGGCGGCGACGTCTCCTACCTGAAGACTGTGGTGGACGCGAAGTACTACACTCCGCTGGTGTCCGATATCGTCGGCCTCGCTCGCATCCAGGGCGGCATGCTGAACAAGATGGGCAGCGATCTGCGCATGCTCGATCACTTCCAGATGGGCCCGAACCTCGTCCGCGGCTTTGCCCCGAACGGCATCGGACCGCGCGATTTGAACCCCTTCGGTACGCAGGACGCGCTTGGCGGCACCAAATATTGGGGTGCTTCGCTCGAATTGCAGATGCCGTTCTGGTTCCTGCCCAAGGAAGTGGGTCTGAAGGGCGCCGTCTACGCCGACGCTGGCGGGCTGTTCGACTATCAGGGCCCGACGACATGGTCGGTGACCAACGAAATGACCACGACCAAGAACTCGAGCTGCACGCCGTCGACCGTCAATCCAGCTTCGGCTGGAACCTGCACCGGCCTGGTGTATGACAACGGCAATGCGGTCCGGTCGTCGGTCGGCGTCGGCTTGATCTGGGCCTCGCCGTTCGGTCCGCTGCGCTTCGACTACGCCGTGCCGCTGACCAAGGGCAAGTACGACCGTACGCAGGAGTTCCGGTTCGGCGGCGGCACCTCTTTCTAATTCGAACAGCACGGCACGATCCGGACCACGGGATCCCGTTTCCGAAAGGGATCGTGCCAATCCAGGAGATGAGGCATGATGCGGCTTGGCCGCTTCATGCCGAAGCCGGACCGCGACGGGGTGGAATGGCGCAGCCGACCTTCTTCACACAGCCGCCCGCCTCAGCGCTGGCCGACATAGCCACGCTGACCAAGGCGGAGCTGGTCGATCCCGCCAGGGGCGGCCAAATCATCAGGGGTCTTGCTTCGCTCGACGAAGCCGGCCCGATGCACCTGACGTTCTTCGACAATCTCAAATATGCCGATGAGCTCAAGGCGACCAAGGCCGGTGCTTGCCTGGTGAGCCCACGCTTCGAGGCCCGGGTGCCCGCGCACGTCGCCGTGCTGCGGGCGCCACAGCCGTTCCGCGCCTTCGTCAGGATCGCGCGGGAGTGGCACGGCGACGCGCTCCGGCCGCAATCCTGGACCGGCAACGACGGCATCGCGACGTCGGCCATCATCGACCCCACCGCCAGGCTTGAGGACGGCGTGATCGTCGATCCCCTGGCCGTGATCGGTCCTGACGTGGAGATCGGCAGTGGCACGGTGATCGGTGTGGGGGCCGTGATCGGCCCGGGCGTCAAGATCGGCCGGGACTGCAATGTCGGCGCACGCACCGCCATCCAGTGCGCGCTGATCGGCAACGATGTGCTGATCCATCCCGGCTGCTCCATCGGCCAGGACGGCTACGGCTTCATCTTCTTCGGCCCCGAGGGCCACCTGAAAGTGCCCCAGACCGGCCGCGTGCTGATTCAGAACAACGTGGAGGTCGGCGCCGGCACCACCATTGATCGCGGGTCCTTGCGCGACACCGTGATCGGCGAGGGGACCAAAATCGACAATCAGGTCCAGATCGGCCACAATGTGACCATTGGCCGGCACTGCCTGCTGGCAGCCCAGATCGGCCTTGCCGGCAGCCTCACCCTCGGCGACAACGTGGCGCTGGGAGCGAAGGTGGGCATCAACAATCACGTCAAGATCGGGGATGGAGCTCAGGTCACTGCCATGAGCGGCGTCAAGGACGACGTTCCTCCCAACGGACGCTGGGGCGGGTTTTTTGCCAAGCCGACCCGGCAGTGGTTCAAGGAAATTTTGGCGGTCGAGCGCCTGGCGCGCGACAGCAAGGCCGATCCGAAGCAGGAGGAACGGGAGTGACGGACGAAGCACCGGTCAGGTTCGAGCTTGTGGACATCAACATGATCCTGCAAACGCTCCCGCACCGTTTTCCGATGCTGCTGATCGATCGCGTGATCAACATCCGCACCGATTACAGCGGCATCGGCATCAAGAACGTCACCTTCAACGAACCGCCGTTCCAGGGCCATTTTCCCGATCGCCCGGTCTACCCCGGCGTCATGATGATCGAAGCGATGGCGCAGACTGCCGGTGTGATCGGCATCAAATCGGTCGAGGGCACCGACAAGCCGCGCGCGGTCTATTTCCTGACCATCGACAAGTGCAAGTTCCGCAAGCCGGTGCTGCCCGGCGATACCATCGAATATCACATGCGCTCGATCGGCCGCCGCAAAGCCATGTGGTGGTTTCACGGCGACGCCAAGGTCAATGGCCAGGTGGTTGCGGAGGCCGACGTCGGCGCCATGCTGACCGACTGAGCGGGATCAACTTCTCTGGATACGCTCGCGTGCAGGACAAGCGTACCGGCCGCCGCTGACCTCGCGCTTGATGTTCTGGTTGAAGAACTTTCCCATGGACGGTGCGCCCAGCAGGCGCTCGACCGTGTCGACCGGCACGCCGCAATAGCCGTCATAAACGCCATCCACAGCCACGATGAGGGCCTGCTGCGCACGGTCGTAACAGACCCGCTGAAGCACTGTGCTGCGGGTAATGTCGCGGCATTCGTATGTCTTGAGATCGACGAGGCGGTGTTCGGCGGTCTCGATCGTCTCGGATACGATCGGCGCGGCCGCGAGCTGTGCGAATAGAAGTGCCAGGGCCCTGACCACGATACCTGAAGCTCCGCGTGAACTTGTTGACGAACCGGGAAGGCTGCCTCATCCGGCACCTGAAACACGGAGAGATCATACGTCACTGGACAGATCGGGCATAGTCGCGCTAACCAGCGGAAAACCGAGCGACTTCAACACCTAATCAGACCTTCTTGATGAGTCAGATTGCTTGATGAGTAAGATTGATCCCACCGCACGGATCGCGGACGGCGCCGTGATCGGCGAGGGCACCGAGATCGGACCCTATTGCATCATCGGTGCGCATGTCGTGATCGGCAGCAACTGCAAGCTGATCGGACAGGTCACCGTCATCGGCCACACCTCGATCGGAGATGGCTGCGTGATCTCGCCGTTCGCGGTGCTGGGCGGGGCGCCCCAGGATCTCAGCTACAAGGGCGAGCCTACGAAGCTTGAGGTCGGCTCGGGCTGCACCATCCGCGAAGGCGCGACCATGAATGTCGGCACCATCAAGGGCGGTGGCCTGACGCGCGTCGGCAACGACTGCTATTTCATGAACAACAGTCATGTCGGGCATGACTGCATGGTCGGCAACAACGTGATCTTCGCAACCTCGGCGACGCTTGGCGGCCATTGCGAGATCGGTGACGCCGTCTATATCGGCGGCCTGTCCGCAGTGCATCAGTTCACCCGCATCGGCCCCTATGTGATGGTTGGCGGTGTCTGCGGCGTGCGCGACGACGTCATCCCGTACGGGCTGGTCAACGGCCAATATGCGGTGCTTGAGAGCCTCAACCTGATCGGCATGAAGCGGCGCAAGTTCACCAAGCAGCGGCTTGCGACCGTACGCGCGTTCTACCAGAAACTTTTCCATGGTCCCGCGACCTTTGCCGAACGCCTGGAGGCGGCGCGGCCGCTCGCCGGTGAAGATCCGGCGATCGCCGAAATCCTCGACTTCATCGGCAAGGGCAAGCGCCCGCTCTGTCTTCCCGCCATCGCGAAGTGATGATGGGATGGCCCCGGGCATGACATCGGCGGCTTCGGAGATTTCATCGCCGGTCGGCGTGGTCGCTGGCGGCGGCGCGATGCCGTTCGCGGTTGCCGAATCGCTCGCCGCCCGCGGCATCACGCCGGTGTTGTTTCCCCTTCGGGGCGCCTGTGATCCGGCACGGGTGGAAAACTTCCGCCATCGCTGGATCTCGGTCGGCCAGCTCGGCCGTGCCATGCGGCTGTTTCGCGAGGAGGGCTGCCGCGACCTGATCTTCATCGGCACGCTGGTACGGCCTTCGCTCTCCGAGGTCCGGGTCGACTTCACGACGCTCCGGCTGCTCGGCAATGTCATCCGCGCCTTCCGCGGCGGCGACGATCATTTGTTGTCCGGCGTCGGACGCATTCTCGAGCAGGGCGGCTTTCGCATGGTCGGCATCAAGGATGTCGCGCCCGAGCTCTTGATGCCCGAGGGCTGCATCAGCCGCGCCTGGCCGAGCGACACCGGCAAGACCGACATCGAGCGCGGACGCGCGGTGCTGACCGCGCTCGGTCCGTTCGACATCGGCCAGGCTGCGGTCGTGATCGACGGCCATGTGGTGGCGGTCGAGGACATCGAGGGCACCGATGCGCTGCTCGCGCGGGTGGCACGGCTGCGCGAAGAGGGCCGCATCCGCGCCGCCACCGGGCGGGGCGTGCTGGTGAAGGTCCCAAAGAGCGGGCAGGATCTGCGCTTCGACCTGCCGACGATCGGCCCGCGCACTCTCGAGGGTGTCGCCGCCGCAGGGCTCGCAGGCATTGCCGTCGTCGCGGGCAACACCATCGCCGCCGAGCCGCAGGCAATGATCGCGCTCGCCGACGCCAAATATCTCTTCGTCATCGGCCTGCCGGCGTGATGCAAGGCCGCGATCCCAAGCGCAAGATCTTCCTGATCGCCACGGAGGAATCCGGCGACCGGCTCGGCAGCGCCTTGATGAAGGTGCTGCGCCAGCGCCTCGGCGACGGCGTGCAGTTCGTGGGCGTCGGCGGCCACACCATGGCGCGCCAGGGGCTGGAGACGCTGTTTCCGATCGAGCAGCTCTCGATCGTGGGCTTCGCCGCGGTCGTGCAGCAACTGCCGAAGATCCTGCGGCTGATCCGCGAGACCGCGGAGGCCGTGACCGAAGCCGCGCCGGACGCGCTCGTCATCATCGACAGCCCCGACTTCACCCACCGTGTCGCCCGCCGCGTGCGGGCGCGCAATCCGGCGATCCCGATCGTCGACTACGTCTCGCCGCAGCTCTGGGCCTGGCGGCCGGGGCGGGCGCGGACCATGCTCGGCTATGTCGACCATGTGCTCGGCCTGTTGCCGTTCGAGCCGGAGGAATATCGCAAGCTCGGCGGTCCGCCATGCAGCTATGTCGGCCATCCCCTGATCGAGCAATTGCCCTCGTTGCGGCCGAACGCCGACGAGCAGGCGCGTCGCGGCGGCGAGCCGCCGGTGTTGCTGGTATTGCCCGGCAGCCGCCGCAGCGAGATCAGGCACCATCTCGACGTGTTCGGCGCGACGCTCGGCCGATTGCAGACGGACGGCCGCGCGTTCGAACTGATGCTGCCGACCATGCCGCATCTCGAAGCCAGTATTCGCGAAGGCATCGCGAACTGGCCGGTCAAGCCTCAGATCGTGGTCGGCGAGAACGAGAAGCGCGCCGCCTTCCGCATCGCGCGCGCGGCCCTGGCAAAATCCGGCACGGTGACGCTGGAGCTCGCGCTATCGGGCATCCCGATGGTGACGGCCTATCGCGTCGGTGCGATCGAAGCCTTCATCCTGCGCCGCGCGATCCGCGTCTCTTCGGTGATCCTCGCCAATCTCGTGATCGGCAAGGATGTCATCCCGGAGTTCCTGCAGGAAGACTGCACGCCGGAGAAGCTGGCGCCCGCGCTCTCGGAGCTTCTGACCGATTCACCACTGCGCCGGCAGCAGGTGGAAGCGTTCGCCCAGCTCGATACGATCATGTCGACCGGCAACAAATCGCCGAGCGTGCTCGCCGCCGACATCGTGCTGGCGACGATGCGAAAGGGCAGGCGGGCTAGCTAGGACGTGTACTCACAAGCGGCCCTAGTCCGCTTGGATCCAGCCATTCCAGCATTCAAACCCTCGCTATCCGATTTGGCAAAGAGGCGTTAATCCGAGCTTGAAGCCACATAAGAATTGAGGTCGGTGTCTCCTTGTGGCGCCAGGGCTGACCTGCCTCGCGCAGCCGGTCGAGGACTCGTGCCCCTGAACGGACATCGCGGATATCCAAATTCTTAATATCAATGGCGCTGCGGTAGCCCAGCAACTGAATGGGATGATGTCCTCGCAGTGGTTAATAGCTTCTCCTGGCCTCTCAGAGCGTCCAGCAGTTCGTCGGCCGAGAAGGGCTTGATCAGGACAGTGAGACCTTGCGCGGAGATCAATTTCATCGTTTGCGACCTGATGTCGCCCGTCATCACGACGGCCGGTAGGTTCAAGCCAAGGGCGACACGCAGGCTCTTAATGGTCTCGATGCCATCCGATGAGCCACGAAGGTTGTAGTCACACAGCAGTACATCCGGGCGCAGACCCTGCTCTTTGATCAGGGTCAAGGCTTCGCTCGCCGTTGCGATAACGGTGGCGTCAATCCCTCTTGCCTTCAACGATCTCTGCAGCGCCGATCGCAGGGACGCCTCGTCCTCTATCGCGAGAACGCTGCCCAGGAAGGCACCACTGCAAGGGGGCACCAGCGACGCCGCTTCTGGCGCATTGGCGCCGGATCGAGCGCGCGGAACCTCGATGAAAAACCGTGTGCCCCTCCCTGCGATAGAACGCACCTCGACCTTGTGATCCAGCATTTCTCCAAGCCGCCTTACGATCGCGAGGCCCAGCCCAAATCCGCCCCGTTCCGCGCCATCAGTCCCCTGGTAGTACTCATCGAATATGTGCGGAAGTTGATCTTCGGTGATACCGATTCCGCTGTCCCACACTTCGATGCGAACCTTGTCACCGACTCGTCGGCATCCAAGCAAAATTTGGCCCCGGTCAGTGTATCGGACTGCATTTGATAAGAGGTTGCGGATCATCTCCGCAAGCATTCGGCTGTCGCTGCGGACGATGAGCCCGGAACGTGCAACGCGCAGTCGGAGTCCTCTTTCCTGCACAGACGCGGCGAAGTCTCTAGCGAGCGGCTCGAAAATTTCAACTAGAGAAAACTCACTCACGGATGGACGCAGTTTTCCGGATTCCAGCTTGTTCACATCGAGCAGGCTGGAGAGGATGCTGGTCATGGTATCCAGCGATTTCCGAATGTCAGCGACAAGATCGTGCGCTTCACCGCTTGAATGGAGCGATTCAAGCGCTGCCTGCAGAAGCTTCAGGGTCTGCAATGGCTGGCGCATGTCATGGCTTGCCGCAGCAAGAAAGCTCGATTTGGCGCGATCGGCTAATTCTGCCGCTTCTAAAGCGCCCTGCAATCGGGACTCCCTTTCCAGAATGGCGTGATGGTGAAGCCTCCGCTCGCTAAACAGGGCAGCAAGAACAAGAGCACCTAATGTGATCGCCAGAATGGTAGCTTGAGCAGTCAGCACACGATCTTCGATCGACAGACGTGCGTCCCCGAAAATGCCGATGGTGAAGATTGTCGTCCAGACGACCGTAGTCGAGCATAAGAACGTGGCAATCGCCGTGAACGCTGAACGAAGGCGAGCCGCGATCCAGAGCAGAAGTGGACAAAGTGCGCTGACCGCCAGCACCGCAGTCCAGGGCTCATTGCGCAAGAAAGCCAGCAGCGCGCATATGAGAGACACCACGCCGAGCGCAAGAACGCCCTCCGCAACTTCCCCCCGCGGCGGGGGAGCGCGCGCTAGCGACGCCAGGCCAATTGCGAGCGGCGTCACCGCAATCGTCCCTGTTGCGGCAGATGAAACCCAGTGAAGCCAGATCACCGCCGGGGACGCAGCCGACCCGTGAAACAGCGCAAATACTGCCGTACCACCAAGGCCGGAAAGGCTCGCTGCAATACCGGTCGCGGCAAATAGCGCAAGTACGCTGCGCAGTTCATTCAACTCGAATGGAGATCCACAAAAGCGGTGGATCAGGCCCGCGATGATGACGACTTCACCGGAGTTCGTGACAGCAAAGAACAACGAACTCCAGATGTTGCGATCGCCTAGCAGGTTAGCCGCAATCGTTGCAGCGACCACTCCGAGCACGACAGGCAGCTGTGCCGCAGGACCAAGCGCGATCAAAATCCCCGAAGCCACCCCCCCCGCTGGCCAGAATAGGGCAACACCATCGGCCGGGTCCAGCAATGCAAGGCTCAGCCGCGCGGTGAGAAAATAGGCGAGTGCCACTGCGAATGTCAAAAGAACGTCTGCGCCGCTTGCGAGCGGGCGGCGAGCCACCATCTGTTTTGCGGTAATCCCCAATGCCTTCCACCACTCGTCTGGGCCCATATCCCTGACGCGCAAAGCCTTCCGGGGCCGCCGCGACGTCGCCAACTCGGCGGCTCTAGCGAGTATAGGCCAGATTTCCGCTCAAGCCATCATGTTGTCTTGCATTAGTCTTCCTGTGGCCCAACTCGGACCCAAGGTGAGATACGCCAACCCGACTGCTATCGGATACGGAGCGGACCTCTATGAGGGAGCTCGGGTGTGTCAGTACACGCTCTAGCCGAGACCAGCGTCGACCTGAAAACATTGGCGCGTGATGCGCTGGCTGTCGTCGGAGGCGAGGAACAGCGCCATGTTGGCGATGTCCTCAGGCGTCACCGCGTCGGGAATGGCCTGACGCGTGCGCAGCTCGGCGATCGCCTGGTCGTCCGGGTACCACAGCCGGCGCTGACGCTCCGTGATCACCATCCCCGGCGCTATCGCATTAACGCGGATGCGGTCGGGCCCGAGCGACCGGGCCAGGGAGTTGGTGAAGCCGACAATCGCGGCCTTCGCCGCGGCGTAGACCGGCAGCCCCGGCGCGCCGCGCATCCAGGCAATCGACGACATGTTGATGATCGAACCGCCGCCGCGCGCCTGCATCTGCGGCACCACCGCTTGCGCTGCAAAGAAGACGTGCTTGAGGTTGACGCCGATCATCCAGTCGAACTCGGCCGAGGTTACCTCGGCCAGTACCTGGCGTTGATCGTTAGCGGCGTTGTTGACGAGAACCGCGGCATCGCCAAGCGATCCCTGAACCTGCGCCATAGCGTCGCGCAAGGCGTCGATGTCGAGCAGATCGCACGGCACGAACAAGGGCGCGGTCCCAGCCGCGGCCTTTACATCCGCGACCAGCGCCCGGCCGGCTGCCTCATCGAGATCCAGGAACGCGACACGAGCCCCTTGCGCCGCGAACGACCGCACGAAGGCGGCACCGATGCCGCTGGCGCCACCGGTGATCAACACCACGCGATCCCTAAGACCGGCATAGCTCGTTCTTGTCATGCGATCAGTCGCTCCGTCTCGGGGTCGAACAGGCAGATGCGGCGGGTGTCGAGCGCGAACGGGGCGGCGGCGCCCGGTGTGGGGCGGATATCCGGCGTGATGCGCGCCAGCGCAGGCTCGCCGCCAAGCCGCAGCAGCACGATCGTTTCGGCTCCCGTCGGCTCGACCATCTCCACCGGCGCGTTGACGACGACGGGCGGATCGGCGGAAAATACGCGGCTGCCCTCGGCGATGCATTCCGGCCTGATCCCGACCACCACGTCTCGGCCGACAAAGGGGGCCGCCGCATCATATTGGCCAAGGCGGAGGCGGACCTCGTCCGGCCGTCCCGCGCCGATCACGACCACCGGCCCGCTGGCGTCAGCCTCCAGCCGTGCCGGCATCGTGTTCATCGGCGGCGAACCCATGAAACGGGCCACGAACAGATTGGCGGGATAGCGATACACGGTGTCCGGATCGGCAAACTGCTGCACCACGCCTCGATGCATCACGGCGATGCGCGTCGCCATCGTCATCGCCTCGATCTGGTCGTGGGTGACATAGACGATGGTGGCGCCGATGCGCTGGTGCAGACGCTTGATTTCCATTCGCATCTCGACACGCAGCTTGGCGTCGAGGTTGGAGAGCGGCTCGTCGAACAGGAAGAGCAGGGGATCGCGCACCAGCGCCCGGCCCATCGCCACACGCTGGCGCTGGCCGCCGGAGAGCTGCGACGGCTTGCGGCCGAGTAGCGGCTCGATCTGGAGCAGCCTTGCCACATTCGCCAGCGCCTTTTCCTGCTCCGCCTTCGCTACGTGGCGGCATTCCATGCCGAAGGTGATGTTCTGGCGCACCGTCATCGACGGATAGAGCGCGTAGGACTGGAACACCATGGCGATGTCGCGGTCCTTCGGCGGAATGTCGTTGACGACACGTCCGCCGATTTCCACGGTGCCTGAGCTCGGGAGGTCGAGCCCGGCGATGATGTTGAGCAGCGTAGACTTGCCGCAGCCGGATGGGCCGACGAGCACGGTGAATTCACCGCTCTCGATGTCGAGATCGATGCCCTTCAGCACCTCCAGATTGGCGTAACGCTTGGACAGGGCGCGAATGCTTAGGGCTGCCATGACGATCCGATCATTTCACGGCGCCGGCGGTGAGGCCGCGCACGAAATACTTGCCGCCGATCAGATAGATCAGCAGGGTCGGCAGGGCGGCGATCATCACCGCCGCGCTTTGCACGCCATGCTGCGGAATGTCGGCGACCGCGGCGGATAGCGCGATCAGCGCGGCGGTGACCGGCTGCTGCTGACCGGTCGTGAATGTCACGCCGTAGAGAAACTCGTTCCAGATATGCGTGAACTGCCAGATCACGGTGACGACCAGAATAGGCGGCGAGAGCGGCAGGATGATGCGCCAGAAAATACGAAAGAACCCTGCGCCATCGATGCGCGCAGCTCTTATCAAATCCGGCGGGATCGCAGTGTAGTAGTTTCGGCAGAACAAGACGGTAAAGGAGAGTCCCTGGATCGTGTGGATCACGACCAGGCCCGTGAGTGTGTTCATCAGGCCCGTATCGCGCAACACGATGGTCCAGGGAAGCAGGCGCATCTGCTGGGGAAGGAAGAGGCCGAGAGTCACGATGCCGTAGATCCAGCTATCGCCGCGAAAGCGCCAGAGCGAAATGGCGTAACCGGCGACAGCACCGAGCAGGGTCGAGAAAATCGTCGCGGGAATCGTGACCAGCGCGGAGTTCAGCATGTACGGCCGGATGCCGGCGCAGGTCTCGGCGACGCAGAAACCGCTCCAGGCGGTGGCGTAATTGCTCCATGCCCATTGTTTCGGCCAGCCGATCATCGAGGCCTGCGCGATCTCCTCGTTGCTACGGAGCGAGTTCAGCACGACGACGGCCAATGGCGCGAGCCACGCCGCAGCGACCAGCGAGACGACGAGATAGATCAGGATCCGGCCTGGCGCGAAGGTTCGCTCACGCATGGATCGCCCGCCGCCGCTGGACGTAACGCCACGCTGCATAGGGCAGCAAGACCGCAAGAAGAATGAGCAACATGAGCACTGCCGCCGCCGCTCCCCGTCCGAGCAGGCTGCGCTGGAACATGAGGTCGTAGACGACGAGGGCCGGCAGCTGGGTGGCGATCCCGGGACCGCCGTTGGTGAGTGCGCGGACGAGGTCGAAGGTCGAAATCGCGAACTGCAGCTGGATGACGATGACGGTGATGGTGATCGGCCAAAGGGTCGGCAGGATGACGCGCCGGTACATTCGGATCGGTCCGGCGCCGTCGATTTGCGCGGCCTTGATCAGGTCGGCGTCGACGGAGCGGAGGCCGGCCAGGAACAGCGCCATGGCAAAACCGGAAGATTGCCAGATCGCGGCGATGACAATGGTCCAGATGGCCATGTCGCGGTCGATCAGCCAGTCGAACCGGAACGAGATCCAGCCTAGGTCGCGAACCAGCTTCTGGATCCCGAGGCCGGGATTGAGCAACCAACTCCAGACCGTGCCGGTGACCACGAATGACACCGCCAGAGGATAGAGGAAGATCGACCGCAGCAGGTTCTCGCCGCGAATACGCTGGTCGAGCAGGATCGCAAGGATGAGGCCGGACGCCAGGCTCAGCAACACGAAGGCGCTGCCAAACAGCAGCAGATTGTCCAAGGCAATCTGCCAGTTCCGCGATGCTGCAACCGCAGAATAGTTGCGCAAACCGACCCAGCCCGAGACCGGGACCAGAGTGGACGGTGTGAACGATATCCAGATCGTCCACAGCGTAAACGCAATGAGGTGCGCGGCGGACATCAGCAGCGGCACCCAGATCGTCAAATATTCGGGCAGCCGGCGTACCCAGTCAGAGGCCGCCGGCCGGCCCGGTGTTGTCGAGACGGCGATCGTCAACGTGAGCTCTCGACGGCCTCGGCGAGGCGTATGGCCGCTTGCTCAGGCTTGATCGTCTTGTTCTTCACGTACTCCGTGATCACGTCGATCATCGCTGCGGTCATCCCGTTTTCCTGCGCCATGTTGTGCGCAAGACTGAGGACGGCCTGATTGCTGGCGATCGCGTCTTTCAGGGCTGCCGCGGTCCGCCGTTGACCGTCCGACCAGCCCTCGCCCGACAGATCGACATCGGTGCGCACGGGGATCGATCCCGTGATCTGCGAATACATGGTCTGGATCGCTGGATCCATCACGAGCTGGGCCATCAGCGTCTGGCCGGCCTGCAGATCTGCCTCCTTGCGCTGCCAGAATATGAAGGCATCGGCATTCAACAGGAAGACCGGCTTGCTGTTGTCGCTCGGGCCCGGAGCGATCATGAAGTCCTCGAACTTAAAGCCGGCGTTGCGCAAGACGCCCTGCGCCCACCCGCCCATGATCATCATGCCCATGTCGCCCTCGACAAAGCGCTTCAGGTTGGTCGAAAAGTGCTGGGCGCCGACGTTGGGGTCCATCCAGTCGGCAATCTTGCGCACCTGTACGAAGGCATCCTTTATCTCGGGGCCCTCCAGGGCCTTCTTGTCGAGATTCATGATGGCTGCGCGGTATGCGGCGGGACTGATGCCTGCCAAAGCGGCCTCGAATTTCTGGCCGTCGTCCGGGCGGGTGCCACCGTTGGCGATGGGATAGGGGACTCCGCCTGCTTTCATCTTCTCAGCGAGGTCGTTGAACTCAGCCCATGTGACGGGGACCTTGTCAGCCTTGGCCTTGTCCATCGCGCGTTTGGAAAGAAACAGCATGTTGGTGCTGTAGATCTGCAACGGCAGTGCAATCCACTTGCCTCCCGGTTTGTGCAATTTTGCAAGGTCAGGCGCGACAACCTTTTCGTAGCCGGCGGCAGCGACGACGGCATCGAGATCGACGGTTGGGGCAATCTTCGACCAGGCCGCAATCTCGGGGCCTTTGAGCTGCGAGCAGGCCGGTGGATCGCCGGCCATGATCTGGGCACGCAGCTTGTTCATCATCTCGGTGGTGAAGCCGGGGACGGGCGAGTGCTGCCAAACCCCGCCTTTCTCTTCGAACTTCTTGCCGAGCGCCGTGATGGCGGCCCCATCGCTGCCTGCGGACCATTGCGAGATCGCAGTCAGACGCGGCTTGATCGCGCCTTGCGCGCGGGCAAAGGCCGGCAGCGCAAGGGCAGCAGCGGATCCGGCGAGCAGTTGGCGCCTTGTTGTCGTGATCGGCATGGCAAGTTCCTCCCGGTGTGAACTCTTTCGCGCGAGAGCAGCGCGGCATCAGATATCTCAGGCGGCCTCGATCGATGCGGCCGGCATGCCGCCGCGGCAAGCGAGACAGAAAGCCGCGAATGCCAGCGCCGCTCGCGGATCGTTGCCATTCGACGGCGGTACGAAAGCGAGCGACACTTGCGCGTGATTGCGGCCGCCCAACAGACAGGCGTCGATCCCCTCGACGAGCGCGTTGCGATCGTCCTCGGCGAGGAGCGACGGCCAGCCGCTGATCGCGACGCCCTTGCATGGCTTCACGTTCAGCGTGTTGCCGATCGCAAGTCCAAGCCGGAACAGCCGCTGGCGCAATTCCTGCCGCACGCGCGACGAGAGCGGTATCGCAGTCACCCATTCGCTGCCGAGTTGAAGCAACTCGGCTTCCGCGACGCCAAGAAGCTCGGCCAGGGCGGGAAGCGACGTATAGGCCTCGACGCAGCCATGATGACCACAGCGGCAAATTGGTCCGTCGGCTTCGAACACCATGTGGCCGAGCTCGACCGGCTGGAGGGCATCGTCCTCGACCGGATCATCCATCCAGGTGCCCGCAACGCCCTGGCCGACGAAGACGAAGAGATGTGCGCCGCTGAAGGGATAATTCTCCGTGCGGCAGCGGTGAAAGATGGCGTGCGCGACGACCGAATTGGTGAACTCGACCGGCACCCCGGCAAACGCCTCGCCGAACATCTCGTTGATACGCCCGATGTCGCAGGGAATGATCGGATTGCTTGGCGCGCCCAGCCGGCTGAGACCCGGAATGGAGACACCGATCTGTGCGAGGGGGATGCGTCGGCGCCGCGTCCACTCGCGCAGCAATGTCATCGCCTCGCGAAACGCCTGGCCTACGGCCGCGACGGTCGGCGTCTTCGGCAGCGGCACTTGCCCGGTATAGCGCAGCTCATCCGACAGGCCCCCGACGCCGACGCTGAGCCGCTGGGTGGTCAGCTCAAACGCCGCGAGCGCCACCGCTTTATCGAGCGACACGAGGCCGGTCGGGCCACCGACATAAGGGGCAGGGCGCCGCACTTCCTCAATCAGGCCCTCGGCCCTCAGGTCGAACAGGATGCGCGACAGGCTCGCTTCCGACAGGCGCACGGCCTTGGCCAGCGGCGGGCGAAACGACCCGCCTGACTGAAGCAGATGAGTCAAAATGGCAGCACGCGTCTGCCGCCGACTTCTCGGCTGCTCCGGCATTTCCATCCCTGTCGTCATTCTTACTTAGTGTAAGAATGCGCGCGGAGCATTTCGGCTGTCAAGCGATCGCCGACGCATTGCGCCGACTTGTTGTTGTGCGCGGCAGCAAGATTGTGTCGGCGCAAAACAAAAACGGCGCCATCCGGAGATGGCGCCGCTTCGAAAGCCGTGATGGGCTCGACCTTACTTGCGGTTGTTGATCGCGACGTAGTCGCGCTTGGTGACACCGGTGTAGAGCTGGCGCGGACGGCCGATCTTCTGCTGCGGATCCTCGATCATCTCGCTCCACTGGCTGATCCAGCCGACGGTGCGGGCGACCGCGAACAGCACGGTGAACATCGAGACCGGGAAGCCCATCGCCTTCAGCGTGATGCCCGAATAGAAGTCGACGTTCGGGTAGAGCTTGCGGTCGATGAAGTACTGGTCGCTGAGCGCGATCTTCTCGAGCTCGAGCGCCACCTTCAGCATCGGATCGTCGCCATGGCCGGTCTCCTTGAGCACGGCGTGACACATCTTCTGCATGATCTTGGCGCGCGGATCGTAGTTCTTGTAGACGCGGTGACCGAAGCCCATCAGGCGGACTTCAGAATTCTTGTCCTTCACCTTGGCGATGAATTCGGGGATCTTGTCGACCGAGCCGATCTCGGCGAGCATTGCCAGCGCTGCTTCGTTGGCGCCGCCATGCGCCGGGCCCCACAGGCAGGCGATGCCGGCGGCGATGCAGGCGAACGGGTTGGCGCCGGAGGAGCCGGCGATACGCACCGTCGAGGTCGAGGCGTTCTGCTCGTGGTCGGCGTGCAGGATGAAGATTTTGTCCAGCGCGTCAGCCAGCACCGGGTTGATCTTGTACTCCTCGCACGGCACGGCGAAGCACATGTGCAGGAAGTTCTCGGCGAACTTCAGCGAGTTTTTCGGATACACGAAGGGCTGGCCGACTGTGTACTTGTAGGCCATCGCAGCCAGCGTCGGGATCTTGGCGATCATGCGCATGGAGGCGATCATGCGTTGCTTCGGATCGTTGATGTCGGTTGAGTCGTGATAGAACGCGGCGAGCGCGCCGACAGCCGCCACCATGATCGCCATCGGATGGGCGTCGCGGCGGAAGCCTTGGAAGAAGCGGGCCATCTGCTCGTGCACCATCGTGTGATGGATCACGCGATCGTCGAAATCCTTCTTCTGCGCGGCGGTGGGAAGCTCCCCGAACAGCAGCAGATAGCAGGTCTCGAGGAAGTCGCCGTTCTCGGCGAGCTGCTCGATCGGATAGCCGCGGTATTCCAGCACGCCCGCGTCACCGTCGATATAGGTGATCTTGGACTGGCAGCTCGCTGTCGAGGTGAAGCCGGGATCGTAGGTGAACAGGCCGGACTGGCCGTAGAGCTTGCCGATATCGATGACGTCGGGCCCGACGCTGCCGCTGTGGATCGGAAGATCGAAATTCTTGTTTCCGACCGTCAGTGTGGCGGTCTTATTGCTTGGTTTTGCGTCCATCAGAGGTCCCCGATGTATGGTGAAACGGGCCGGACCCGGAGGCCCCGACGAGATATCGCGGGGCAGGCCGGATGTTCCAGAAGGTACGGGTGAGATGGGTATATTATTGCTGTGTGCGCTGCAAGATGGCGCCACGCATGGTCGACTTACGTCGTAGCCTGGTTCTTGGCCCCGATTCTTGGCCTAGTCCTTGGCCTGATCTTTAAGCCGGCCCAGGCTTTCCTGGCGTCCCAGGACGTCCAAGACCTCGAATATGCCGGGCGACGTCGTCCGTCCGGTCAGCGCCGCCCGCAGCGGCTGGGCGACCGCGCCGAGCTTGAGACTATTTTCCTCGGCATAGGCGCGCAGGGCGGCTTCCGCATTGGCCGCGCTCCACGTCTCGACTTTCTCCAGCGCGGAATGAAGCTGGCCGATCAGCTTGCGGTTCTCAGGGGTCAGCAGCGCTGCCGCCTTTGGATCAAGCTCCAGCGGCCGGTCGGCGAAGATGAAATAGGCGCTGTCGATCAGCTCGATCAGCGTCTTGGCGCGCTCCTTCAGGGCCGGCATGGCCTTCAGGAGCTGCGCGCGCGTGGCGTCGTTTAACTTGGCCTTAATCTCGTCGCGGCTCGGCACGACGTGGTCGAGCACGTCCTCGAACATCTTCACGAGTGATTGATCGTCGGCATTGCGGATGTAGTGGCCGTTGAGGTTTTCCAGCTTGGCGAAATCGAAGCGCGCTGCTGCGCGGCCGACGCTGGCGAGGTCGAAGGCTGCGATCATCTCCTCGGTCGAGAAGATTTCCTGGTCGCCATGGCTCCAGCCGAGCCGGACGAGATAGTTGCGGAGCGCGGCCGGGAGGTATCCCATGGCGCGGTAGGCATCGACGCCGAGCGCGCCGTGCCTCTTGGAGAGCTTCGAACCGTCCGGGCCATGGATCAGGGGGATGTGAGACATGCTCGGCAGCGTCCAGCCCATCGCGTCGTAGATCTGCTTTTGGCGGGCCGCGTTGATCAAATGGTCGTCGCCGCGGATGACATGGGTGACGCCCATGTCGTGGTCGTCGACCACCACTGCGAGCATGTAGGTCGGGTTGCCATCGCCGCGCAGCAGGACGAGATCGTCGAGGTTTTCGTTCTGCCAGACCACGCGACCCTGGACCTGGTCTTCGATCACGGTTTCGCCGGTCTGGGGCGCGCGGAGCCGGATGGTCGGCTTCACGTCGGTTGGGGCCGTCGCCGGATCGCGGTCGCGCCACAGGCCGTCATAGAGGCGGGTGCGCCCCTCTGCGCGCGCCTTCTCGCGCATCGCGGTGAGCTCCTCGGCGGTGGCGTAGCAGCGATAGGCCTTGCCCTCGGCGAGCAGCTGCTCGGCGACTTCGCGGTGGCGGGCGGCGCGGCTGAACTGGTAGATGACATCGCCATCCCAGCCGAGCTCCAGCCATTTCAGGCCGTCGAGGATGGCGCCGATCGCCGCCTCGGTGGAGCGCTCCCGGTCGGTATCCTCGATCCGGAGCAGCATCTTGCCGCCGTGCTTCTTCGCATAGAGCCAGTTGAACAGGGCCGTGCGCGCGCCCCCGATATGGAGGAAGCCGGTCGGCGAGGGAGCAAAGCGGGTGACGACGGGAGAGGTGTTCATTGACCGCGCGGGATAAGGGAGGTGGCTGATTGGCGACCGTGTATCATAGGCGCGGGAGATTGTGCCAATGCTAATCCAGGTCGTTCATAGCCATCCGCTCGCGGACAGTTACAACCATGCACTGTTCCATACCATCGTCGAGACGCTGAAAACTCGACACGAAGTGATCGCGACTGACCTTTACCGCGAGGGGTTTTCCCCGGAGATGACCGAGGCGGAGCGGCGCAGCTACTATCACGGCCCCTATGCAGAGGACGCGGTGGCGAGCCTCATCGAGCACGTACGGCGCGTCGACGGCATTATCTTCTGCTTTCCGCATTGGTGGTTTTCGATGCCTGCCATGCTCAAGGGCTATTTCGACCGGGTCTGGGCGCCGGGTACGGCGTTCGCCCACGATCTGAAGGGTGGGCGCATCAAGCCGCTGCTGACCAACATCCGCCTGTTCGGCGTTGTGACGAGCTACGGCTCACCGTGGTGGTTGAGCCGGATCGTCATGCAAGACCCCGGCCGCAAGGTGTTGCTTAGGGCACTGAAACCGATGTGTGGATCCGGCGTTCGGTCGTTCTATTTGGCGCACTACGATATGGATCGCTCCACCTTGGCATCCCGGGCTGCCTTCATCGAGCGCGTGCGTGCCAGAATCGCCGAAGTTTGACCGGACGGTGGGCATGGGGCTTGGCCTAGGGGCTCGAATTTGGCAGAAGGGCCGCTGATTTCCCTACAGGATTTTCGTAATGACAGAACCGGTGGCGAACGAGGTTGGGCGCGATTTCATTCGTGACATCATCCAGGCCGACCTCGATCAGGCCAAATACAAGGAGATCGTGACCCGGTTCCCGCCGGAGCCGAACGGCTATCTCCATATCGGCCACGCCAAGTCGATCGCGCTCAATTTCGGCATCGCCCAGGAGTTTCCGGGCCGCTGCCATCTGCGCTTCGACGACACCAACCCGGTCAAGGAAGAGCAGGAATATATCGATTCCATCCAGGCAGACGTGCGCTGGCTCGGCTTCGACTGGGGCAAGAACCTGTTCTTCGCCTCGGACTATTTCGACCGCCTCTATGAATGGGCGGAGCAGCTGATCCGAGACGGGCTCGCCTATGTCGACGACCAGACCCAGGAGGAGATCCGTCTTGCGCGCGGCACGCTGACCGAGCCCGGCAAGAACTCGCCCTTTCGCGATCGCACCGTGGATGAAAACCTCGACCTGTTCCGCCGCATGAAGGCGGGCGAATTCCCGAATGGGGCGCGCGTGCTGCGGGCCAAGATCGACATGGGTGCGGGCAACATCAATCTGCGCGACCCCGTGCTGTACCGCATCCTGCATGCGCACCATCCGCGCACCGGGACCAAGTGGAGCATCTATCCGAGCTACGACTATGCGCACGGCCAGTCGGACGCGATCGAGGGTATCACGCACTCGATCTGCACCCTGGAATTCGAGGACCACCGGCCGCTCTACGACTGGTTCATCGAGAAGCTGCCGGTGCCATCGAAGCCGCACCAGTACGAATTCGCGCGGCTGAACCTGACCTACACGCTGCTGTCCAAGCGCGTGCTGACCCAGCTCGTCCGCGAGGGCCATGTCGCGGGCTGGGACGATCCGCGCATGCCGACGATGGCGGGCATGCGCCGCCGCGGCGTGCCGCCGGCCGCCCTTCGCGAATTCGTCAAGCGCATTGGCGTGGCGAAAGCCAACAGCGTCGTCGACGTCGGCATGTTCGAGTTCTGCATTCGCGAGGAGCTGAACCGGACGTCACAGCGGCGGATGGCGGTGCTGAAGCCGCTAAAAGTCGTGATCGAGAATTATCCGGAAGGGCAGACCGAGGAGCTCGAGGCGATCAACCATCCGGACGATCCCTCTGCCGGCACCCGGAAGGTCACGTTCGGCCGTGAGCTCTACATCGAGCAGGACGACTTCATGGAGAACCCGCCGAAGAAGTTCTTCCGTCTGTCGCCAGGCAACGAGGTGCGGCTGCGCTACGCCTATTTCGTCAAATGCACCGGCGTGATCAAGAACGATGCCGGCGAGGTGGTGGAGCTGCGCTGCACCTACGATCCCGCGACCAAAGGCGGTAACGCGCCCGATGGCCGCAAGGTCAAGGCCACCATGCACTGGCTGTCGGCGGCGACATCCGTGCCCGCGGAAATCCGCATCTACAACCAGCTGTTTGCCAACCCGAGCCCGGACGCCTCGAATTTCGCGGCCGACCTCAATCCGCAGTCGCTCGAAATTCTCGCTGATGCGCGCGTCGAGGCATCGGTCGCGGAAGGCAATTCGACCGAGGTAATGCAGTTCGAGCGCCAAGGCTATTTCGTGCGCGACAAGGACTCGACGCCGGGCAAGCCGGTGTTTTCGCGCACCATCGGTCTGCGCGACACGTTCGCGAAGGAAGTCGCCAAGGGCTGAGGACGACCATGACCAGCGAAGCCGACGCCGTCGTTTCCGCCATCATCGCCAAATGGAGCGCCGGCTTCGCAACGCTCGACGCCGCGGCACTCTCGTCTCTGTATTCGAAGAACGCCTTCTTCTTCGGCTCCAACCCAAAGCTCTATCGGGGCAGGGATGGCGTCGCAGACTATTTCAACGGCCTGCCGCGCTGGCGCAAGCCGAGCGCGGTCTTCTCCGAGGTGTATGCGGCGCAGGCAGCTCCTGATCTCATCAATATGGCCGCAACCATCTCGTTCGATCTCCCCGGCGAAAGCCCCGATTTCTCGGTCAAGATGAGCTGGGTCATCGTGCGCGAGGATGGCGACTGGAAGATCGTCAATCACCATGCTTCCTCGCAGGCGCCGCTGATCTGACCAGCGGGGCACACGGCATTGTCATTCTCGCGAGAGAGAACGAACGTGCGCCCCACGCGTTGGGCTGGGTCCAACAAGGAGCCCACCATGCAGAACATCGCAGAGCACATGGAAGTCATCGGCGCCGACGGCGTCCATATCGGCACCGTTGACAAGGTCGAAGGCAATCGCATCAAGCTGACCAAGAAGGACAGCGGCGAGGGCAGCCACAAGGGGCATCATCACTTCATCGACAAGGGCCTCGTCGCGGACATCGAGGGCAACAAGGTCCGGCTGTCGGCCAAGGCGGATGTCGCGGTGACGATGGAAGAGGAAAAGTAGCGGTCGCGCCCTTTCGTTCCTGATCCGTACCGCTATCCGCCCGCCTGCACGTTCCGGTAGCTTCGGCCTTCGTTGCGTATCATCGAGTGCAGGGAATGGCGGAGCCGGGCCGGCCGGTACGGTCGCAGGGGATCGCGGGGACGTGGCCCGCGGGCCGCGCCGCGTCCGCGGGCGGCCTCGCGCCTGCAGGCCTCGACCTCTGGACATCGCTGGCCGAGACGCGTGGCTGCGCGCCGAGGCTGGCGCCGGGCGGCTGTTGCCGTGGGTGCCCGTGGCGTTTGGCTGCGGCATCGCGCTTTATTTCTCGGCAGATCACGAACCTGTGCTGTGGGTCGTAGCCACGACCGCCATCGCGCTCCTGCTTGGCGCGGCTCTGTTGCGGCGGAGCCGGCTGTTCGCCCCGGCCATCATGATCGCGGCGGTCGCGGCCGGCTTTGCCGTCGCGACCTGGAAGACGGCGCGCATCGCTCACCCGGTGCTGGCAAAGTCGCTCTATTCGGTATCGTTGTCGGGCTTCGTCGAAGCCCGCGACATCCGCGAGCGTACCGACAGGTTCGTGCTGCGCGTCACCGCGATGGAGGCGCAGCGCAGCGACGTCAGGCTCGAGCGCGTGCGCCTGTCGGTCCGCAAGGGCACGGCGCCGGAGGTCGGCAGTTTCGTTCAGCTGAAGGCGCGGCTGATGCCGCCGCTCGCGCCGGTGCGGCCCGGCAGCTACGACTTTTCGCGTGACATGTTCTTCCAGGGCATCGGCGCCTCCGGCTTCGCGATGGGCGCAATCACGGTGGCGGCGCCGCCTGAGACCGCCGGCTTGCGGCTGCGTTACGCGGCCTTCATGCAAGGCCTGCGCGATGCGATCGATGCCCGCATCCGGGCGACGCTCGACGGCGACAACCGGGCGATCGCGACCGCGCTGCTCACCGGGCGGCGCGATGCGATCACCACGCCCGTCAACGACGCGATGTTCATCTCCGGCCTCGGCCACGTGCTCTCGATCTCCGGTTATCACATGGCGGTCGTTGCCGGTGTCGTGTTCTTCGCGGTGCGCGCGCTGCTCGCTCTGATCCCCAGACTGGCGGCCGGCTTCGCCATCAAGAAATGGTCGGCCGCCGCCGCGCTGGTCGCCGCTGCGTTCTACCTGCTGCTGTCAGGCGCGGAGGTCGCGACGCAAAGGTCGTTCTTCATGACCGCGGTAGTGCTGATCGCGGTGATGGTCGATCGCCGCGCCATCACCTTCCGCACGCTTGCTGTCGCCGCGCTGATCGTGCTCGCGGTCGCGCCGGAAGCGCTGGTGCATCCGAGCTTCCAGATGTCGTTTGCAGCAACGCTCGGGCTGGTGGCGCTGGTGCAGATCGGCATGCCGAATTTGTTTGCCTCGCCGGACCATTCGGCGACTGCACGCATTGCGATGTGGGGCGGCCGCGAGATCGCGATGCTGTTCATGGCTTCGCTGATTGCGGGACTTGCGACCACACCCTACGCCGCTTTCCACTTCCACCGTGTCACGCCGTTCGGCGTGCTCGCCAATCTCGGCGCGATGCCGGTGGTCTCGGCGCTGGTGATGCCGGCGGGGCTGTTGGGGCTGCTTGCTGCACCGTTCGGGCTGGACAGCGTGTTCTGGTGGCTGATGGGGATCGGCATCGACTGGATGGTCGCGGTCTCGCGCTGGGTCGCAGCATTGCCGGGTGCCGTCGGCCGCATCGCGGCGTTCGGGATCGGGCCGCTGATCGCGGCGAGCCTGGGAATCATCGTGCTGGGCTTGTTGCGGACGCCGCTGCGCTGGTCCGGCGCCCTGGTGCTGCTGGCAGCGATCCTGTGGGGACTGTCGGCGCGGCAGCCCGACATCCTGATCGCCGGGGATGGCGCGAGCGTCGCGGTGCGGGGCAAGGACGGATATCTGCACCTGATCAGGACCAGCAAGGACAGCTTTCTGCTCAAGGAATGGCTCGCTGCCGACGCCGATCCGCGCGATGCCGGCAGAGCCTCGCTGGCTGATGGCGTGTCCTGTGACGAATCCGGCTGCGTGACGCCACTGATCGACGGGAGGCTGGTCGCGCTGGCACTGCGGGTCGACGCTCTCGCCGACGATTGCAGTCGGGCCGCGCTGGTGGTGACGACGCGTCCCGCGCCGCCCGATTGCGCGGCGATGGTGGTCGATCGGCAGCGGCTCGCCAGCCAGAGCGCACTGGCGCTGACGCAGCGTGGTGACGGATTTGTGGTTCAGGCGGTGAGGGCGAGAGGCACGAGCCGCCCCTGGTTGCCGGTCGGCGCCGGCGAGGGTGATTTCGACGGCAGCCTTGCGCCGAAGGCGACCGCGCCCCGCATCAAGGACGCAACGCCGGCGGAGACCGACTTGCAGGCCGACGATTGATCTGATGGTGCGGAGCAACGCAGCGGGTCGGTGCGTCCGCTCGGATTCGCTGGCGCAAACCACACCATCTCGCCGGCCACGGCCGGCGATGGCAATTCAATCCTGACCTCCGACCTCGTAGCCGGAGGGCGGCTGTTTCAGCCGATCGGCAGGTGCGTGACGGTCGGCTGCCTGTCGGCGATGATCTGCGCCTTGTGCTCGCGCTCGATGACCGACTGGGTCACAGGCAGTTGCAGCACGGTCGCGCGCTGGCCTTCGACGAGCTGCGTCACCAGCACAAATTTGCCGTCGGGGAATTCGATCGCGTCATGATGGCGGTCGGGAACGTGCGGATCGATCTTGCCGAACTTGCCCACGCGGGAATTGATGGTCCGCGTCCAGATCCAGCGATTGTCGTAGCGGACGTCGTCTGCGAAGGCGAGCTCCGTTCCCGGCAGCAGGCAGACGGCAACAGACGGATCGGCTGCGGAGGCGAAGCCGCGCGTCGAGGTGCCGCGGAAATTTGTCGTGACGATCGTCTCGCCGACTTCGGCGGGGCGCGACGCGACGGCATGCAGGCTGTAGTCACACATCGGGTGCTCCTCATGCTGGGATAGCAACCCACGTCTCTTATCGAGGCGCAGGCCTCTATCAGAGTTGAAGCACGAAAGCTCTGCTCGGTTGTGGGCAAATCTGCGGCTGGTTTCCGCAAGCCGCGATCACATTATCTTTCCCGAATTCAATAGGAACAAAGAGAGTTGCGATGCATTCGGGAGGCGCATGCGCGAATATTGCCGGCTGGTGCAACGACCTCGATCGCTGCTCGCTGTTTCCTCGCACACTCGAGCCGCGAAGCGGTGCTGTTTCGGTGCTGCTTCTTGGGCGTCGCGAGTAGCCAGCGCCGGAGCAGGGGCCGGATAGTCTGTGCAGAACCAGAAAGACTATCCAGCCGGAGCGGACGATGATCCGCTCCAATCTCTGACCGGCGATGCCGATCGGAAGCGCGCGAGGCGCCAACTTCTCCAGGTATCAAGTACGTCCGGTATCAGTACTTCCGGTAAAGCCCGATCAGCTTGCCCTGAATCTTCACCCGATTGGGCGGCAGGATGCGGACCTCATAGGCAGCGTTGGCGGGCTCGAGCGCGATCGAGGCGCCGCGACGGCGGAAGCGCTTCAGCGTCGCTTCCTCGTCGTCGATCAGCGCCACCACGATGTCGCCGGTATCGGCGCTCTCGTTGCGCTGAATCAGCGCCATGTCGCCGTCAAGGATGCCGGCATCAACCATGGAATCACCGCGCACTTCCAGCGCGTAATGTTCGCCCGAGCCGAGCATGTCGGGCGGTACGCTGATGGTGTGGCTGCGTGTCTGCAACGCCTCGATCGGCGTGCCGGCCGCGATGCGGCCCATCACCGGTACCGCCACGGGGCGTTCGCCCTCGTCCGCGGGCAGGCTGGAGCCCGCACGCACCTTGCCGAGATTGCCCTCGATGACGCTGGGGGTGAAGCCGCGGCGGCTGCCGGCGGCTGCCTGGAGCTCCGGCAGCTTGATGACTTCAATCGCACGGGCGCGGTTGGGCAGGCGTCGGATGAAGCCACGCTCCTCGAGCGCCGTGATCAGGCGATGGATGCCCGACTTCGAGCGCAGATCGAGCGCATCCTTCATCTCGTCGAAGGAGGGCGGCACGCCGCTTTCCTTCAGACGTTCACTGATGAACCGCAGAAGCTCGTATTGTTTGCGCGTTAACATCTCGACCAAAGTCCCCCGGTTGATGTCGTCCGATTCCGAGACGCAGAATTCGGCAATAAGCCGCTACATGCTCGAAACAAATCATGAACGGACACTATATGTTCGATACATGTTCCGCAACTGCTTAATTTACCGTGAACAGAGCAAAGTTCGCGGAACGCGCGTTGCGGGGTGCTCAGACGGGGAGCCGCAACACTTCGCAAGCCGTGCCGGCTTCGGCCTTCGGCGCGAATGGTGCGCGCACGAGAAGTACCTGTGCTGCAGCGAGATTCGCAAGCAGCGAAGAGTCCTGATGATTGACGGGAAGAACGACGCGTGTGCCATCGTCACGCTCCTCCAGATGCGCGCGCAGATAGTCCTCGCGCTGGTCGTTGGCGCCGACGCCGCGGCCGAGCACGGCGCGTTCGCGGCGATGGTGAATCACTGAACGGCCCGACAGGGCGCGAATCAGCGGCACCATGAACAGGAAAGCGCACACGTAGGACGACACGGGATTGCCCGGCAGGCCGATCACACCCATTGCGCCGAGTCGCCCGTGCATCATCGGCTTGCCTGGCCGCATCGCGATCTTCCAGAACGCCATCGCGATGCCTTCGTCCCGCAGTGCCTGCTGGACCAGATCGTGGTCGCCGACCGATGCGCCGCCGGTCGTGATCAGGATGTCGGCGCCGCTCTCGCGGGCGCGGCGGATGCCGGCGGTGGTCGCCTCCAGCGTGTCGGCGGCAATACCGAGGTCGATCGTCTCGGCGCCTTCGCTGCGGGCGAGCGCGTGCAGGGCGTAGCCGTTGGAATAGACGATCTGGCCGTGGCCTGGCGTGGTGCCTGGCATCACCAGCTCGTCGCCGGTGGCGAGAATCGCGACCTTTGGACGCCTGAAAACGACAAGGTGCGGATGATTCATCCCGGCAGCGAGCGCGAGGTCGCGCTCGGTGACACGGCTTCCCTTGCGCAGGAGCACGTCACCCTCGCGGAAATCGACGCCGGCGGGGCGGATGTGCCGACCGGCGATCGCGGCTTCCTTGATCATGATCCGCTTGCCGGCTGCGACCGTGTCCTCCTGGATCACGACGGCGTCCGCGCCACCGGGAACGACGCCGCCGGTGAAGATCCGTACGGCCTCGCCGGCGCCGATCGTCCCGGCGAACGGTCGGCCCGCCGCGACTTCGCCGACCACGGTGAGCTCCGAATCGATCGTCGCGGCATCGGCCGCGCGCACCGCGTAGCCGTCCATCGCCGACATCGCCTGCGGCGGCTGCGTGCGCCGCGCCGCGAGGTCACGCGCGAGCACGCGATGATGGGCCTCGTCGAGGGAAATCATTTCTTCCGGCAGCGGCTCTGCACCCGCCAGCACCGCGGCAAGCGCGTCGGAAACCGGCATCAAGGCCACGGCGAAAACTCCTGCTCGGCACGTTCGGGCGAATGTTCCGCACGTCTTCTAGCCGAGCGCGGGCGCAGAGGCAAAAACCGCTGAGCGGGCACAGTCATCCCGCCGCTTCACATTGTTCCGGAAGGCAGGATCAAGCGCGTCGCGGCATGATGCGAAGAACCTGACAAATCGGCAGGAGAGCGGCCATGGAAGCGACGAAAATCACGGCAAGGAAAATCACGGCAAGGCGAGAACGACGAGCGCCCCGGGCTGCATCGATCAGCTCCCTGCCTGCCCGGGAGTTACGTCGGGCGCCTTGGCTCCCTGGTCTTTGTCGGGCAGCGGATCGGCCTGGGATTTCAGGTCGGCGGCCTTGCTCACAAGCTTGGCGGAAAGGTCCGAATCTGAAGTTGTCCTGGCGAATTCAAGAAGAAGAGAGGCCTGCTTGGTGAGGTAGGTTTTGCCCAGCACGATGATGCATCCGTCCGTAGAAGTCCCAACGGACTCTAAGAGTCCGGAAGGCGGTATTCCGTTCCCGGAACTCTGTACAAAAATGCACAAAGTGATCGGGTTCCTCAATTTCTCAAAATTGGTCCCGGCGGGCGGTGCCGCCGTGGGTTTCGCGACACCGACTCCTCGTCAAATGCCCAATGCCTTCAATGCGTTCCCGACGTCACGCGGCGAGGTCACATGCACCGCCGTCAAGCCGCGCGCCCGCGCTCCCTCGATGTTTTCGGCAAGATCATCGAAGAACACGATGCGCCCGGCGGGCACGCCGATCGCCGCAACGACGTGGTCGAAGGCCTCCGCATCCGGTTTGCGCAAGCCGATGCTGGACGACAAATACAGCTCGCGGAAATGGCCGAGGAGGTCGGCATATTCCCTCGAGAAATGGTCCACGTGCGGCCGGTTGGTGTTGGAGAAAGCGTAGAGCGGCATCTGCTTCGCTGCCCGCGGCAGCAGCTCGGCGATGTCAGGCATTTCGCCGGCGAAGATCGCGTTCCAGCCTTCCAGGAACTGCGCGTCCGAAATGCCGATTCCGAGCGAGGCTCGCAATGAGGCGAAATAATCCTCATCGCTGATCTTCCCCATCTCGTGCAACCGATAGGCTTCGCTGTCCCGCACATAGCGCGCTACAATGGCTTCGGGCTTGCAGCCGGCATGTCCCGCCCAGCAGGCGATTGCCCTGGAGAAATCGATATCGAGCACCACGCGGCCGAGATCGAACAGGAGCGCATCCGCGCTGCCGGGAGAGAGCGATGTCACCTGCATCCTTTCACTCAGTATCGATATGGCTCGTGGTCGAACAGCGGAAACGCGCTGAACACACTCGGCGCGTTGGTTGCGGTCGCCTGGTGCAGGCAGGATTTGTCGAGCTCGGCGAACGACGTTGCACCCAAGAGGCCGAGGCAGCGCAGCACTTCGTCCTCGAGCAGCTCCAGCATGCGCGCCACGCCGGATTCGCCGGCCGCCGCCAGCGCCCAGCATTGTAGCCGGCCGATGCCGACCAGGTCGGCACCCGCCGCGATCGCCTTGACGATGTCGGTGCCGCGACAGACGCCGCCATCGACCATGATCTTGGCGCGGCCGTTCACGGCATCGACGATCTCGGGCAGCACATGCATGGCGCCGCGACCGTGATCGAGCTGACGGCCGCCATGGTTGGAGACGTAAATCCATTCGACGCCGTGATCGATCGCGATCAGCGCATCCTCTGGCGTCGCGATGCCCTTGAGGATCAGCGGGATCTTGAACTTGTCCTTGATCATCTTCACCGTCCGCCACTCCAGACCCTTCTGGTAATCGCCGCCGGTGGCGCGCAGGCGGCTCTCGCGAACGTAGCGCTTGGCGATGTCACGTTCGCGACGGCTGTAGTGAGCGGTGTCGACGGTCAGGCAGAAGGCGGCGTAGGCGTTCTTCTCGGCCCGGCTGACGACGTCGGCAACGAAGGCGTCGTCGCCGCGCACATAGAGCTGGTAGAGGCGCAGCGCGTCGGGCGCAGCTTCGGCGGTCTTCTCGAGGCCGGGCTCGGACACGGAACTGAGCATGTGCGCCGCACCGAAAGTGCCGCAGGCGCGTGCCACGCTCGCCGCACCATCCGGATCGAAGATCTCAAGCGCGCCGACGGGGGCGAGTACCACCGGCAGGCGCATCTTGCGGCCGAACTGCTCGACCGAGCCGGTGACCTTGCGGACATCGCGCAGCACGCGCGGGCGAAAGGCGATCTCGTCCAGTGCCATGCGGTTGCGACGCATCGTGGTCTCGGTCTCGGCCGCGCCGACGATATAATCCCAGGCATTCTGGTTGAGGTTGGCGCGGGCTTTCCGGACGAATTCATGCAGATTCTGGAACGGCTCGGTGCTGGCGCCGAGCTCGACGTTCCTTTCCGGTTGGATGCGGGGTGCTTCGTTCATTGTTATCCTCCCGAGAATTTGAAGCCTTCCCTCATCGCCTAACCCGTCCGGGGCGCCAAAACCATCCTAAAATGGCATGGCAGCGAGGCGTGGGCCGGCCGGCCGACCCCCGCTGCGCACCAACCGGGTCCTGCAACGTTGCCGAAAGTTTAGGTCCGGACGAAGGGATTTTTACGGTGTACCCGCCGGCGTGGCATCCCGGCCTTGAAGAAACCAGAATGGTATTGTGAGAAGCAGGCTGGATCGCCATTTGCATGGCGGCTCCCCAGCCCCACCGAACCGCGAAGCAAAAAGGCCAGCCTATCCATGCGGAAAACCCTGCTGTTTCCACTGGGCGCGCTCACCGGAGCGTGTCTGACCCTTCTGGTAGCCAGTCCGCACGGCGGCGTATGGGCGGCACGGGCGGCAGCGAGCGCGGATGACGCCTATTCCAAGCTCAATTTGTTCGGCGAAGTGTTCGAGCGGGTGAAGGCGAGCTACGTCGAGAAGCCTGACAATGCCAAGCTGATCGAAGGCGCGATCACCGGCATGGTGACCTCGCTCGATCCGCACTCGCGCTACATGAACGACAAGGCCTGGACCGAGATGCAGGAGACCACCTCCGGCGAGTTCGGCGGGCTCGGCATCGAGGTCACGATGGAGGACGGTCTCGTCAAGGTCGTCTCGCCGATCGACGACACGCCGGCGTCTAAAGCCGGCATCATGTCGGGCGACCTCATCAGCAAGATCGACGGCGATGCGGTGCAGGGCATGACGCTCGAGCAGGCCGTCAACAAGATGAAGGGGCCGGTCGAGACCCAGACCAAGCTCACGATCGTGCGCAAGGGCGCCGACGCCCCGCTCGACGTCGCGATCAAGCGCGAGATCATCCATGTGCGCCCGGTGCGCTTCCACGTCGAGAACGGCGACATCGGCTATATCCGCGTCACCTCGTTCAACGAGCAGACGACCGATGGCCTGAAGAAGGCGATCGCATCGATCTCCAAGGACGTTCCGCCGGAGAAGCTGGTCGGCTATGTGATGGACCTGCGCAACAATCCGGGCGGACTGCTCGATCAGGCCGTGTCGGTGTCGAGCGCGTTCCTGCAGCGTGGCGAGGTCGTCTCGACCCGCGGCCGCAATCCGGAAGAGACCCAGCGCTTCACGGCGCATGGAGGCGACCTCACCAAGGGCAAGCCGCTGGTGGTTCTCGTCAATGGCGGCTCGGCCTCGGCCTCGGAGATCGTGGCCGGCGCGCTGCATGACCACAAGCGCGCCACGCTGATCGGCACGCGCTCGTTCGGCAAGGGCTCGGTGCAGACCATCATTCCGCTCGGCACCGGCAACGGCGCGCTGGCGCTGACCACGGCGCGCTACTACACGCCCTCGGGCCGCTCGATCCAGGCCCAGGGCATCGCGCCCGACATCGAGATCCTCCAGGACGTGCCGGCCGAGCTGAAGGGCCGGATGGACACCATGGCGGAGTCCCAGATGCGCGGTCATCTCCAGGCAGCCGACGGCACCGAGCAGACCGGGTCGCAGTCCTATGTCCCGCCGGAAGCGAAAGACGACAAGGCCCTGCATACGGCCTACGACTTCCTGCACGGCCAAACCGCGAATGCGGTGGCCGCCAAGCCGGCGTCGAGGGCTGCGGTGCCGAACTAGGCCCTCGCCAGTTCCAGAGATCGATCGCCCGGGCGTGGTTGACCGCTCCCGGGCGATTTCGTTTTGGACGCCGTCTCAGCTGGGATTCATGGCCGCAAGGGTGGCCTCGTAGCAGCCATCGCGCTCGGCCCAGCGCAGGGCGCGGTCGCGCTCGACCAGCACTTCGTCGCGGGGATGGACCCGCAGCTCCAGCGGCTGCGTTAACAAGGTCAGCCGCGTGCTGAGAATCTGCCAACGACGCGACTTCCAAGTTCAAATTGGTCGAGCGCTCGGTCTTAGCTGAGTGACAGCGACGCCGGAGATCGCGAGCAGCCCGCCGATCATCAACATTGGGGTCATGCGTTCGCCAAGAAACAACACGCTCGACATCAAGGCGAACACCGGAAGCAGCAAACCGAAGGGCGCGACGCGACCCATGGAGCAACGCCCGATCAGCCAGAACCACAGGCCAAATCCGACAATTCCCCCGATGAAAATCGTATAGGCGAGTGCCAGCCAACCACGTCCATCTGCAGTGACGAGGCTCGCGAGTTGTCCATGTTCAAGGAGCAGCGACATCAACATGACCTGCGGCACCGTGAACAGCGAGGACCATCCCATCAACATCAGGGGATCAAAAGGGCCGTAGCGTTTCGTCAGGACATTGGACACCGCGAATGCGAAGGCTGCCCCGACCACGAGCAGCAGTGGAAGCGCGTTTGCGGACGGGCCGGGCCCCGCTGCCAGCACGACCACGCCGACAAATGCAAGCACCACTCCAGCGGACGTGGTGAGAGACGGCCGCTCCGCGAGCAGCGGCCAGGCCAGCAGGACGGTGAAGGGCGTGGCGAGTTGAATTGCGACGGCCGACATGCTTCCCGAGCCGAGGCCGAGGCCAACATAGAAGAGCCCGAAGTTCAGTCCGCCAAGGAAAAACGAAATCGCTGCGATCGGGCCAAACTGTTGACGTGCGGGCCTTTTGACGAAGGGAACAAGCAGCAGCGCGATGGCCAGGAAGCGCAGCGCGAGGAAGAAGAGGGGTGGAAACTCCATAACGCCCACTTTGATGGCCACGAATTGATAACCCCAGAGCAAGGGGACGACCACCGCGCAGACGATCTGGAAGCCGGACATGGTATCGTTCTTTTCAAGACCGTTCGGTCTAGATATAGGCGTGCGAGCAGCGGAAACGTCCATGGTTGTCTACCTGATGAAGCGGTCGAGAAAAGCGTCAACGGTGGCTTGCGAAATGATCCGTGTCGGTGCCGTTTTGCCGACCACCCGCAGGCCCTCGACGAAACAGACGAGAATTCGGGCGGCACTCGAAGGCTCGACACCATCGGCCAGCTTGCCCGCTGCCTTCGCACGGGAAAGTGCACCAGCCACCCGAGCCTCCATAGCTTTGAAAAAGCTCCCGATGCGACGATCAATTTCGGCATCACGGCCAGCCAGTTCCATGGCTGTGGCTACCAACAGGCATCCGCGCCGACCATTGGCACCGCTGTTGCGGTCAACATAGCCGGCAAGGTAGGCCCTTAGGCCGTCGATCGGCTCCCTGCGGGGGTCGAGTTCGATATCCATCCGTGTCAAGGCAATGGCAATGTAGCGATCAAGCGCAAGCAGGAACAGCGAGTGCTTGTCGCCGAAAGCGGCGTAGAGGCTGCCCCGCGAGAGCTTCGTCGCACGAAGAAGGTCCGGTAGCGCCGTGGCGTGATAGCCGCGGGACCAGAACACATCCATCGCGCGTTCGACGGCGGATTCCATGTCGAAACTTCGGGGACGGCCACGGGGCAACTGCACAGGGGTTTGGCGGGGCATTGCCGATATATAGACCGAATGGTCTTTAATTTCTAGGGGCGCCACCGCCGTTTGGCCGTCCGCCGATGTTTCTGCTTGGCCTCCCGAGCCGACAATTGCGCCTGTGTGAGTCCAGGCCCTAGCTTGCCTCCCGGCGGCGGCCTTCGTTGCCGCCGCGCTGGGCGAGACGGCTGCGATGAGCTGCGAACAGCTCCAGCACTTTGTCGGCGGGTTTTGCGGCGCTGAACAGATAGCCCTGCATCTCGGAGCAGCCGAGCGCGCGCAGCAACCGCTGCTGCTCCTCGGTCTCGACACCCTCGGCCGTGGTGGTCATGCGGCGGGCAGCCGCGAGATTGACGACCGCCTGCACGATGCTGGAGGAGCCGTCGGGGCCGGCGATGTCGTTGACGAAGCAGCGGTCGATCTTGATCTTGTCGAACGGGAAGCGGTGCAGATAGCTCAGCGAGGAGTAGCCGGTGCCGAAATCGTCGAGCGCGATGCGGACGCCGATGGCGCGGAGTTGATGCAGGATCGCAAGCGCGGTGTCGTCGTCGCGGATCAGCACCGCCTCGGTGATCTCAATCTCGAGCCGGCTTGCCGGCAAATTGGAGGCGGCAAGCGCTGCCATGATCTTCAGCGCCAGCGTGCCGCTCTTGAACTGCACCGGCGAGACGTTGACGGCGAGGCGGACGTCGTCGGGCCAGTTCGCTGCGTCCCGGCAGGCGGTCACCAGCACCCATTCGCCGATCTCGTTGATCAGGCCGGTGTCCTCGGCGATCGGGATGAACTCGGCCGGCGAGACCATGCCGCGTTCGGGATGGCGCCAGCGCACCAGCGCCTCGCAGCCGGTGATGCGGTCGTCCTTCAGGCTGAGGCAAGGCTGGTAATACACCTCGAGGCCGCCTTCGAGCCCGCCTTGGGCGATGGCGTGGCGCAGGTCGATCTCGAGCTGCCGCCGCTCGTGGATCTTGGCGTCCATCTCAGGCTCGAAAAAGCGATAAGTGCGGCGCCCGGCGGCTTTAGCGGCGTACATCGCCATATCCGCGTTCTTCAGGATCTGGTCCAGCGCCGTTCCATGTTGCGGCGCCAGCGCGATGCCGATGCTGGCGTCGGTGGCAAGATGATGTCCCATGCAGTCGAACGGCGCGCGGATGGCCTCAAACACCCGCGCGACGAGCTCGTTGACCTGATCCAGCGATGTCACCGCGCTCTGGATGATGGCAAATTCGTCGCCGCCGAGGCGCGCCACGAAGTCTGTCGGACCCGCACACCGGTGGAGGCTCTGCGCGACTGACTTCAGGAGCTCGTCGCCGATGAGATGCCCGAGCGCGTCGTTGACGCCCTTGAACTCGTCGATATCGATGTAGTGCACCGCGAGTTGTTCGCCCCCGGCGACGAGATCGAGTTCCTGACGTAGATGCTCGTGGAACATGGTGCGGTTGGGCAGGTCGGTCAGCGCGTCGTAGTGAGCGAGATGGGTGATGCGCTCCTCGATACGCCGGCGCTCCGTGATGTCCTCATGCGTCGCGACCCAGCCGCCGTCCGTGAGCGGTTCGTTGACGATCTGGATCGAGCGACCGTCGGAGGTCTCGACTACCATGGAATTGCGCACGTGGACGTCGCGCAGGACCCGTGCGACATACTGGTCCACATCGCCGGTGAACGAGCCGGTGGCTCTGCGGTGCGCAATGATATCGTGGAAGCTGCAGCCGGGTCTCACGATTTCGGACGACAGCCCGTACATCTCGATGTAGCGCTGATTGCAGATCACGAGCTGCTGCGATGCGTCGAACAGCAGCAGGCCCTGGGTCATGTTGTTGACGGCGCGGTCGAGACGCTGCTTTTCCAGCGTCAGCCGTTCCCGCGAAAGACGATGCTGCTCCAGGAGCTTGCGTATGATCGCGATCAGCACGCCCGCGATGGCGAGCGCGGAAGAGGCGGCGACCGAGATCAGGATGCCGATCTGCTCGCGCCAGTCCGTCAGGGCCGTCGCGCGCGTCGTGGTGGCCATCATCAGGATCGGGAAGTGAGGCAGGGCGTGTGAGGAAATCAGCCGGTCCTCGCCGTCGACGGGGCTCATGAAGCGGCCGGCAAAATGGTCGAGCCCGAAAACCCTTTGATGCGCGAACGGACCGTTCTTGAAATTCCGCCCCATCAATTCGCTGGAATGGGGATAACGGGCGAGCATCGTGCCGTCCCGGTGCAGCATCGAGATCGTCGTGCTTTCGCCGAGCACGGCGGACTCGAAGAACTTTTCGAAATTTGCCGGCTCGATGCCGCGTCCGACCGCACCCAAGAATTCGCCGTTCGGTCCGACGACCTTGCGCACGATCAGCATGGTCCAGGCGCCGGAGATGCGACTGTAGAGTGGCTCGATCAGGACGTCGGGAGCATCGGGATCGTACCGGAAGGTGCGAAAATAGGCGCGATCGGCAACGTTCACGTTCGGGGCCGGCCATGCCGTCGACGAATTGATCAAATTGCCTTCGGCATCGATGATATTGAGGCCGCCTATGTGGGGTAGTGCATCGATCTTCGAGCGCAGCATCCGGTGGAGGTCCTGGCCGGCGAGGCGCTTGCGATAGTCCGCCGCACTGGTGATGCCGCTCGCGCGGACGTAGTCGACGAAATCCTTCTGGATGACTGCGAAATCCTGCAATTGCTGGTCGAAATGATGGGCCAGCATCAGCACGGTGTTTTCCAGCTCGCGGCCGGAGCTGCGCAGCGCACGTTCGCGGAAATTCTGCGCCATCAGGGTCGCGCCGACCGCGATCGCAGCGATCAGCAGCGTGCCGCCCACCACCAGCCAGCGGATCGGTCCGCTGCGCACGAAGGCCTGGTCAAAAAGGCGACTGCCGAATCCCGTCATCATGATCGATCGTTGTGGTGCACACGTCAGGGTCAATTCTTGGCCCCGGGAACATCCGTCGGTTTACGGGAACGGAGTGGAGGCGAAGTTAGCAAGCTGGGTTAATGCGCCGTGAACGGACGCTCGCAAAAGCAATCAATATGCGGGACGCGAGACGTGCAGCATTGTCGGAAGCTTCCGCGCGGCCGGACAATTTCTGCCGACCATCGCGCTGATCGCCGCCGGCATCGCGCTTGCGATCATTGCCGTGGTGAACGGCCTGGGCAGCAAGCTCAATTCAAAATTCGGGGCGATCAGCGCGTCGTTGCGCTGATCGGCCGGGTTTCGCTGCGCGCCAGTATCGCCAACACGATCAGTGCCGCGACGATGTTCGCGGCGGCGCTGATCAGGATCGGCAAAGTATAGCTGTGATTGAGGTCGTAGGCGAAGCCGGCCGCACTCGGACCAACCAATGTCCCGAACGCCACGCTGGTGTAGAGAATGCCGATGATTCCGCTGACGTTGCGTCCGCCAAAATAGTCCATGACCACGGCGGGCAGCACCGCGACCCAGCCGCCGTAGAACACGCCGTAAATGAAGGCAAAAGCGGCGAGGGTCCGGACATCAGCGGCAATGGCCCAGATCGCCATCGCGAACGCCATTCCGATCATGACCATGATCAGAGAGCGATCGCGGCCCATCCGGTCGGCGATCGCGCCGAGAAAGAAGCGACCAGCGGTGCTGCCGGCCCCGATCACGCCCAGCAGCAGCACGGCAGAGGACGCCGCGACACCGTGGTCGCGCGCGTAAGGCACGAGATGAACGAATGGAACGAAGGCGCCGAACGAGCAGACCAGACACGATGCGTAAAGGGCGACAAAACGCGTCGACCGGACCGCCTCGCGCACCGAGGCGCCGCCGGCGTTGACCGTGTCCGCCGCGTCGCAAGGCGGATCGCCGTCGGGCCGGAGGCCGCGGTCCTTCGGATCGTTCTCGATGAGCATCGACATCCCGCCGCCCAGCACCAGCGCAATCGCGCCCAGCGCCAGATAGGCGCCGCGCCAGCCCATCGATGCGATCAGCAAGGAGGCGAGCGGCGGCATTGCCAGCGTGCCGAGCCCGATGCCGCTCACCGCGAGCCCAGAGGCAAAGCCGCGGCGCTTGACGAACCAGCGTTGCACCGCGCCGATTGCCGGAACATAGGCGCAGCCGACGCCGAGGCCGACACCGAGCCCGTAGGCGAGATAGACCTCCACGAGGGAACGTGCAGCGCTCGCGGCCGCAAGTCCAACCGCCATTAGGACCATGCCCGCTACGGCCAGTGGACGCGAACCGAGCCGGTCGGCGAGGGGACCGCTGACGAGTCCGAGAGCGAAGTACAGAAAGCCGGCAATCGAGAACACCAGCGAGATTGAACCACGGGAGGCGCCGAAATCGCGCTGGAGCGGCTCCAGAAATGCGCTGAAGGTGTAGACAGAACCAAAGCCGACGAACATCACGGCAAATGCCGCCGCGACCACGAACCAGCCGTGGAAAATGCTTCGACCTACGGGATTGAATGGAATGGTCAATGCTGCCTCCGCGAGGTGAGGGAAGGATGGCGACGATGCCACGACGTGACACGCTGGAATGCAGCGCCAGCGCGAACCAGCGTGGCCTCGTCGAGATGGGCGGCGACAAGCTGGAACGCGATCGGCAGTCCGTCCGCCGATGCACCACCTGGTAGCGTGATCGTGGGATGACCGGTCATGTCGAACGGGCAGGTGTAGCGCTGCAGCTTCGCGATCAGATCCGGCTGCTCGCCGAGCGTCCGGATCATGGCCAGCGTCAACGGCGCGAAAGGGTGGACCGGGATCAGCAGCAGGTCGATGGTCTCGAACAGTGCTGTCACCTGGCCGCGCAGTGCCAGCCGCCGCAGCAGGATCTTCTGATAATCGAGACCGGAGAGCGCGCGACCAGCCTCGAGCAGCGAGCCGAGGATTGGGCCATACTCATTCTTGCGGACAGGATAGGTCGCCTCGTGCGCGACCGCAGCTTCCACCGCACAATTAGGGGTCCAGTCGGCGATCGCCTGTTCTACGTCGGGAAATCTGACGTTGACGGTGTGGGCGCCAAGCGCACGAAAAGCATCGATGGCATCCGCCAACACGTGCTGTGTCGCAACGTCCACGTCCTCGCCGTTCCAGGCAGCGTCGACACCGATCCGCAGGCCCCGCACGTCCCGTGCGGCCGCGGCAAGATAGTCAGGCACCGGATTGAGCAGCGACGTCGGGTCGTTCGGGTCGTGTCCGGCGATGACCCCAAGCAGTACGCCGGCATCGACCGCGCTGCGGCCGATCGGTCCGATATGGTCGAGCGTCGCGGCCAGCTCGAACGTGCCGTGGCGGCTGACGCGGCCCCAGCTCGGCTTCAGCCCGGTCAGGCCGTTGGCGGCGCAGGGCCAGCGGATCGAGCCACCGGTGTCGGAGCCAAGTGAGCCGAAGCAAAGTCCGGCGGCCGTCGCGACCGCCGAGCCGCTGGACGAGATACCCGGCCAGTAATCCGGATTCCATGGATTTCTCGGTGGCGTCACCAGCGGGTGGTGATCGGAATAGGCGCCCTCGGTGAGCTGCAACTTGCCGAGCACCACACCGCCTGCATCCCTGATCCTGCGCGTGACGGTCGCATCTTCACCAGGACGGAAATCGCGATGAAGCGTGGTGCCGGCCGCCGTCGGAATGCCCTTGGTCCAAAACAGATCCTTCAGCGCAATCGGCACGCCATGCAGGGGGCCCCGATACTGGCCATTTGCGATCTCAGCGTCCGCGGCCTTCGCCTCGGCGATAGCCGTTTCCGGCATCACGTGAACGTAGCTGCCGAGTTCATGGTCCAGGGCGTCGATACGGTCGAGTTGCGCGCGCGTCACCTCCAACGCGGAGATTTCGCGCGCCTCGAGGCGTGCAGCAAGCTCGATGAGTTCGAGATAGTGCGGGGCTTCGGCCATGGCGTTCTCCATTTTGTCATCGCAACCTCGCTCGATTTCGATGAGATGCAGACACCTGTATAATAAATATACTGGTGTCTGTTGCTGTCAACCGGTAAATATGTTTTACTGGTGTTCCAATTCTCCGGGTATTCCGATGTCGAAAGAGTCACGCAAGTTCCAGGTTCCCGACGCGTTGGCGAACATCTACGATTTCGCCAACACGCTCGATGTTCGCCACTTCTCGCATTTCGGGGTGGAGCACCCGCAGAGCGACGAACTTGCCGGGATGAAGCAGCTCGCGGACTGGATGCAGGAGCGCGGCCTCGGCGGCGGGCGCATCACGCCCGCAATGTTCGCGACCGCGCTGCGGCTGCGCGAAGCGCTACGCGCCTATCTGCAATGCGAGCCGGCCGAGCGGCGCCGGAACAAGGAGGTTCTCGGCGCGCTCGGTGACGCGCTCGCGGCGTTTCCGTTGCGGGTGGAGGCGCGGGTTGGCTGCGGCGCAGTATTATCGGCGATACGCGACGATGCGCTCGCCGGCCTGTCGGCTATCGCCATCGAGTTGCACAACGCAACGCTTGTGGGAACGTTGGACCGGCTGAAGATGTGCGCCTCTGAGGAATGCCGGCGGGTGTTCTTCGATCGGTCGAAGCCATCGACGCGGCGGTGGTGCATGTCGACTCTGTGCGGCAATCGGATGAAGACGCGTGCCTATCGCGAGCGGCAGCGCGAGGCGAAATAGATTAGCCGCAATCAGACGCGGTAATGGCCGGACTTGCCGCCGAGCTTCTCGACCAGATGGATGCCTTCGATGCGCACGCCGCGTTCCACCGCCTTGATCATGTCGTAGATGGTGAGGCAGGCGACCGAGACGGCGGTGAGCGCTTCCATCTCGACGCCGGTCGGTCCCGTGACCTTCACGCTGGCGCGGACGAGGCAGCCCGGCAGCTTTGCGTCGGGCTCGATTTCGACCGTCACCTTCGACAGCGCGAGCGGATGGCAGAGCGGGATCAGCTCCGCGGTGCGCTTGGCGGCCATGATGCCGGCGATGCGGGCGGTGCCGAGCACGTCGCCCTTCTTGGCGTTGCCGGACACGATCAGGTCAAGCGTCGCCCTGGTCATGACGACGCGTCCTTCCGCGACCGCGAGCCGCTCGCTCGCGGGCTTGTCCGACACGTCAACCATCCGCGCCTCGCCGGAAGCGCCGATATGGGTGAGGGCAGGGCCGGTCTTGGTCGGTTTGGCCTTTGCGGGCTGACGCGCCATCAGTTCGTGCCTGTGGCGCGCGCGGTCTCGCGCGCCAGCAGTGTGCGCGTCGCAGCGGTAACGTCGGCTTGCCGCATCAGGCTCTCGCCGACCAGGAAGGTCGACATGCCGACGCGCTCGAGCCGGGCGAGATCGGCGGGCGTGAAGATACCGCTCTCGCCGACCATCAGCCGATCCCCGGGTATGAGCGGAGCCAATGTTTCGCTGGTCGCAAGCGTGGTTTCGAAGGTGCGCAAATTGCGATTGTTGACGCCGATCATCGGCGAACGCAGCTTCAGCGCGCGGTCAAGCTCGGCGCGGTCGTGGATCTCGATCAGTACGTCCATGCCATAGGCGATGGCGGCGTCCTCGAGCTCTTTGGCCGTGGCATCACCGAGCGCCGCCATGATGATCAGGATGCAGTCGGCGCCGTGCGCGCGGGCCTCCGCCACCTGATAAGTGTCGAACATGAAATCCTTGCGCAGCACCGGCAGTGACGTTGCCGCGCGGCCCGCCACCATGAAGTCGAGATGGCCCTGGAACGAGGGCGTGTCCGTCAGCACCGACAGGCAGGCAGCGCCCCCGGCCTCATAGGCCCTGGCAAGCAACGGCGGATCGAAATCGGCGCGGATCAGGCCCTTTGACGGCGAGGCCTTCTTCACCTCCGCGATCAGCGCGAAGTCGCCATTGGCGTGCTTGGCCCTGATCGCGCGCAGGAAGCCGCGCGGTGCTGGTTGCGCCCTGGCCTTCGCCTCCACCGCCGACAGCGGCTGCGCGCGCTTGGCCGCAGCGATTTCCTCGCGCTTGTAGGCTTCGATCTTGGTCAAGATGTCCGACATGTCAGGCTCAGTCGTTAGAGACCGCGATCAGATGTTTCAGCCGCGCGCGCGCCGCTCCGCTGTCGAGTGATTTTGCGCCGATCACGACACCTTCCTTGAGATCCCTGGCACGCCCGGCCACGACCAATGCGGCAGCGGCGTTGATCAGCGCGACGTCACGGTAGGGGCTCGGCTTGCCGTCGAGCACGCCCTGCAAGGCGATAGCGTTGGCGTCGGCGTCGCCGCCTTTGAGTGCACCGGCCTCGCAGCGCGGCAGGCCCGCGTCCTCCGGTGTCACCTCGAAATTCCGGATCTCGCCATTGTGGAGCGCGGAGACGAAGGTCGGACCGGTGAGGGTGATCTCGTCGAGGCCATCGGAACCGTGCACGACCCAGGCGGATTCGGAGCCGAGGTTCTTGAGCACTTGCGCCAGCGGCTGCACCCATTGCCGGGAGAACACGCCGACCATCTGCCGCTTCACGCCGGCTGGGTTGGTCAGCGGCCCGAGCAGATTGAAAATCGTGCGCGTGGCAAGCTCCACCCGGGTCGGGCCGACGTTCTTCATGGCGGGATGATGGGCGGGGGCGAACATGAAGCCGATGCCGCATTCGCGCACGCAGCGACCGACCTGCTCGGGCCTCAGATCGATCTTCACCCCGAGCGAGGCCAGCACGTCGGCGGTGCCCGAGCGCGACGACAGCGCGCGGTTGCCGTGCTTGGCGACCGGCAGGCCTGTGCCCGAGACGATGAAGGAGGCACAGGTCGAGACGTTGACCGAGCCGGAGCCGTCGCCGCCGGTGCCGACGATGTCGACGGCCTCGGGCGGTGCCGCCACGGTCAGCATCTTGGAGCGCATTGCCATGACCGCGCCGGTGATCTCGTCGACGGTCTCGCCGCGCACCCGCAGCGCCATCAAGAGGCCGCCCATCTGCGAAGGCGTGGCTTCGCCGGACATCAGGGCGTCGAAGGCGGACGCCGCTTCGTCACGCGACAGGCTGGCGCCGGTCGCCACTTTTCCTATGATCGATTTCAGGTCGTCCATCGCGTGCTTTCAACTCACTGGTTCGCGCCGGTCACCTGCGCGAAGGCGGCCTGATTAATGGTGGTCCCGATGTCGGTTTCAAGCTTGTTGACGTAGGAAGCGACCTGCTCCTCGGTCTGCGCGCGGTCGAGAGTGTCCTTCAGCTTCTTGATCGCCTCGGACCCGGCATCGACCGTGGGATCGATGATCTCAGTGACGCGGAACACGATCACCTCGGTGCCGCCGGTCACTGCCGTCTGCCCGACGCCGTCCTTGCCGACGCGGAAGGCGGCCGACACGACGGTTGCGGGCACGCTGGCGGGCGAGTCGTCGCGCTTGAAGCCGCTGGCGGTCTCGACCTTGGCGCCGATCGCGACTGCTTCGTCGGCGAGCTTGCCGCCTGATTCGAGCTTCTGCACGATCTCGGTCGCCTTGGCCTTCAGCTTGGTCGCGATCTGGTCCTGGCGCCAGCGCGCCTCGACCTGGTCGCGAACCTCGTCGAGATTGCGGTCGCGCGACGGCGTGATGGCAAGCACGTCGTACCAGACATAGCCGCCCTTGAACGAGATCGAGTCGTTGTCGACGCCGACATCGGTGTTGAAGGCCTGCGACACCACGTCGAGGCCCTGCGGAATGCCGGAGACCGGCTGGCCGCTCGGGGCGCGGCCGGAACGGTCGACGGCGTCGATCGTCACGGCAGTGAGGCCTAGCTTCTGCGCCGCGTCGATCACGCTGGCACCGCCGCCGCGCTCGTCTTCCATCTTGTCGCGAAGATCGGCGACCTTGACGCGCGCGCGCTCGGTGGCGATCTCGCGCTTGATGTCGGCGGCAACGCTCGCGTAATTCGCCTCCACGCCCGGCTCGATCTTTTCGACCTTGACGATCGACGTGCCGAGACGGCCCTGGATGGGCTGGCTGATTTCACCGGCGGGAAGCGCGAAGACAGCGTCTCCAACTGCGGGATCGAGCGAGGATTTGGTCACGAGCCCGAGATCGACGTCGGACGCGCTCAGTCCGCGCTCCTTGCCGAGGTCCTCGAACGACGTCCCGCTGGTGAGCCGCTCGCGTGCGGCCTGCGCCTCGGCGGCGTTGGGAAATACGATCTGCTGGATCTGGCGCTTCTCCGGCGTGCCGAGCCGATCCTTGCGCTGCTCGAACGCTTTCTTGGCGTCCTCGTCCGACACCTCGCTCCACTTGCCGATCTCCTCCGGCGAGACCACGACGAACGCGATCTTGCGATATTCGGGCGCGCGGAACTGGACCTTGTGATCCTCGAAATAGGCGGCGAGCGCCTCGGGCGATGGCGCGTCGATGGTGCCTGCCTGGGCTGCGTCGAGCCTGACGAATTCAATGGCGCGCTGCTCGTTCTGGAAGCGCGTCAGCACGTCGAGCATCGCCTTCGGCGGCTCGATACCGGCACCGATTGTGCCGGTGATCTGCCGACGCAGCGAGACCTTGCGCTGCTCGGAGACGTAGCGCTGCTCGGTGTAGCCGAAATTGCGGATCACGGACTGGAAGCGGTTCGGATCGAAGTTGCCGCCGACGCCCTTGAAGTTCGGGTCGTTCATGATGAGCTGGCGGATCTGGTCGTCCGACTGGCCGAGCCCGAGCCGGCGCGCCTCTTCGTCGAGGGCGGCCTCCGCGATCGTCTGCTGGAGCACCTGACGGTCGAGGCCGAAGGCGCGCGCCTGTTCAGGCGACAGCGGCCGGCCGAACTGGCGGCTGATCTGCTGGAGGCGATCGGTGTAAATCTGGCGGAACTCGTTCAGGGAAATCTCGGTGCCGCCGACCTTGGCCACGGTGGATTGCCCAAAACCCTTGAAGATGTCGGCAATGCCCCAAACGCCGAAACTGATGATCAGCACGCCCATCACAACGGCCATAATGGTCTTGCCGAGCCAGTTTGATGAGGCCTTGCGCATTCCTCGAAGCATTTGGTCCAACTTGTTTGGCAGGAGGGGAACGGGAGCGCGTCTTAATGCAGATTCCGCAAAAGCGCGTCACCAAATTGATCAATCATCATAAAGTGGTGGCTTTCCCCCCGCAACCTCGGGTCTAGCAGGCTTTCGATCCCTGCGGTCAAAAGCCCCTGGTCTCTGGAACTGCCACGGGACCTCTGCTAGCGCATGAACAAACCGAAATTTGCTGGAATTTGACATGACCGATGCCATCCGCCCCCTGATCGCCGGCAACTGGAAAATGAACGGCCTGAAGGCCTCGACTGCCGAATTCGACGCCATGCTCAATGGCGCGGCAGAGGTGGCCGGCAAAGCCGACCTGCTGGTTTGCCCGCCGGCGACCCTGATCGCTGCCTTTGCCGAGAAGGCACGCGGCAAGAAGGTCGCGGTGGGGGCCCAGGATTGCCACCCCAAGGCCTCCGGCGCCCATACCGGCGATATCGCCGCCGAAATGCTGGCGGATTCGGGTGCGACCGCGATCATCGTCGGCCATTCCGAGCGCCGCGCCGACCATGGCGAGGGCGATGCCTTGATCCGGCAGAAGGCTGAGGCCGCCTGGCGCGCCGGGGTGACTGCCATCGTCTGCATCGGCGAGACGCAGGGGCAGCGCGATGCGGGCCAGACCCTCGATATCCTGCGCGGTCAGCTCAACGGCTCGCTGCCGGATGGCTCGACTGCCGCCAATCTGGTCGTGGCCTATGAGCCGGTCTGGGCGATCGGCACTGGCCTGACCCCGACCTCGGGGGATGTCGAGCAGATTCATGGCTTTATCCGGGAATTCCTGACCTCCCGGTTCAAGGCCGACGGCGCCGGGATGCGCATCCTCTATGGCGGCTCGGTCAAGCCGTCGAACGCGGCGGAGCTGATGGCCGTGAAGAACGTCAATGGCGCACTGGTCGGCGGAGCCAGCCTGAAGGCGGCCGATTTCCTTGCGATTGCGCAGGGCTGTCCCTAGCTAACTCCAAACCTTAGGACCCGGCGGATCGGGGGTGGCAATGCCCCCTCCGATCGTGTAACACCGCGCAACTTCAGGAAAACCCGCGAAGCACGATTGGCCGCCGTCTCGGCGCTGTCGGCTTGTGACGGAAGGACACTATGCAGACTGTTGTCATCGTCATTCACCTCATGATCGTCACCGTCATGATCGGCGCCGTCCTGCTCCAGAAGTCGGAAGGCGGGGGCCTCGGCATGGGAGGTGGCGCAGGCTTCATGTCGAGCCGCGGCACCGCGAACCTTTTGACGCGGACCACCGCAATTTTGGCCGTTGGCTTCTTCCTCACCAGCCTGTTCCTGTCCTGGTATGCCGGCTACGACCGCAAGCCGTCGTCGATCATCGGCGCGCCGGCGTCGCAGACCCAGCCGGCCGGTGGCGGACCAATCGCTCCGCCGACCTCGGGCGGCATCCTGGATTCGCTGAAGAAGGCCGACGAGCAGCAGCAGGCTCCGGCACCGAGCGGCCCGCAGGTACCGCGTTCGCAATAAAGCAGGGGGGCCATGCAGGGCGGCTTCTACCGTCCTGCATCAACAATCCCCATCAAGGCTCTGTCACCACTCTTAGTTCTGGCTCACCCACAGCCCCGCAAAATGTTTGGGGCGGAATACGAATCGCTTTGGCGAATCGAATTCGAGGGATTAGAGGTTAAGCCCCATGGCGCGGTACATATTCATCACCGGCGGCGTGGTTTCTTCGCTCGGCAAGGGTCTGGCTTCAGCGGCACTCGGTGCCCTGTTGCAAGCCCGGGGCTACAAGGTCCGCCTCCGCAAGCTCGACCCCTATCTCAACCTCGATCCCGGAACGATGTCGCCGTATCAGCACGGCGAAGTGTTCGTGACCGATGACGGCGCGGAGACCGACCTCGATCTCGGTCACTATGAGCGCTTCACCGGGCGCCCGGCGACCAAGGCCGACAACATCACGACCGGGCGCATCTACCAGGACATCATCTCCAAGGAGCGGCGCGGCGATTATCTCGGCGCGACCATCCAGGTGGTTCCGCACGTCACCAACGCCATCAAGGATTTCGTCCTCGACGGCAACGACGATTACGACTTCGTGCTGGTCGAGATCGGTGGCACCGTCGGCGATATCGAGGGCCTGCCGTTCTTCGAGGCGATCCGCCAGCTCAAGAACGAGCTGCCGCGCGATCACGCCATCTACATTCATCTGACGCTGCTGCCTTACATCCCGAGCGCCGGTGAGCTGAAGACAAAGCCGACGCAGCACTCCGTCAAGGAGCTGCGCTCGATCGGCATCCAGCCGGACATCCTGCTCTGCCGTACCGATCGCGAGATCCCGAAGGAGGAACGGCGCAAGCTCGGGCTGTTCTGTAACGTGCGCGAGAGCGCCGTCATCGAGGCGCGCGACGCCGACAGCATCTACGCTGTCCCTCAGGCTTACCACGCCGCAGGCCTCGACGACGAAGTGCTTGCCGCCTTCGGCATCGGCTCGCGGATTCCGCCGGAGCTGCGGAGCTGGCAGCAGATCAACGAGCGCATCCGCAATCCCGAGGGCAACGTCACCATCGCCATCGTCGGCAAATATACCGGCATGAAGGATGCGTACAAGTCGCTGATCGAGGCGCTCTCGCATGGCGGCATCGCCAACAAGGTGAAGGTAAATCTCGACTGGATCGAAAGCGAGATCTTCGAGAAGGAAGATCCCGCGCCGTTCCTCGAGCACGTCAACGGCATTCTGGTGCCCGGCGGCTTCGGCCAGCGGGGCGCCGAAGGCAAGATCCGAGCGGCCCAGTTCGCGCGCGAGCGCGACGTGCCGTATTTCGGCATCTGCTTCGGCATGCAGATGGCGGTGATCGAGGCAGCTCGGAATCTCGTCGGGATCGAGGAGGCCAACTCCACCGAGTTCGGCCCGACCAAGGAGCCCCTGGTCGGCCTGATGACGGAATGGCTGCGCGGCAACGAGCTCGAGAAGCGCACCAACGCCGGCGATCTCGGCGGCACGATGCGCTTGGGCGCCTATCCGGCGGCGCTCAATCGCGGCAGCCGCGTCTCGGAGGTCTACGGCGGCGCGACCGAGATTTCCGAGCGCCACCGCCATCGCTACGAGGTCAACACCGCCTACAAGGATCGCCTCGAGCAGCACGGGCTGAAATTCTCGGGCCTGTCGCCCGACGGCGTGCTGCCGGAGATCGTCGAGTACGAGGATCACCCCTGGTTCATCGGCGTCCAGTTCCATCCCGAACTGAAGTCGCGCCCCTTCGAGCCGCATCCGCTGTTCGCGTCGTTCATTCGTGCGGCGATGGTGCAGAGCCGCCTGGTGTAAGCGGCTCAGGGCGTGGCGGTGCAGTCACGTGCGAGAAGCATCGGCTCCGGCGCAGCCGGCATTGACGTATCAGGCGCAAGCGATCCCGTGACGAGCTTCATCTGCGGTCGTCGCGTCAGCTTGTAGACGGCGGCCGGCGGCACGTTCAGCAGGGCACGATCCACCAGCTTTGCGCGCAAGCCTAGCCGGTCGAGCACGGGCCGCGGGATCGGGCAACTCATGCCGTAGGTGAACTGGTAGAACGCGCCGCCGGGGCGGACATGACTGAACGCGCCACCGACGATCGAGACGACCTTGCGCGTCGACATGTTGAGCAGCGGCAGGCCGCTCACGACCGCGCCGACGGGTGCGCCGTCATAGAGGCGTTCCGCTGCCAGCCGCCCCGCATCCATCCACAAGACGCGCGCGTTGGGGAAACGCATCTGTAGCAGCTTCATGAAGCCGGAGCCGTATTCGACCAGCGTGAGGTCCTGCTGGCGCACGCCGCGTTTGAGCAGCTTGTAGGTGAACGCGCCGGTGCCGGGGCCGAGCTCGAGAACAGGGCCGGTCGATGCGGTGATCTCGCGGGTGATGAGATCGGCCAGCGCCGCGCCTGACGGCGCGATCGCGCCGACGCGACGCGGGGCTGACATCCATGACAGGAAGAACGAGAGGAAATCGTTGGGCATGCGCACTCCGGCATCTTGGTTGCGCCTCGCAGGTCAGAGGTGAGGCGGCCGAACAATCGCTTGCGTGCATTGCGACAGCATTGCGTGCCGCGTGCCGATTGCGTCAATTCTCCCGGACTGGCGGCAGTGAAATCCTGAAGCACGCGCCGCCGATCGCTCCGTCCGCGACCGAGATGTGGCCGCCATGCAGGAGCACGATCTCGCGCACCATGTTGAGGCCGAGGCCGGCACCGCGATCGAGCGGTGTCAGCCGGTAGAACGGCTCGAATATCTGTTCGCGCTGATCGGCCGGAATGCCGACGCCTTCGTCCGTGACCTCGATGCTCGCGGGCCTAGTGACACGAATGCCGATGGTGCCGCGGCGAGGGCCGTGCTGGATCGCATTCTGCACGAGGTTGGTCAGCGCGCGCTCCAGCGCCGCCGCATCGCCGATCGTTTCGACCGGCGTGGAGGGGGCATCGAGCGCCAGCTCGTAGCCGGCGGCAATGGCCAGCGGCGCGAGATCTGCGGCCGCACTTTGCGCGATTGCGACGAGGTCGATGCGCGTGAAGGGATGACCGCAGCGGTCGAGGCGCTGAATGTCGAGCAGTTGCTCGGCAAGCGTAGCCAGCCGCGCGGAATCCTCCAGCAACCGGGTCTTCTCCGGCCCCGCCGGAAGCGACTCCAGCCGCGTGTTCAGGATTGCAATTGGCGTGCGCAACTCGTGTGCGGCATCGGCGACGAAGCGCTTGTGGCGGGCATAGCCCTGGTCTAGCCGCGCCAGCGCGTCGTTGACCGCGGTCACGAGCGACATGACCTCCAGCGGAATCCGGTCCAGCGACAGCCGCGCGCCGCGTTGATGGATGTCGATGCGCCGCGCCTGGTCGGCCGTCGCATCGATCCCCCTAAAGGCGCGCCGCACGATCATCGGCGTCGCGATGAACGTCGCCGTTCCCATGAGGAGCAGGCCGGGCAGGGCGACGCCGAGCAATGCAAGCGACGTCATGAACAACGCCTTGGCGCCGGTGAGCTTGCCTTGCGTCGCCGTGATGATTTGCACATTGCCGGCGTCGGTGTCGACCCGCTTCAGCCGCGCCGGGGGCTTGCGCGGATCGTCCTCGAACAGCTGCCAGCCGAGCCGCGCCTGGCTGATCTGGTCGAGACTGCTGCCGATGGCGGCGAACTCGGACGGCACGGCGCCTTCGCTGAGCGAACGTCCCTGCCTGTCGCGGACCAGGAACCAGAGATCGGGAGTCTCGCTGCGCAACTGTTTCAGCTCGGTCGTCGACCGCAGGACCAGGTCGCCTTGCGCGTCGCGCGCGAGCGCGCGCTGGACGATTTCGATCACGCGATCTTCGTCGCGCCCGGCGATCGCGAACCCCGACGCGCTCAACGCCCCGACGATGACGGCAACGAGCGCCGTGAGCAGCACCGCCTGGAGCGACAGCAGGCGCCAGCTCAGCCGCGAGCGCAGGCAATAGGGATCGTGGTGCTTGCTCATGGCAGCTTCTTCAGCAGATAGCCGACGCCGCGGATGCCGTGGATCTCCACGCGCGCATCGGCTTCCGAGAGTTTGCGGCGCAGTCGCGACACGTGTGTATCGAGCGCATTCGACTGGATCTCGTCGTCGAAACTGTAGACGGCTTCTTCCAGCGCCGAGCGCAGCACGGTTCGGCCCATGCGGCGGACCAGGGCTTCCAGCACGAGGAGCTCGCGTCGCGGCAGCTCGAGGGGAGCCCCGTCGATGCTTGCCTCGCGATGGCCGAAATCGAAAGCGAGGCGGCCGGCGTGCATGATGTCGGGCTGCATCCCGGCGGGCCGGCGCAGCACGGCGCGCAGCCGCGCCAGTAATTCCTCCACCGCGAACGGCTTTGACAGATAATCATCCGCCCCGCAGTCCAGTCCGGCGACACGATCGGCGAGTTCGCCGCGCGCCGTCAACACGATGATCGGCACGCCGTCGGCGCGCGCCCGCAGTTTCGGGATCAGGGTGAGACCGTCGCCATCGGGAAGCTGGCGATCGAGCAGGACGGCGGCGTGGACGTCGGCAGAAATGGCCTCTTCCGCCTCCGCGAGCGTGGGGGCGTGGTCCACCACCATGTCGTAGCGCTTCAGCGCCGACGCCAGCGCGTCCGCCATTTCGGCCTCGTCCTCGACGAGCAAAATCCGCATGATCCGCACCTCAACCTCAATCGCGCCAATCTAGCGGCCGTATCATTGCGGCAGCATTGCGGGAACCGGCTGCGGGACGGGGACTTTGAGCGGACCCTAGCCATGCGCGGAACGCCACCGGGGGCGGCCGAGCGGGCCTCAAGACACCGTCAGGGCCAGCCGTTATAACCCCCGGACCTGATCAGGGAGGAACAAGAATGATTTATGAAATGCGCATCTATCGCTGCGTGCCCGGGCGCCTGCCGGCGCTGCTCAAGCGGTTCGAGACCGTCACGCTGAAGGTGTGGGAAAAGCACGGCATCAGGCAGGCCGGGTTTTTCACGACCCTGATCGGTGAATCCAACCAGGAGCTGACCTATTTCCTGGCCTGGGAGTCGCTCGCCGAGCGCGAGAAGAAGTGGGCCGCCTTCATGACCGATCCGGACTGGATGAAAGGGCGCGCCGAGAGCGAGGCGGACGGGCAGATTGTCGGCAATATTGTCAGCCAGATCCTGGCGCCGACCGCCTTCTCGGCGGTGAAGTAGAGGCGGCCGGCGCTCGGGCGTCGCCGGGAGCCTGGGCGCAACCCTGATATTCTGGGAGCCTAGGCCGAATGGGGTTGATCCGCCCTTCATCGCGGCTATGGTCGCGCCGAAACGAGGGATTTGCCTTGAGCTCTTCGACGTCAGCGGCGCCGGTCGTCACCATTGGCAAGGTCAAATTCGGCAATGATCTGCCGATCTCGATCATTGCCGGGCCGTGTCAGCTCGAAAGCCGCCAGCATGCGCTGGAGGTGGCCTCCGCACTGAAGGAGATCGCCGCGCGACTGCAGATCGGCCTCGTCTACAAGACCTCATTCGACAAGGCCAATCGCACCAGCGCGTCGGCTGCGCGTGGCCTCGGGCTTGCCCAGTCGCTGCCGATCTTCGCCGAAATCCGATCGTCGCTCGGCCTGCCGGTCCTGACTGACGTGCACGACGCCGCGCAGTGCGCCGAGGTGGCGCAAGCGGTGGACATCCTGCAGATCCCGGCCTTCCTGTGTCGCCAGACCGATCTGCTGCTGGCGACCGCCGCAACCGGCAAGGTCGTCAACGTCAAGAAGGGCCAGTTTCTCGCGCCCTGGGACATGGCCAATGTCGTGTCCAAGATCACGAGCGCGAACAATCCCAACGTGCTCGTGACCGAACGTGGTGCGTCCTTCGGCTACAACACGCTGGTCTCCGACATGCGCGCCTTGCCGATCCTGGCGCGCACCACCGGCGCACCCGTGATCTTCGATGCCACTCATTCGGTGCAACAGCCGGGCGGGAAGGGGACGTCTTCCGGAGGCGAGCGCGAATTCGTGCCGGTGCTCGCGCGCGCAGCCGTCGCTGTCGGTGTTGCCGGTGTCTTCATCGAGACTCATCCCGACCCCGACAGCGCGCCGTCCGACGGACCCAACATGGTGCCGCTGCGCGAGTTCGAAGGGCTGATCCGAAGGCTGATGGCGTTCGACACGCTCGCCAAGGATTCGACCAAAGCCGACCCGCGCTGATGCAGCAAGGCGAGGCGCGGGCGCACGATCACGGCCTGCCGGCCGCGCTCTACGTCATCTCCGGTGCAAGCTTTGCCGCGGCGCTCTCCGCGCGCGCGCTCGATCCGGTGCTGCCGCACGTCGCCGAGGATTTTGGCGTCAGTATCGCGACGGCTGCGGGCTTTGCCGCGGTGTTCGCCTTCACCTTCTCGATCATCCAGCCGATCGTCGGTGCCGCCGCCGATCTGTTCGGCAAGACGCGGCTGATGATCGGCTGCCTCGCGCTGCTCGGCCTTGCCAATATCCTGGGGGCGCTCTCGAGCTCGTTCTCTGTTCTGTTCGCAACCCGTATCCTCGCCGGCATCGGCTCGGGCGGCGTGTTTCCGGTGGCGCTCAGCCTGACCAGCGATCTCGTCGGTCCGGAGAAACGCCAGGTCGCGATCAGCCGCACGCTCGCCGGCGCGATGACCGGCAATCTCCTCGGCGCCTCGGCCTCCGGGCTGATCGGCGACTTCCTCGGTTGGCGCGGCGTGCTGGCGGTGCTCGGCGCGCTCGTGATCGTTGCGTCGATCGCGGTTGCCGCCGGCTTTCGTGGCGCCAAGGTCAAGCATCCGCCGAAGACGAGCCTGTCGGCGCTGAAAGCGGGCTATCGCACCATCTTCACCAATCCAAATGCTTACGTGTGCTATTCGGCCGTGTTCGTCGAAGGCTGTTGCGTGCTCGGCCTGTTTCCCTACATCGCTTCGTTCCTGTTCGAGCTCGGTCAGACCTCGTTCTCGATCGCGGGCATGGTCATCGCGGGCTTTGCGGTCGGCGGCTTGTTCTACACACTGACTGTGTCGCGCCTGCTGCCATGGCTGGGCATGAAGGGCATGATGATCGCGGGCATGACGCTGGTCGCTTCGCAGCTCGTTGTCGTCGCCTTCGGCCCGCGCTGGGAAGTGCAGGCGCTCAATCTCGTCGTGATGGGATGGGGCTTCTACATCGCCCATGGCTGCCTTCAGATGTTTGCCAGCGAACTCTCGGTCGAGGCACGCGCGACCGCGCTGTCGCTGCATTCGTTCTTCTTCTTCATGGGGCAGACGGTCGGGCCGCTCGCCTATGGCCTTGGCCTGCAGCATGGCGGCAAGATGCCGACCCTGTTCGCGAGCGCCGCCATCATGGTGGCGCTCGGTTTCGTGTGCGCGCGGCTGTTGAAGCAGCGGGAGCCGGCGGATGCGCGGACCTGACGGAAGTATCGAGCTAACGCTCTTTGAGCTTTAGCAGCATCAATGCCGCCGGCCGGCGTAGGCGCTAGTTTCCGATCGGCTCCATGCCGCTTGCTATGATCGCGTCGCGGGCGGCCGGGGAAGCCAGGAACTTGATCAAGGCCCGGCCAGCCTCGGGCTCTTTGGAAACGCTTGCGATGCCGGCTGAGAAGATCGTGATCTGCTGCAATTCGTTCGGCAGCGGTCCGACGATATCGATCCCCTTCACGGGCTTCAGCTCGCTGATCTGCTGAAAGCCGAGCTCGGCATCGCCGTGGGCGACGATCTCGCCGACCGGCGTGGCCGGAATCTTGCGCGCCTTGTCCTTCATGACATCGGCAATGCCGAGCTTTCCAAACATTTCGGTCGAGACGTAGACGCCGCTGGCGCTGTCGGAATAGGCGATCGTCTTCGCCGCGAGCAACGCGCGCTTGACCGCCTCCACCGAGCTGATGTCCGGCTTCGGCGCGCCAGATTTCACGGCGACGCCGATCGGCGATCTCGTCAGGTCGACCTGGCTGCCGGCAACGACCTTGCCCTTGCTGGCGAGATCGGTGAGGGCGTAGCCCACCATGATCAGGACATCGGCCGCCTCGCCGCGCTCCAACCGGACGGGTATCGCATTGGTCGTGGTCCCCATCGACGGCCCATATTCCGTCAAGACCTTGTTGCCGGTGGCCTTCTCGAACTCGGGCACAAGCGCCTTGTAGGCAGCCGTCAGGCCGCCCGAGATCATCACCCGGACTTCGGCAGCCTCGGCCGCGCCGGTCAGCCACAGGATGCCCAGAAGGCCCAATCCAAGGTTTCGGAATGTTGCTGAGGTCGATTTCATTGTTGTTCCTCTCCCACTAACCCCTTCCGCGATAGGGCGCGACGCCCTGTTCCGGCACCCACAATCCCTTGGGCGCGCGGCCGGTCTGCCAGAACACGTCGATCGGGATGCCGCCGCGCGGATACCAATAGCCGCCGATGCGCAAGAACTTCGGCTTGATCTCGCTTGCGATGCGCTTGCCGATCATCACCGTGCAATCCTCGTGGAAGGCGCCGTGATTGCGGAAGCTCGCGATGTAGAGCTTGAGCGATTTCGACTCCAGCAACCATTGGCCGGGGGCGTAGTCGATCATCAGATGTGCGAAATCCGGCTGTCCGGTGACCGGGCAGAGCGAGGTGAACTCGGGCACGGTGAAACGGACCAGATAATCGGTGCCTCCTTGCGGATTGGGCACGCGGTCGAGTTTTGCCTTCTCGGGCGCATCCGGCCATTCCACGGCGCGGCCAAGCTGCAAAGCAGGGGAGTTGTTCGATTTGCTGGGTTTTTTCGACATCAGGCCGCCTCCGTGGCGCCCTCTTAGCCAATCATCGTGCGGCCGTCACCCGGCCTTTTCCGTTTCGATGCATTGCGGTAGAAGCACCCCAACTGACTGCTTAGTCCCCGAAAAGAGGCCCTCATGACCGCCATCATCGACATCATCGGACGCGAAATCCTGGATAGCCGTGGCAATCCCACCGTCGAGGTCGACGTCGTGCTGGAAGATGGTGCGCTCGGCCGTGCCGCCGTGCCGTCAGGCGCCTCGACCGGTGCCCATGAGGCGGTGGAACTGCGCGACGGCGACAAGGCCCGCTATCTCGGCAAGGGCGTCACCAAGGCGGTCGGCGCCGTCAACGGCGAGATCTTCGAGGCGCTGAGCGGCCTCGATGTCGAGCAGCAGGCCCAGCTCGACCAGATCATGATCGACCTCGACGGCACGCCGAACAAGAGCCGGCTGGGCGCCAACGCCATCCTCGGCGTGTCGCTCGCCTGCGCCAAGGCGGCCGCGAACTCGCTCGACATGCCGCTGTACCGTTACGTCGGCGGCACCTCCGCGCGTCTCTTGCCGGTGCCGATGATGAACATCATCAATGGCGGCATGCACGCCGACAACCCGATCGACTTCCAGGAGTTCATGATCCTCCCCGTGGGCGCGTCCTCCTTCGCCGAGGGCCTGCGCTACGGCGCGGAGGTCTTCCACACTCTGAAGTCCGAATTGAAGAAGGCCGGCCACAACACCAATGTCGGCGACGAGGGCGGCTTCGCCCCGAACCTGCCGTCCGCGGACGCCGCGCTCGAATTCGTCATGAACGCGATCGGCAAGGCCGGTTACAAGGCGGGCTCCGACATCGTCATCGGCCTCGACTGCGCCTCGACCGAGTTCTTCAAGGACGGCAAGTACGTCTACGAAGGCGAGGGCAAGACCCGCTCGATCTCCGAGCAGGCCAAGTACCTTGCCGACCTCGTCTCGCGCTATCCGATCGTGACCATCGAGGACGGCATGTCGGAAGACGACATGGACGGCTGGAAGGAGTTGACCGACCTCGTCGGCAAGAAGTGCCAGCTCGTCGGCGACGATCTCTTCGTCACCAACGTCAAGCGGCTCGCTGAAGGCATCAAGGCCGGACGGGCCAACTCGATCCTGATCAAGGTCAACCAGATCGGCACGCTGACCGAGACTCTCGCCGCCGTCGAGATGGCGCACAAGGCCGGCTACACCTCGGTGATGTCGCACCGCTCCGGCGAGACCGAGGATTCCACCATCGCCGACCTCGCGGTCGCCACCAATTGCGGACAGATCAAGACCGGCTCCCTTGCGCGCTCCGATCGCACCGCCAAATACAACCAGCTCTTGCGCATCGAGCAGCAGCTCGGCAAGCAGGCGCTCTACGGCGGCAAGGCGGCACTGAAGGCGCTGGCATAAGCCAGCGCTCGGACAAGGACAGGGGAGGATCGACATGAGCGACGGCAAGAACGGCCTGCAACTGCGTTCGCTGATCAAGAAGAGCGGTGAGCTCGAAATCTCGCTGCTCGACGTGCCGACCCCCGAGCCCGCCGCGGACGAGGTCGTCGTCCGCGTCGAGGCGGCGCCGATCAATCCGTCCGACCTCGGGCTCCTGATCGGCGCAGCCGATATGAGCACGGCAAAGGCTTCCGGCGACAAGGGTGCTCCCGTCATCACCGCGAAGGTGCCGGAAGGCGCGATGCGGGCGATGGCAGGCCGGCTCGACGAATCCATGCCGGTCGGTAACGAAGGCGCGGGAGTCGTGATCAGGACTGGCTCCTCGGATGCCGCGAAGGCGCTGATGGGCAAGACCGTCGCCATGATCGGCGGCGCGATGTACACCCAGTATCGCACGTTAAAAGTGCGCGAGTGCCTGCCGCTGCCGGAAGGCACCACGCCGGCCGAAGGTGCCTCCTGCTTCGTCAATCCGCTGACCGCGCTCGGCATGACCGAGACCATGCGGCGCGAGGGTCACAAGGCGCTGGTGCACACTGCGGCCGCATCCAATCTCGGCCAGATGCTGAACAAGATCTGCATCAAGGACGGCATCCCGCTGGTCAACATCGTGCGCAGCAAGGAGCAGGCCGACATCCTGCACAAGATCGGCGCCAAATACGTCGTCGATTCCACCGCGCCGAGCTTCCTCGGCGATCTCACCAATGCGCTGGTCGAGACCGGCGCCACCATCGCCTTCGACGCCATCGGCGGCGGCAAGCTCGCCGGCGACATCCTCAACTGCATGGAAGTCGCGATCAACAAGACCGCGAAGGAATACAGCCGCTACGGCTCCAACGTGCACAAGCAGGTCTACGTCTATGGCGCGCTCGATGTCCGCCCGATCGAGCTGCCGCGCGGCTTCGGCATGGCCTGGGGCGTCGGCGGCTGGCTGCTGTTTCCGTTCCTGATGAAGATCGGGCAGGCGGACGGGGCCAGGCTGCGCCAGCGCGTCGTCGACGAACTGAAGACCACGTTTGCCAGCCACTACACCAAGGTGGTGTCGCTTTCTGAGGCGCTCGATCCCGTCAACATCGCGGTCTACGCCAAACGCGCCACCGGCGAAAAATTCCTCATCAACCCAAATAAATAATCGGCACGTGCGACGGCACGTCACCCAAAGAAGGTCTTGCCTTCTGAGCGAAGCGGGAGATTATTCCGCCGCCATCGAAAGCGGACAAAACCGCAAGGCGCGCTCAGAAGGGGACTTCTCCATGACCGATCTCAATCGCCGCCATCTGCTCGCAGGCGCCGCCGTCCTCGGTGCGGCTGCGATGACCAAGCTTGGATTGACCACCGCCAATGCCGCGGTGCCGCAAGCCGGCACGCAGGCGCCGGGCTTCTACCGCTACAAGGTCGGCAGCTACGAGTGCACCTCGATCAATGACGGTGCGCGCACTTTCCCGATGCCGGACAAGTTCGTCGTCAACGCGTCGAAGGAGGAAGCGCTGGCCGCGGGCGAGGCGGCCTACATGCCGAAGGGCATGGTCACGGTGCCGTTCAACCCGCAGCTCATCAACACCGGCTCCAAGCTCGTGCTGATCGACACCGGCAACGGTGTCGCCAATCTCGAGCCCAGCAAGGGCGCGGTCGGCCGCACGCTGCAGAACCTCCAGGCCGCCGGAGTCGACCCAAAGAGCATCGATGTCGTGCTGCTCTCGCATCTACATCCCGACCACACCAACGGCATTCGTCTCGCCGACGGCGCGCTCGCCTTTCCGAATGCGGAGATCATGGTGCCGGGCAAGGACTGGGAGTTCTGGACCAGCGATGACAACGCCGCCAAGGCCGAGTCCAACGCGATGATGAAGAACTACTTCGCCAACGTGAAGAAGACCTTTGCCGGCCTCGAATCCAAGGTCACGAAGTACGAGTGGGGCAAGGAGGTCGCGCCGGGCATCACGTCGATCGCGACGCCCGGCCACACCCCCGGGCACACCTCGTTTGCGGTGGCCTCGGGCGATGCCAAGGTGCTGATCCAGTCCGACGTCACCAACATTCCCGAATTCTTCCTGCGCAATCCGGACTGGCATGTGGTGTTCGACACCGATGCTGCGCTGGCGCAGGAGACCCGCCACAAATTCTATGACATGGCGGCAGCCGAAAAGGCGACCGTGATCGGCTTCCACTTCACCTTCCCCTCGGTCGGCCATGTCGAGAAGGACGGTGCCAAATATCGCCTGATCCCGTCGGCGTGGAATCCGACGATCTGAACCGATTTGCGGATTGTACCAACGACTCAGGCCGCCACTTGCGGCCTGATGGTTTGGGCAACCGTTCAGAAACCCAGCGTTTCCAAATCCGATCGGTCCATGCACTTGCATCCATCACTCGGGATCGCTTAAGTGCCGCCCCGGCACTCCCGCTGAAGATTTCAAGGACACACCATGGCCTACAATATTGTCACGATCGCCGGCAGCCTGCGCAAGGACAGCTTTTCGCTGAAGATCGCCAATGCGCTCGCCAAGCTCGCGCCGGCCTCGCTCAAGCTCGAGGTCATCACGCCGGCCGGCATCTCGTTCTTCAATCAGGACCTCGAGGGCGCGCCGCCGGCCGACTGGCTGTCTTTTCGCGAAAAGATCCAGAAGTCGGACGGCGTCATCTTCGTCACGCCGGAATACAATCGGGCGATCCCGGGCGTGCTGAAGAACGCCATCGACGTCGCCTCGCGGCCCTATGGCAAGAGCTCGTTCAACGGCAAGCCGGTCGGCATCATCGCGAACTCGCCGGGCCCGCTCGGCGGCGTCAGCGCCGCCAAGACGCTGCAGAACATCCTGCCGGGCATTTCCGGCCCGATCATGCAGCAGCCGGAGGCCTATTTGAACGGAGTGGGCGACGCGTTCGACGCTGAGGGCAACCTGACCAAGGAGTCCCTGAAGCCCGTGCTCCAGGCCTATATCGACGCGTTTGCGGTGCACGTCGCGAAGCATCACGGCTGAGGCCAAATCGCCCGCAGCCACAGCATAGGCCCTCATCCTGAGGAGAACGCGAAGCGTTCGTCTCGAAGGATGGCTCCGGGAAACTGCCGTGCCTTCATGGTTCTCGCGGCGATGCGAAGCATCGTCCGCGAGACGGCGCTTTGCGCCTCCTCGCCATGAGGGTCCGCTAGCGTCGCGCGCGGGGCCAGCGGCCGGAAATTAGCACGCCCTTAACCAACCTGTCCCATCTTCCCAAGATGGTCTCCCGCGCGCGCCTGAAATCGATCCTGACCGGTCTTGCCCTCTATGCGATGGCGGCTGCCATCGTCGGTTATTTCGGTGTCAACGCCTATACCGGCAAATACGGCCTCAACGCCCGCCAGGAGCTCGACCAGGAGATCGTGGCGCTGACCAGCGAGCTGGCTCAGCTCAAGCGCGAGCGTGCCAGGAGCGAGCAGCGCGTTTCGCTGCTGCGCTCCGCGAAGATCGACCCCGACATGCTGGACGAGCGGGCGCGCTTCCAGCTCGACTACGTCAATCCGCGCGATCTCGTCCGGACGATCCCGGCGAACTAACCACTCTTCCTAAAGTTGAAGACTTCCAAGTTGAAGCCTGGAACCGGACTGCCGCCTTGACGGCAGCGCCGCAAAGGGCTCATGGCTGCCAGCGCCATGGCCAGGGTTGACGCAGATCAACCGGGCCGTGCCGGCACCGTTTAGATTGCCACCTGGAGGAAACAGTGATGAATGGGCAATCCCCCCGGCATCACGCGGCCCGTGTCGAGGCCGCCATTACGTCAGGCCAGGCGGCACGCTCGTCGCTTGTGGCCTCGTGGCGCCGTTCGTCCAGATTGCATCGTCTCGATCCCGCAGGCCGCAGCTCACCGAACCGGCTGAGCGAAGCCGAGTTGCACCACGCGCGCGAGCGCATCGCGCCGCTGCTCGCCGCTGCGCGAGGTGCAATGGACCGGCTCTACCAGGCGGTCGGCGCCAGCGGCTGCTGCGTGCTTCTCGCCGACGGCGAGGGCGTGCCGGTCGATCGCCGCGGCACCCCGGCGGACGATGCGACATTTCAGTCCTGGGGCCTCTGGACCGGCGCGCTTTGGAGCGAGGAGCATGAGGGCACCAACGGCATTGGTACCTGCCTCGTCGAGCAGCGCCCGCTGACGATCGACCGCGACCAGCATTTCTTCACCCGAAACACGCTTCTGAGCTGCACTGCCGTTCCGATCTACGACCATGAGGCTGCGTTCGCGGGCGTGCTCGACGTCTCCTCCTGCCGCGCCGACCGCACTGACTTGTTTTCCAATCTGATCGCGCTCGCGGCCGGCGAGGCGGCCAAGCGTATCGAGGCCGATCTGTTTCGCAGGGCCTTCGCCCACGCCCGCATCGTGCTGACGCAAGCTGCGGACGGCCAGTGCGGCGGCCTCGTTGCGGTCGATGCGGACGATCTCGTGATCGGCGCGACCAGGACTGCCCGGGCGGGACTGGGGCTCGCGCCGGGTCGGGCGTTGCGACCAGTGCCTGCGGCCGATCTCCTTGGCGGCGACACCGCGCGCGACCATCTTGCCGGCGGTCAACGCGCGGTGTTGCAGCGGGCTCTGCTCCGCGCCGGCGGCAATGTCTCGGCGGCCGCCAAGGCCCTCGGCGTCAGCCGCGCCACGCTGCACAGAAAGCTCAAGCGGTTCGAGCTGAACGCGCATTGAGCTGCTGGTAGATATTCATGGTGAGGAGACCGCGAAGCGGTCGTCACGAACCACAAGAGGCCCTGCTGTCACCACCAGCCATCCTTCGAGACGCGCGCACGAGCGCGCTCCTCAGGATGAGGTCAGTATGTGCGGCGGCATGACGTGCAGCCTCGACACCTGTCGCAGAACTGCGACAGGTCGGCTCCGTCATCGCTCCCATCAGGGCTGACAGAAGACGCCTCCCGGGACATCGTCGATGCAAGTCGCGACCACGCGACGAATTGCGCAAACAGCAAACATCGGGAGTGATCAATGAACAAGGTAGAATTCCTCAGCGTCACCAAAATTCCCTTCGCCGAACGCTACGACAATTTCATCGGCGGCAAGTTCGTCGCGCCGATCGCCGGCAAGTATTTCGACAATGCCTCGCCGGTGACGGGCCAGATCGTCTGCAAGATCGCGCGCTCCGACGCGCAGGACGTCGAAGCAGCCCTCGATGCAGCGCATGCCGCGAAGGCCGCCTGGGGCCGCACCAGCGTCGCCGAGCGCGCCGCGATGCTGAACCGGATCGCCGACCGCATGGAAGACAATCTCGAGCGTCTCGCCATCGCCGAGACCTGGGACAACGGCAAGCCGATCCGCGAGACCCGCGCCGCCGACCTGCCGCTGGCGATCGACCACTTCCGCTATTTCGCCGGCGCCATCCGCGCCCAGGAAGGCAGTCTCTCCGAGATCGATCACGACACCGTCGCCTATCATTTCCACGAACCGCTCGGCGTGGTCGGCCAGATCATTCCCTGGAACTTCCCGCTGCTGATGGCCTGCTGGAAGCTCGCGCCCGCGCTCGCCGCCGGCAATTGCGTTGTGCTCAAGCCGGCCGAGCAGACCCCGGCCTCGATCATGGTCTGGGCCGAGATCATCGGCGACATTCTGCCGCCCGGCGTCCTCAACATCGTCAACGGCTTTGGGCTGGAAGCCGGCAAGCCCCTGGCCTCGAGCCCGCGCATCGCCAAGATCGCCTTCACCGGCGAGACCACGACGGGCCGGCTGATCATGCAATATGCCAGCCAGAACCTCATTCCCGTCACGCTCGAGCTCGGCGGCAAGTCGCCCAACATCTTCTTCAGCGACGTCACCGCCGAAGACGACGATTTCTTCGACAAGGCGATCGAAGGTTTCGTCATGTTCGCGCTGAACCAGGGCGAGGTCTGCACCTGTCCGAGCCGGGCGCTGGTCCATGCCGATATCTATGACCGCTTCATGGATCGGGCGCTGAAGCGCGTCGCCGCGATCAAGCAGGGCGACCCGCGCGCGGCCGACACCATGATCGGTGCGCAGGCGTCGGGCGAGCAGCTCGCAAAAATCCTCTCCTACATCGACATCGGCAAGCAAGAGGGGGCAAAGGTGCTGGCCGGCGGCGGACGCGCCGAGCTCGGCGGCGATCTCGCCGGCGGCTTCTACGTCCAGCCGACCGTGTTCGAGGGCCACAACAAGATGCGCGTCTTCCAGGAGGAGATCTTCGGCCCCGTCGTTTCGGTCACGACCTTCAAGAGCGACGAAGAGGCGCTCGAGATCGCCAACGACACGCCCTATGGCCTGGGGGCCGGCGTCTGGAGCCGCGACGCCAACCGCTGCTATCGCTTCGGCCGGGCGATCCAGGCCGGCCGGGTCTGGACCAACTGCTACCATGCCTATCCCGCGCATGCGGCCTTCGGCGGCTACAAGCAGTCGGGCGTCGGGCGCGAGACCCACAAGATGATGCTCGATCACTACCAGCAGACCAAGAACCTGCTGGTCAGCTACAGCCCGAAGAAGCTCGGCTTCTTCTGATCGGGCGGGCGGAGAGGGCGGCGCCGTTCTGCGCCGCCCGTTCCAAATGTCGGGACCGCGTTGGCTCAACGTTGCTTGACGCGGCCACGAATCTGCGCGTGCGGCGACCGTGTCGATTTGTTGCCCGATCCGCGTCAAAGATTTTGCAATATTACGATCACGTTGCAGTGCGGCATAATGAAAGTCGTGCCATGCCGCCGCGGTGCTTTCCAAGGGCGTTTGACTTGGGTTAGAGAGGGCTGAAGTTTTCTCTGACCCGGAATTCCCATGGCCGCACCCAAGAAAGCCGCCGCAAGCACTGCACAGGACAAGACCGACGGCGGTTCGCCCCCGGAATTCACCAGAGAGCAGGAGCTCAAGGCGCTCCGCGACATGCTCCTGATCCGGCGGTTCGAGGAAAAGGCCGGCCAGCTCTACGGCATGGGCGCGATCGGCGGCTTCTGCCACCTTTATATCGGCCAGGAGGCCGTGGTGGTCGGGATGCAGATGGCCCTGAAGCCGGGCGATCAGGTCATCACCGGCTATCGCGATCACGGCCATATGCTCGCCACCGGCATGGAGGCCAACGGCGTCATGGCCGAGCTCACGGGCCGTCGCGGCGGCTATTCCAAGGGCAAGGGCGGCTCCATGCACATGTTCAGCAAGGAGAAGCACTTTTACGGCGGCCACGGCATCGTCGGCGCCCAGGTCTCGCTCGGCACCGGGCTCGCTTTCGCCAATCACTATCGCGACAACGACAATGTCAGCGTCACCTATTTCGGCGACGGTGCGGCCAACCAGGGCCAGGTCTATGAGAGCTTCAACATGGCGGAGCTCTGGAAGCTGCCGGTGATCTACGTCATCGAGAACAACCGCTACGCCATGGGCACTTCGGTCTCGCGCGCCTCGGCGCAGCAGGATTTCTCTAAGCGCGGCGCCTCCTTCAACATTCCCGGCCAGCAGGTCGACGGCATGGACGTCCGTGCCGTCAAGGCCGCCGGCGACGAAGCTGCGGCCTGGTGCCGCGCCGGCAAGGGACCCTTCATCCTGGAGATGCAGACCTACCGTTATCGCGGCCACTCGATGTCCGATCCCGCAAAGTACAGAACGCGCGAGGAGGTCGAGAAAGTCCGCCACGACCAGGATCCGATCGAGCAGGTGCGCAACCGCCTGTTGGCCGCCAAGGTCAGCGAGCAGGATCTGAAGGCGATCGACGCCGAGGTGCGCGACATCGTCAATGCGTCCGCCGATTTCGCCCAGCATGATCCCGAGCCGGATGCCGCCGAGCTCTGGACCGATATTTACCGCTGAACGCGCGCAAGCTTTCTTTTGGAGTCGATATGCCAATTCAAGTGCTGATGCCCGCGTTGTCGCCCACGATGGAGAAGGGCAACCTCTCCAAATGGCTGAAAAAAGAGGGTGAGACGATCAAGTCCGGCGACGTCATCGCCGAGATCGAGACAGACAAGGCGACCATGGAGGTCGAGGCGACCGATGAAGGTACGCTCGGCAAGATCCTGATCCCCGAGGGCACAGCCGACGTTGCCGTGAACACGCCGATTGCGACGATTCTCGCCGATGGCGAGAGTGCCGCCGATCTCGCCAAGGCGCCCGCTCCGCAGCAGAAGGCTGCCGAATCCGCAGCGCCCGCCGCTGCAAAAGCCGAAGCGCCAGCTCCCAAGGCTGCGCCGGCACCGCAGGCCGTCGCAGAGCCCGACCCGGAAGTGCCTGCCGGCACCGAGATGGTGACGCAGACCATCCGTGAAGCCCTGCGCGATGCCATGGCCGAAGAGATGCGCCGCGACGCCGACGTCTTCGTGATGGGCGAAGAGGTCGCCGAATACCAAGGCGCCTACAAGGTGACGCAAGGGCTGCTTCAGGAATTCGGCGCCAAGCGCGTGATCGACACGCCGATCACCGAGCACGGCTTTGCCGGCATTGGGGTCGGCGCCGCGATGAGCGGGTTGAAGCCGATCGTCGAGTTCATGACCTTCAACTTTGCCATGCAGGCAATCGACCAGATCATCAACTCCGCGGCAAAGACGCTCTACATGTCCGGCGGCCAGATGGGCTGCTCGATCGTGTTCCGCGGGCCTAACGGCGCCGCTTCCCGCGTGGCCGCCCAGCACAGCCAGGATTATTCGTCCTGGTATTCCAATGTCCCGGGCCTCAAGGTCGTCGCGCCGTTCTCGGCCGCTGATTACAAGGGCCTGCTCAAGGCTGCGATCCGCGATCCCAACCCGGTGATCTTCCTCGAGAACGAGATGCTCTACGGTCACACTGGCGAGGTGCCGAAGCTCGACGATTTCGTGATTCCGATCGGCAAGGCGCGCATCGTGCGCTCCGGCAGCCATGTCACGATCATCTCGTGGTCGAACGGCATGAGCTACGCGCTGAAGGCCGCCGACGAACTCGCCAAGGACGGCATCGAGGCCGAAGTGATCGATCTGCGCACGCTGCGCCCGATGGACACCGAGACGATCGTCGACTCGGTCAAGAAGACGGGACGTGCCGTCACGGTGGAAGAGGGCTGGGCCCAGAGCGGTGTCGGCGCCGAGATCGCCGCGCGGATCATGGAGTATGCCTTCGACTATCTGGATGCGCCTGTAGCCCGCGTCTCCGGCAAGGACGTGCCGATGCCCTATGCCGCGAACCTGGAAAAGCTCGCGCTGCCTTCGGCTGCCGAAGTGGTCGAGGCCGCCAAAGCCGTCTGCTACAGGTAGACCATGGCGGGTCCGAAGGAGCAGCCACTACCACCCGACGTTCTCGTCCGCGATGATGCGGTCGAGATCCTGCGCGTGTTCGTGCTGGACGGCGGGCTGTCGATGGCGTTTCAGCGGGCCTTCGACGAACCCGACATGTGGGGCCTGCTGCTCGTCGATCTCGCCCGTCACGCCGCGCGCGCCTATGCGCGCGAGAGCGAATACACCGAGGAGGACGCGCTGAACCGGATCATCGAGATGTTCCAGGCCGAGATCGAGCGTCCCACCGACACCGGCACCACGACGCCGCGCGGGAAGGGGCACTGACCGTGGCGATCGAATCCTATCATTTCGATTTCATGCTGGAGGCGATCCGCGAGGCGGAAGCCTCGATCGCGCAAGGCGGCCTGCCGATCGGCGCCGTGCTGACCCGCGACAACAAGGTCATCGCCCGCGGCCACAACAACCGCGTGCAGGAGAACAATCCGATCCTGCACGGCGAGATGAGTTGCCTGCGCGAGGCGGGTGCGATCTCGTTCCACGATACCGTCATGTACACGACGCTGTCGCCATGCGCGATGTGCGCCGGTGCGCTCGCGCTGTTCAAGGTCAAGCTCGTGGTGATCGGAGAGTCCGTCACCTTCGAAGGCTCCAAGGACATTCTCGACAAGTTCGGCATCCCGTGGATCGACCTTGCCGACGACCGCTCCATCACCATGATGAAGAATTGGCGTTCCATCCCGGCCAATGAGCGCCTGTGGCAGGGCGACATCGGCAACTAAACCTGGTCTGTTCGTCTCCGGTCCGGAGACGGATTTTTGCAAAGTTCTTCTTGAGGTCAGCATGCCCATCAACATCCTGATGCCCGCTCTTTCGCCGACGATGGAGAAGGGCAACCTCGCCAAGTGGCTGAAGAAGGAAGGCGACAAGGTCAAATCCGGCGACGTCATCGCCGAGATCGAGACCGACAAGGCGACCATGGAGGTCGAGGCCATCGACGAGGGCACGATCGCCAGGATCCTCGTGCCAGAGGGCACGCAGGACGTGCCGGTCAATGACGTGATCGCTGTGCTGGCCGGCGAGGGCGAGGACGTGAAGGCGGCAGGCGCCGCCAAGCCCAGCGCTTCGGCCGTGCCTCCGAAAGCTGCTGAAGCTCCCGCTGCTGCGCCGGCTGCTGCGCCTGCCGCGCCCAAGGCCGCGCCGGCGCCCGCCGCCGCACCTGCACCGCAGGCCGCAGCACCGGCTGCGCAGAGCAACGGCCACGCCGGCCGCGTGTTCTCCTCGCCGCTGGCGCGCCGGCTCGCCAAGGAAGCCGGCGTCGATGTTGCGATGGTGACCGGCACCGGCCCGCACGGCCGCGTCGTCGCGCGCGACGTGGAGCAGGCCAAGTCCGGCAAGGGCCTGAAGGCACCCGCGGCGGCGCCGTCGGGCGCGCCCTCGACCGCGCCGACCATGTCGGACAAGCAGATCCTGTCGCTGTTCGAACCCGGCTCCTACGAGGTCGTCCCGCATGACGGTATGCGCCGTACGATTGCGCAGCGCCTGACCGCGTCGATCCAGAACGTCCCGCACTTCTACCTCACCATCGACTGCGACATCGGCAAGCTGCTCGCCGCGCGCGAGGAGATCAATGCGGCTGCTCCCAAGGACAAGGAGAAGAAGCCGCTCTACAAGATCTCGGTCAACGACTTCGTCATCAAGGCGATGGCGGTGGCGCTGCAGAAGATCCCGAATTGCAATGTGAGCTGGACCGAATCCGGCATGGTCAAGCACCATCATTCCGACGTCGGCGTTGCGGTGGCGATGCCCGGCGGCCTGATCACGCCGATCATCCGCAAGGCCGAGACCAAGACGCTGTCGACCATCTCCAACGAGATGAAAGATTTTGCGACCCGCGCCCGCTCGCGCAAGCTGAAGCCCGAAGAATACCAGGGCGGCACGACGGCCGTCTCGAACCTCGGCATGTTCGGCATCAGCCACTTCACCGCCGTGATCAATCCGCCGCATGCCACCATCCTCGCAGTCGGCACCAGCGAGGAGCGGCCTGTGGTCCGCGGCGGCAAGATCGAGATCGCCAACATGATGAGCGTGACATTGTCGTGCGATCACCGCGCCATCGACGGCGCTCTCGGTGCCGAGCTGATCGGGGCCTTCAAGCAGCTGATCGAAAATCCCGTCATGATGATGGTGTAGCCCGGGGAGGCGCGGGGTGAATGCGGACGCGTTGGCCCTCGATCTCCTTGTTGCTCTCGGCTGTGGTTGCACTCAATCCGGTCGGGCTCGATATTCTGCATTCCGCGTTCTTTGCCGGCGAGCAGCTGGCACGGAGCATCGGCCAGGCGGTCATTATGATCGCGTTGGCTATCATGGCCGGCGCGATCCTGCTCGAATGGCTGGTCAGGGTTTTGATTTCCAGGCGCCGCGCCCGCGGCACCTCTTGAGTTGAACGGGAGCCGCCATGGCCGATACATCCTTCGACATCATCATCATCGGCTCCGGTCCCGGCGGCTATGTCACCGCTATCCGGGCCGCCCAGCTCGGCTTCAAGGTCGCGATTGTCGAGAAATCCTATCTCGGCGGCATCTGCCTGAACTGGGGCTGCATCCCGACCAAAGCGCTGCTGCGCTCCGCCGAGATCTACCACTACATGCAGCACGCCAAGGATTACGGCCTGTCGGCCGATAACGTCTCGTTCGATCCGAAGGCCGTGGTGCAGCGCTCGCGCGGCGTCTCGAAGCGGCTGAACGACGGCGTCGGCTTCCTCATGAAGAAGAACAAGGTGAGCGTGATCTGGGGCGCGGCTTCGATCGACGCGCCCGGCAAGGTGACGGTAAAGAAGTCCGACGTCGAGGGGCCCAAGGGCGCGCTCGGCGAGGGGGCTTATCAGGCCAAGCACATCATCGTCGCGACCGGAGCGCGGCCGCGGGTGCTGCCGGGACTCGAGCCCGACAAGAAGCTGATCTGGACCTACTTTGAAGCGATGGTGCCGGAGCGGATGCCGAAATCGCTGCTGGTGATGGGCTCGGGTGCGATCGGGATCGAGTTCGCATCGTTCTTCAAGACGATGGGGTCGGATGTCACGGTGGTCGAGGTGCTGCCGCAGATCCTGCCGGTCGAGGACGCGGAGATTGCCGGACTTGCCCGCAAGCGCCTCGAGAAGCAGGGCATCAAGATCCTCACCAACACGGGTGTGACGAAGCTCGAAAAGAAGAGCGACAGCGTGGTCGCGACGCTCGACGACGGCAAGGCGAAGCAGACCGCCGAGTTCGAGCGCGTGATCTCTGCCGTCGGCGTGGTCGGCAATATCGAGTATCTCGGCCTCGAAAAGCTCGGCGTCAAAACCGAGCGCGGCTGCATCGTGATCGACGGCTACGGCAAGACCAACGTTCCCGGCATCTATGCCATCGGTGACGTCGCGGGTCCCCCGATGCTGGCCCACAAGGCCGAGCATGAGGGCGTGATCTGCGTCGAGGCCATCAAGGGCCTGCATCCGCACCCCATGGACAAGCTGATGATCCCCGGCTGCACCTATTGCAACCCGCAGGTCGCCTCGGTCGGCCTGACCGAAGCCAAGGCCAAGGAGAATGGCCGCGAGATCCGCGTCGGCCGCTTTCCCTTTGTCGGCAACGGCAAGGCGATCGCGCTCGGCGAGGACCAGGGCATGGTCAAGGTCATCTTCGACAAGAAGACCGGTCAGCTGCTCGGCGCCCATATGGTCGGCGCGGAGGTCACCGAGCTGATCCAGGGCTACGTCGTCGCCATGAACCTGGAGACCACGGAAGAAGAGCTGATGCACACCGTGTTCCCGCATCCGACGCTGTCGGAGATGATGAAGGAAGCCGTGCTGGATGCGTATGGACGGGTGCTGAATCTTTGACGACCACTGCCGCCGTCATTGCGAGCGCAGCGAAGCAATCCAGAATCTTTCCGCAGCGGCAGTCTGGATTGCTTCGCTACGCTCGCAATGACGAGCAGTAGGGCCTGCAAAACAAGAAGGAAATCACCCCATGCAAGACAACGACAATCTCACCATCAAACGCCCGACCTTCGTCACCCATCTCGAATGCGCGATGGAGGGCGATCACTACGCCGCCGATCAGGTCCACAACCTCTCCAAGGCCGGCAAGCCCCTTTTGGTGCGCTACGACCTCGCCGGTGTGAAGAAGGCGCTGACCAAGGACGCGTTGGCGCAGCGCCCCGCCGACATGTGGCGCTACCGCGAGCTGCTGCCCGTGCGCAAATGCCAGGACATCGTCTCGCTCGGCGAAGTCACGACCCCGCTGATCCGCCTGCCCAAGCTCGGCGCAAAGCTCGGCGGCGGCGAGATCATCGTCAAGGACGAGGGGCGGCTGCCGACCGGCTCGTTCAAGGCGCGCGGCCTCGTGATGGCGGTGTCGATGGGCAAGGCGCTCGGCATCAAACACATGGCGATGCCGACCAACGGGAATGCCGGGGCGGCGCTCGCCGCTTACGCCACAAGCTGTGGCATCAAGACCACGATTTTCTGTCCGGCCGATACGCCCGAGGTGAACGTCAGCGAGATCGAGCTTCAGGGCGCGACCGTCTATCGCGTCAACGGCTATATCGACGATTGCGGCAAGATCGTCGGCGAGGGCAAGACGAAAGTCGGCTGGTTCGACACCTCGACCTTGAAGGAGCCGTACCGGATCGAAGGCAAGAAGACGATGGGGCTGGAACTCGCCGAGCAGCTCGGCTGGGACGTGCCCGACGTGATCTTCTATCCGACCGGCGGCGGCACCGGCCTGATCGGCATGTGGAAGGCCTTCGACGAGCTCGAAAAGATCGGCTTCATCGGAAGCAAGCGCCCGCGCATGGTCGCGGTGCAGGCCTCCGGCTGCGCGCCGATGGTGCGCGCGTACGAAGCGGGCACCGAGCATGCCACACGCTGGGAGGACGCCCACACCATCGCGTCAGGCATTCGCGTGCCGCAGGCGATCGGCGACTTTCTCATTTTGCGCGCGGTGCGCGAGAGCAAGGGCTTTGCCATTGCAGTCGACGACGACAAGATCTCTGCCGCGCTGAACGAGGTCGCGCGCGAGGAGGGGCTGTTGCTCTGCCCTGAAGGTGCTGCGACCTACGCCGCCTACAAGGACAGCCTCGCCGACGGCCGCGTCTCGAAGGGTGACCGCGTGATGCTGTTCAACTGCGCCACCGGCCTGAAATACCCGCTGCCGCCGGTCACCCGCACGCTCGATCGCCACAAGCCGATCGACTATTCGCAGTTCTAGCGCGGCATTTCGTCCCTTCACGAACGATCCCTCTTCCCGTACGCGGGAAGAGACAAAAACAACAATGACATTGCTGGGGAGAACACAATGAAGGCCGCCTGGGCTGCGCTGATTGCTATTCTCGCTCTTGCAGGGGTCGCGCGCGCCGACGATTATCCTTCCCGTCCTATCACCATCATCGTGCCCTTCGCCGCCGGCGGTCCGTCAGATGCGATGGCACGAGTGCTTGCCGAGCGGATGCGGACGGCGCTCGGCCAGCCGCTGGTGATCGAGAACGTCACTGGCGCGGGCGGCTCGATCGGCGTCGGCCGTGCCGTGCATTCGGCCCCCGACGGCTACACGATCTCGTTCGGCCATCTCGGCACCCACGTTGCCAACGGCGCCGTCTACAAGCTCAATTACGACCTGGTCGCGGACCTCGAGCCGGTGGTGCTGCTGCCGAGCAATCCGATGATCGTCGTCAGCAAGAACGCGGTGCCCGCGACCTCGCTGAAGGAGCTGCTGGACTGGCTGAAGTCGCGGCCTTCGCCGCCGACCGCCGGCACCGCCGGCGCGGGCTCGGGCAGCCACATCGCCGGGGTCTATTTCGAGAGCGTCAGCGGCATCAAGCTGCAATACGTGCCGTATCGCGGCACCGCGCCCGCCCTGAACGATCTCATCGCTGGCCAGATCGACGTCATCGTCGACCAGACCTCGAACTCCATCAACCAGGTCCGCGCCGGCACCATCCGCGCCTATGCCGTCACCGATGACAAACGCCTCGCGTCGGCGCCCGACGTCCCGACGGCGGAGGAGGCGGGCCTGAAGGGTTTCAACATGACGCTCTGGTCCGGCATGTGGGTGCCCAAGGGCACGCCGAAGGCGATCGTCACCAAACTCAATGCCGCAGCCGTGGAAGCGCTGAACGATCCCGGCGTGAAGAAGCAGCTCGAAAGCCAGGGGTTGGAGATGACACCGCAGGATCAGCTCACGCCCGAAGCCCTCGGCGCGCGCCAGAAGGCGGAGATCGCGAAGTGGTGGCCGATCATCAAGGCGGCGAACATCAAGGTGGAGTGAGCGCCGTGTCGCCAGGGCTCGGCGCCGGCGTATCACGTCTCGGTTTGATCGGGGCCGGGCAGGGCCATCCGCAGACATTCAAGCAGAGCGGGCGTGGAGAACGGCTTCGCGAGAAAGCAGATAGCGCCCGCTTTCAGCGCGCGGTCGCGCACGGCATCGTCGGGAAAAGCCGTCATGAAGATGAAGGGCGTGTGGTGGCCGAGGCTGCGCATGTGCGTCAAGAGCTCAAGGCCGCCCATCAACGACATCTGCACATCCGCGATCACGCAGGACGTCGTCTTCAGTTCGGCCGATTGAAGAAATTCGTCAGCGGAGCGAAAGATGTTGACCGTGTATCCCCGCGACGTCAGCAGATTATTGGTCGCAAGGCGGACTGATCGATCATCGTCAATGACGGAAATGGCCAAGGGGATTGACAAGATGATCGCTCCTGATCGGGGAGCCGCCGATCACGGTGCCGCGCTTGGCGAAAGTGAGCCCTTGGAGCGAGCTTGAAAAGCATACTTAGGTTTGCACCTTTCCGCCCGGGCGTGAGATTCCGAGCGCCTCCACCATTCTGACGAGATCGGCCAACGACTTGGCGCCCATTTTCCGCATGATCTGCCCACGATAGATCTTGACGGTAATCTCGGCCAATCCAAGCTCGGCCGCGACCTGCTTGTTCATCAGGCCGGATGCCACCAGAGTGAGGATGTCGCGCTGGCGCGCGCTCAAACCCTCGAAGCGGGACCGCACTCCCGCGACCGACTCCTCGGCATTGCGTCGCTTGCGATCCCGTTCGATCGCGGCCCGAACCGCATCCAGCATGTCCTGGTCGCGCACCGGCTTGGTCAGAAAATCGATGGCGCCGCTTTTCATGGCCCTGACGGTCATCGGAATATCACCATGACCGGTGATGAAGATAATGGGCGTGTGAATGTTCGCCTTCGCGAGGTCCGACTGCAGGTCAAAGCCGCTTGAGCCCGGCAGGCGGATGTCGAGCACAAGGCAGCTGGGGACCGCCGGTGGCTTGGCTTCCATGATCTCCGCCGCGGAGCCGAAAGCCTGGACCTTGAGGCCGACGGATTGAAAGAGGTTGGTGAGCGCACGGCGCATCGATGGATCGTCGTCGACGATCAAGACGATCGGATCGTCGGAGCTCGTCTGCACCGTCGCCGCCTTGGGAATGTCGGTCACGACGTGTCCTCGATCGGCAAGGGCAGGGCAATCTGGAATGTTGCTCCGCTTCCGTCATTGGGGAAGGCCGAGAGCCGGCCCGCATGAGCCTCGATGATCGATCGGCAGATCGACAGTCCCATCCCCAGGCCGCTCGGCTTTGTCGTGAAGAAAGGTGTGAAGATGCGCTCCGTCGCGCCGTTGCCGAGGCCGACCCCGCTGTCTGTCACGATCAGGAGCATGCGGCCTTCGCCGTGCTCGCTCACCTGGCTGGAGCGGATCGCAAGCTCGCGCGGGCGTTCCACATTGGCGTGCATGGCTTCAATCCCGTTCATGACCAGGTTGATCAGCACCTGCTGCAGTTGGATCCGGTCGCCGCAGACTCTGGGCAGAGCGGACGCCAGCTCCATTCGCACCGACACGGCATGGGTGGCAAGCTCGCGGCGGACGAGCGCCACCGTCTCCCTGACGAGCTGGTTCATGTCGACCGGAGCCATCTCGATCTCGGTCTTCTTCGCAAGCGCTCTGATCCGGCGGATCACCTCGCTGGCGCGATTGGCGTCCTCGACGATCCATTCCACGGAACGGCGCGCGGCATTCAGGTCGGCCGGTTCGCGGTCGAGCCATCCGATGCAGGCATCCGCATTGGAGATCACGGCGGCCAAAGGCTGATTGATCTCATGGGCGATCGAGGCCGTGAGTTCGCCGAGCATCGTGACACGCGTGACGTGAGCAAGCTCGGCTTGCGCCTTGCGCAGTGCTTCTTCGGCCTGCTCGGCGCGGATCGCCGCCGTCACGTCGCTGCTGACGCCACGATAGCCGAGAAAGTTGCCGTTCGCGTCGTGCAAGGGCTTGCCGCTGGTGCGCACGTAGATCGGAGATCCGTTGCGATCCTTGCTTCGGTAGACCAGGTCGCGAAACGGAAGGTGGGCATCGAGTGTCGCGCGATGCCGCTCCCACTTCTCGGGCTCGAGCTCGGCATCGGGCGGAATGTCCCAACGGGCGAGGCCGATCACGCCCGTGGGCACGGGACCGGCCGTGTCGGCATGTTCCGAAATCCGTGTGATACGGTGGTCCGGCCCGCTCTCCCAAAACCAGTCCGAGGCGGTTTCGGCATAGTCGCGAAATCGCTGCTCGGACAGCTTGAGCTCGTCAAAGGCGTTTTGCAGCGCTTGTCTTGCGGCAAACTGCTCGGTGACATCGACGTGGGTGCCGATGATCTCCGTCACATCGCCGTCCCCGCCGACGACGGGATGCCCCTCCGTATGGACGTGTCGTACCGAACCGTCCGGACGCACAATCCGAAAATCAACTTCGAAAGGCTGCTTTTGCCGGATTGCCTGACGTTCCACATCGACGATCCGCTTAAAGTCTTCGGCGAGGATCCGTTGTTGGAAGGCCTGCGCCGACAGATCAATCTGGTCCGGGTTAAATCCGAACAGGCGATAGAGTTCGGCCGATCGGTAAGCGAATTCCTGACGGCGCACGTCCCAGGCCCAGCTGCTCGTATGGCTGAGGCGCTGGGCTTCGGTTAGATAGGCTTCGCTGCGACGCAGTCGCTGTTCGGTTTCCTTTGCCGTAGTGACGTCAGTGACCGCTCCGACAAACTCGATGTGGCCGGATCCATGTCTCACCGCGCGTGCCACGGAATGGAGATATTTGATGGATCCATCGGGCATCAGCAGACGATATTCATGGTCGAAATCGCCGACGTCACGGAAGGCCCGATCAAGGGTCTTGCTGACCGCATTGCGATCTTCCGGATGGATGCGCTGGAAAACAAAATCGAGCGTCGGTTTGACCTGCGGGTCACGTTGGAAGATGCGAAAGGTCTCCCTGGACCAGACGGCCTCGCGGGTTGCCAGGCTCAGGCCGAAGCTGCCGGTGCGGCTCAACTCCTGCGCTTGGGCAAGGTAGGCCTCGCTCTGGCGCAGCGCATCCTCCGCCTCCTTGCGCTGGGTGATGTTTTCGCAGGCGACCAGCACGATCGGCGTGCCGTCGCCGCGCCGCATGGCCTTGGCGTTCTCACGGACCCAGAGAACCGAGCCGTCCTTCCGGATCTTGCGAATCTCCCAGGTGTGCGACTGGTCCACGGTTTCCAGGCACAGCCCGACACAGCGACGAACGAAATCGCGGTCCTCTTCGAAAAAGACGTTCAGCACAGATTGGCCGGTCAGTTCGGCCACGCTGTAGCCCAGTTGCGCGGCGCCAAATGTATTCACGTTGAGCACCGTTCCGGCCGGATCGACCATGAAATACATGACCGGATTGTGCTCGAACACTTGTCGCCATTGCTTCACGGCGTCGCGCAGGTCGGCATTGTCCTGCCGCCGGCCCTCTCCAGCCGCAGGTCCGTCTTTCGCTGCATTGCCGAGAGATCGAAGCGCCGCAAGGCCGCCGAGCAGGAATTGCGCGGCCGAATTCCCTAATTTTGCGATCTGGCCAGGCATCATCGCAGGCGTCCCGGCCCGCTTGGGGGCAGGGCGAGTAGAGCACTTTGCGACAGGAGGGGCAATTCCCTCCGACCAAAGCAGGATTCCGAGTCGAGAATTCGCGGGCTCCGTGCAGCTTGCCGCCGTTGCGCCGTCTCGTTGCGGGTAGACGAAACTCCGGAAAATTACCGGACAAACCTATGTATAGGTCGCGCAACCCTAGTCATACGCTGCATTTACCTCCGTACAATTGAGCGGCCCGTCGCATGCGGACTAGTCTCACCGGCAATCCAGTGAAGTCGATCGCGAAGCACGAACCGTCGAGTAGCGCGGCGTCGTGCGCTCAAGAGGCGAGCTTCGCCTCCGCCGGCGTCCGACTTGCCGATGATCTGGCTGGTCACGATTGAGAAGCCGCATTTCGTTGACGAACGTGATGATTGTGCATCAGCGCCCGTGGGGATCCTCGACCGTCAGAGGCGCCCATCAGAGGCCAGGAGGAGAGATCATGTGCGATAAGCCCGAACACTCCGAGCGCCCTTCCGCGGCAAAAAGCTGCGCCGTCTGCAGCGGGAAGTTCGGCCTGATCCGGTATTATTCCTGGCGAGCGCCGCTTTGCTCCCGGAAATGTCTCGATCGCTTCAGGGCGCGCCGCGAACGCGATCGCCGATGGCTGTTTCGGTCTCAGGCGGCGTAAGCACCAGTCACCGGATCCGTCGACACGGTCTACTGCTTTGCGCTCGGAGGTGCCACATGAGGTTCATATTGGTGAACGGCAGGACCCCTTTCCGCAAAACGTTCTGCCTGTGGTGCTGCGAGGAGATCAGCGGCGGCTATCTGCGCGATGCGAAGACGCTGCTGCCCTACTGCGGCTACGAGTGTTACGCGCTTCATGGCGAAGCTGCGCCGCTGATCGAGGGACGCACACGAGCGGCGTCTTGAGCGGATAGGAGAGCGAAACGGGCGGTGGATTTGCCGTCCGGGTGAGAGGGCATCGCTATGAGATTCATGCTCGTCAATCAGGAAGGGCCTCGCCACGGCGGTACCTGCAGCGCGTGCGCGCAACCGTTGGGCGCGAGTTACGTCCGCCATGTGCCCGCTGAGCGGCGGTACTGCGACTATGATTGCTACCGTCGATATCAGCAGACGACGGTGGAAATGCTCTGGCCTTACCGCAGTTCGCTCGAAGCGATCACGGTGTCGAGCTGGAACTGGATACTGCAGACGGGTGCGCTCTCGCGCTCGCTGACGGAAGCATTTCTGCGCGCGTACGAACCCTCTGACCACGGAAGGAGGTGACGGCTCGCCGAACGATGCGGACCCGCGCAGAGAGGTCGGTCGCAGTCACCGCATCCAGCTTCACGCCGCGTCCAGCCCCGGCGTCGCGAAGCTAGGGCGCGGCGGCTGCGGCCGATGCCGTCGGCATCGCGCCCACGTTCGGCGTCGTAACGCGCTGCTCGGACTTCGCCGCGACGACGCTGCTGGCCTCAAACCTCGCACGATAGACCAGCACGTTCTCGATCACGCGCTGGACGTAGTTGCGCGTCTCCGACAGCGGGATGCGCTCGACCCAGTCGACCGGATCGACCTTGGGATCCCTGGGGTCGCCGCGCGCCTGCACCCATTCGCGCACGCGGCCCCGGCCGGCATTATAGCCGGCGAAGGTCATGATCTGATTGCCGCGGTATTCCGACATCAGCGCGCTGAGCTCGGCCGCGCCCATCTGCGTGTTGTAGACGGGATCGGAGACCATCTTGTCCCAGTCATAGGTCAGGCCGAAGCGCTTTGCGGTGTCGCGGCCCGCTTCCGGCGTCACCTGCATCAACCCGACTGCGTTGGCGGCCGATTTGTCGCGCTGGTCGAACGAGCTTTCGGTGCGCGCCACCGAATAGATCACGCTGGGGTCGATCGCGGGCGCGACCTGCTTATGTTCAGGGATGCCGATGGTCGGGAAGGCGTAGTGATCGAGTGCGAGCCCGCGCGCCAGCGCCGACTTGCCGACCTCCAGCATCACGCGCGCATCGTTGCGCCGGCCGGCGAGCTCGCCGAGGGCTTCGAGCGCCGCCACGTCGGTGCTCTCCTTGGCGAAATCCTCGGCGTAGTAAAACACCATGTCGCGCTCACCGACGCCGTAGAGCATGTCGGCGGCGCGCACGCGCTCGTCCGCGGGCGGCGTGTCGACTGCTGCCAGCACGGGCGAGGGCCCGCGCAGTTCGATGCGGTCGAGGCCGAGCCTGGCGCGGGCGAGCTGGCCGTAATAGGCGGTCGGATATCGCGCCGCCGCCTGATAGCTCAGGCGCGCATCGGCGGTTGCGTTCATCGCCTCCGCCGCGCGACCGCGCCAATAATGCGCGCGCGACAGCGCGATCGGGTTGGCCGAGCCTTCGTCGATCGCGGCGAAATGCGTCATCGCCGCCTTGGGATCATCGAGATAGCGCAGCGCGATCCAGCCGCACATGAAGTGATAGTCGACGCGATAGACTTCCATCGCGGGCACGGCCGCCGAGCGCACCACGTCGTAGGCGGTTTTGAACTTGCCCTGGTCGAGCAGCTTTCGCGCGAGCAGGCGGCGCTCGCGCCACCAGGCGTCGGTGTCTTGCGCCGCCATCGTATCGGGCGCGGCGGCTAGGATCACCTCGGCCGCGTCGTCGATGCGGTCATTCTGGAGATGCCATTGCGCGCGGCACAGCACATAGCCGAGGTCGCGGCGCGCCTCGGCCGAGACGTCCTCGAGGTAATCCTTGGCCTTGCTGGCCTTGCCGGTGACGGCGGCGCAGGCCTTGACGATCGCGAGCGCATCCTCGCCGAGCCGCTTGGCTGCGCGCCGCGCACCTGCGTAGTCCTTGGCGCCGAGGCGCTTGTCCATGCGGGCACGATGATCCTCAGTGGTCAGGAGATCGCGAAACGCTTCGTAGGAATCTTCCTCGCTGCGTTCGGACAATTCGTCCGTGCGCCAGGCATCGCGCACCAGACGCTCGGCCCGGTCGCTGTCGCCCTCGGTCATCAGCACGCGGGCGAGTGCGAACTTGCCCTTGGCGCTGGTCGGCCGGTCCATCGTGAATTTGTGCACGGTCGCCGCGTCGGCCTTCTCCTGCCACAGCCGCGCCTCGGCGCGGCGGCGGAGCAGCGCGCTGCTCGGCCAGTCCGGATTGGCGGCGAGGAAGGCGGCGTAGCGCTTGAAATTGGCCGTGCTTTCGGAATGGCGCAGCATGAACCAGTCGGCGAGCTTCTGCCCCGCCGGGTCAGCAATGCGGTCGCGCGCCGCGCTCGCGTCCTCGGTCTTGCCCTTCCGCGCGAGATCGATGGCATCCTTCAGCGCGGCGAGATCGCCAGTCAGTGGCGGGGCTGCCGGATTGTCCGAGGGCGCGTCGTCCTGCTTCTTCGAGTTGCGTTTGGCCTCGGCACGTTTGCCGTGCCGCGCCTTGCTGGCGGAGGCGTGGCGCTGCTTGCCGGCTTTCGCCTCATGCGTCTTCTTCGGCGCGGACGATTTCTGACTGCTCTTCGCTGCCAGCTCGGTAGGGATGAAGGCCAAAGCGGCCACGGCAACGACGCACGCAAGCGAGCGTAGGCACTGGTTCATTCCGTGGTCCCCCTGCGAAACCAGTACAAACCAAAGTCCGCGACGAGATGCGGTTCGAGAATCAAAACGGCGTCAAAAACGGTGACACGACATCGTTTCGCATCCTCAAGCTGTTCCAACAATGCGGCGAAATACGGATGGAGCGAGGGAACTTGTGCAACGGCGGGTCGAGCGGGTTTCTTAACCTTCATTAACGAACAAGGCTCGCGCGACGGTTGCGGCGGTTCAGGACGCCACAAGCGGCCAAATTGCGAGTATTCCCGGCGGCAAATCCGTTGTATTGGTTCCAAGGCCTTTCCCCTTCAGCCCATTGTCCCGCGCCCATGCCGATTTTCAACCAGTCGATCCGGCGCAAGATCGTCGGGATTGCGCTCGGCCTCATCATCCTGATGGTCGTCACCGCGATCCTGTCGATGGTGATGTCGAGCCGCGTCGGCCATCTTCTGGATGAGCTGACCGCCCGGTATATTCCGGCTTACGGCCACCTGGCGCGGTCCAATGTGCGTTCGTTGGAGCGGGCGCTGGCGATGCGGCGCATGGTGATCGCCAAAATGCAAACGCCGCCGGACGAGGAGGGCTTTGCGGCGCGGCTGAAGATCTTCAGGGAAACGGACGCCCAGGTCGAGCAGGAGGCCGAAGCCGCGCGAAAGCTGATCAACGCGATCATCAACGATGAGAGCACACCGTCGGACAACGCGGCACTCGCCCGCATCGAGACGCGCATCGAGAATGCAGTCAAGGAGCTTCGCCGCGAACTCGACGAGGAGGACGCCAAGCTGCTCCGGCTGCTCGATGACAAGGACTTTGCGGGCGCGCCCGACGTGCTCGTCCATGTGGACGCGCTACGCGACCTCTTCACCCAGCGGATCGACGCGATCCGAGCCGACATGCTCTCGCAGGTGTTCGTGAGCACCGCCCAGGTCATCCGCCATCAGCGCCAGGCGATCATCGTCTCGGGCATCGTGACCATCCTCGCGGCGATCGTCGGACTTGCCTTTGCGATCATGGTCTCCACCGGGATCACGCGACCGGTCCGGCTGCTGCTGGCCGGCACCCGCGAGGTCGAGGCAGGCCATTTCGACAAGACTATCAGCGTCTCGACCCAGGACGAGATCGGAGAGCTCGCTGCCGCCTTCAACCGCATGGTCGAGCAGTTGCGCCAGAACGAGCGCATCCGCGAGACTTTCGGCCGCTATATCGATCCCAAGGTGGTTCAGGGCCTGATCGACCGGCCCGAGGTCGCCATCGAGGGCCAGCGCCGGGTCATGACCATCATGTTCTGCGATATGAGCGGCTTCACCTCGATGAGCGAGGGCATGACCCCGCGCGGTCTCGTCAGGGTGATGAACCACTATTTCACCGTCATGTCCGGTCCGATCAGGAGCAACCGCGGCATCATCGACAAATACATCGGCGATGCCATCATGTCCTATTGGGGGCCGCCCTTCATCGAGGAGGAGGAGCAGGCTCAGCTTGCCTGCTTCGCCGCGCTCGACATGGCCGACCAGGTGCCCGCGCTCCAGAAGCAGCTCCCGGATCTCCTCGGCATCCGCGCCATGCCGGTGCCATGCGATCTGCGCATCGGCATCGCCACCGGCGAGGTTTTGACCGGCAGCATCGGCTCCGAGCTGATGATGAGCTTCACCGTGATGGGCGATGCCGTGAACCTCGCCTCGCGCTTGGAAGCCGTCAACAAGACCTTTGGCACCCGTATCCTGATCTCGCAGGCGACGGCGGACGCGATCGGCTCACAGCTCGAATTGCGCGAGGTCGATCGTCTTGCGGTCGCCGGCCAAAGCGTGCCGCAAACGATTTTCGAGGTGATGGGCCGGGCAGGCGCGCTGACTGCCGCGCATGAGAGTCTGCGTTCGCACTACGCCGAAGGCCTCGCGGCCTATCGCGCCCGCCGCTTCGACGAGGCCCGTACCGCCTTCAACGCGGCACTTGAAGCCGTCCCCGGCGACGGCCCGTCGCGGGCAATGCTTGCCCGTATTGCGCGGTTCGAGGCCAATCCGCCGGACGAGGGCTGGGACGGCGCGTGGCGGTTGGAGCAGAAATAGCCGGCCGCGCGGAAAAATTGATTCTACTCGATAACGATGTTCGCTGTGACCTATTTCCCGGGCTTAGGTTTGATGTCCTTGAGGCGTTTGACGGGGACACGCCGATGACAGAACTTGAGAACAGGCTCGAACGGTTCGAGACGCTCACCGCCGAATGCGAGCTGATCGCCAGGCTGGCCACCGACAGCACCAAGCGCGAGTTTTATCTGAAGCTATCGGAGCAGTACCGCCAATTGGCCGTGGACATGCGGCAGGCCATCGCGAGCAAGGCTGCGGCCTGACGCCGGCAATCCGTTCTTAACACTTGGCGCGCATCCTCAATGCAGAAGCGGGGACGCCTGCGGCGATTTCCGCTGTGGAAATGCCGAGGCTCGCTGCGGTGCAGCGCGCCTCGCGAGATTGTTTTGTCGTGCCTCACAGGGCGATCCCATGCGCCTCCTCGCGGTCATCATGTTTGGACTCATGACGGCAGCCTGCAACCAGGAGCAGGACATCACCGGCTCGACCCCAGTCTGCGCGATGCGGAACTACAGCTCCTTCAATCCCCGCGACATGACCCAATGCGTTGCCGCCTGCAAGGCGTGCGACCACGGCAACACGGTCACCTGCACCACGTCGTGCACGCTCAAGGGCGCCCATTGAGCCGCTCCGCCTCCTGGTTCGGGGCCGACGGTGTCTTGACGGTTCCTTGACGGTGTCCTTGGCGGTGTCTCGGCACCGGAACGATTCACATGGATTAATCATTGAAGGGATGGCAGGACGCGGAGTCCTTTGGAATGGGTATGCTCGATCCCGGTCGGTTCCTGGTGTCATGCTCTCACTGCGCAGCCTGGCCGATGGCCGCCAATGTAAAACGTTCGAGCTGGTCGGCTTCGCCGAACGAGGTCCGCTTCGTGTGCCCGCGTTGCCGCCGCGAGGAGACCGCGATCATCTCCGCCTCCGGCGAGTTGACGCCGATCCGGCGCGTCGACGTCCCGCCGCGCGACGTCACCGCGGCCTGGGCTCAAGCCCAGCGCGCAAGAGGGCGAGCGTAGCCGGCCCGTTCTAGGACAAGAGGGCGCGTTACCATCTCTCACGACCTCCGATGGGGCAGTTGGAACTGTCGCGGGAGGCGATCCAACCAATGCAATGTGCTAGGATCGCCGGCAGGAGTTCATCCATGCCCCGTCAGATCCTGCCCTCTCACGGCGACCGTTTCCGTCTGTACCCGGTTGCGCCGCGGCTTGCGCCGCTGTTCGGCTTCGCGCTGCTGACGGTGTCATGCGCGCTGGCAAGCTTTGCATTCGCCTGCGCCACGCCATTTGCCGCTTTCGCGGTTATCGCCGCCGCGATGCTGCCGCTGCGTCCGGCGCTGCTCGTCGTCACCGGCGCCTGGCTGGTCAACCAGACCATCGGTTTCGGCGTGCTGCACTATCCGATCGACATCAGCACCATCGCCTGGGGCTTCGTCATCGGCGCGGCTGCGCTGCTATCGACCGCAGCCGCATCGACGGTCCTCCGTAGGCTGCCACGAGGCCGCACGCCGCTGATGCTGGCGATTGCGTTCGCTGCCGCCTACGCGGTCTACGAGTTCGCGCTGCTTGTCGCGACGCCGGTCCTCGGCGGCGAGGGCGCCTTCACCGCCGCCATCGTTGCGCGCATCGGGCTGACCAGCGCCGTCTGGCTCGCCGGCCTCGTTGCCGCCTGTGAGATCGTCCGCCTGGTCGATCCGTTCGGCCGTGCGATGCGGAACGCGTAGGCGCCTCCAAGGCTTTAAGTTCCGGTCATGGCGATGACCGGACCCAGCGCCGTAAGGCGACCGCTGTCCAGACCGTCTCGACAAGCCCAAACGGCCAGGTCCCCTGGAGAAAGCCATAGACCGCGCTGAGCGCGCAGGCTGCCGCGAAGGCCAGCACAAAATGCGGTCCGCGCGGCTCGAGCGCGTAGAACAACAGCATCGCACTGACCGACAGCAGTCCGAAGATCGTGATTGCGTCCATCAGCCGGCCGGATGCTTCGGCTTCTTGGCGAGACCGAGGGCCTGGAAGACAGCGGGCCCCATCACTGGCCACAGCGCGGCTGTCGCGGTCAGAACGGTCGCGGCGCACATTGCAGCCAGCACGGACGATCGGATTTTCAAGCCGCGCGTCCGCGATCGCCAGACGATCCAGCCCCAGGCGCAGATCACGACGGCGATGGACAGTATCGTCATCAGCCCGTGCGCATGGTCGAACACGGCGATCAGGCTGCCTGCACTGGCGAGCACGACAGCGGGCAGGGTAAAGGGAAGCACACAGCACGCCGTGCAGGCTACAGCGACAACCGCGGCCGCGACCGCCGTGCCGGCGGCCTTGCCGCCTCCTGGTTCGGTCCCTGGTTCGAGCTTGGCCGCGCAGCCGCATCCTGGCGACGTCTCGGACGGAAGGTTGCAGGACGGTCCTATAACGCTCATGTGATTCTCCTCATGCTTGTGCGCCACGGACCGGATCGCTACGCCCTCAAGCCACTTGAGGTTCAAGCGAAAAGTGAGAGCTCCATGAGAATTGGCGTCCTCGCCAAGGCGGCCGGCGTTTCGGTTCCCACCATCCGCTATTACGAGAGCATCGGTCTTCTGACGCCGCCAGCGCGCCAGGGCGGCCAGCGCGTCTACGGCGGAGAGGCTTTCAAGGCACTCAGTCTCATCCGGCACTGCCGCGAACTGGACTTCTCCATCGACGAGACGCGCGACATCCTCGCATCGGGTCAGCGGCGCTTGCCCTGCAGCGATACGAAGACATTTGCGGAGAAGCATCTCGGATCGATCAGGAAGAAAATTGCGGAGCTGCGGGCACTGGAAGCGACCGTGGCCGCGCTGGTCAGCAGTTGCGAGACGACGTGCTGCGGCAGCGCCGCGCCGGATTGCGTGATCCTGCAGCCCGGATGCGGGGCCGCGTGATCCCGGGTCGCCTTGATCTGACTTTCACGATGCAGTCGCCGTGACCCGTCGGGCAAAACACCCGACCATTTCTTGACATGCTCGTGTCAAGACGGTGTGTCTAAAATATTCTACTTTACCGAAATTCGGAAACGGCGTATGTGTCGGTCATCCCGGCTCATCCTTGAGGGGCGATCTCGTTGTCGTCTTGATTGCGAGCCGGGCTTGCGGTGGACGCGGCAGCGTCGGCATGAGAGGTGCGGGCAGGGCGGGTACTCCCTGTGAGCCCGTGGCCACGTGCGGACGAGCGGCGCTGTGAAGTTCGTCTCGTCGGTATTTCGATGGCTACGTGCACGAGGCCGTCGAACCCTGCGGCGAAATGGCGAATGCGCGTACGGCAAAACCGTGTGGTCCTGGCCGTCGTTGCTACGGTCAAGCTGTCGCGGAGGTGTGTGCGAGCCCAACCGGGCAGACAGCATCATCCAATTCGCGAGGCGAGGGAGGCCAGAAGGAAAGTTCGGCTCCCGGGAGAGCACGGCATAAGCCGTCCAACCATCGCGCAGGGAAGGCCGAGTGATTGGCACCACCTGTATGCTGCTGTGCGGTTTTTCTGCGTGTGCTTTTCGCGCAGCGGACCGCGGGTGCCAGCTGGCACCCGGCCTTCCCTGCGCCCTCTTGGATAAGAGGGTGGAGTGAACAAGCAAAGCTCGGGCGAAATCAGCCGCGAGGACGAAAAGGCGTGTCTGCAAGTAAAAATGCGAGCTGGAAGAGTGCCGCTGCCGCCTCATACGCCGTCATTGCGAGCGCAGCGAAGCAATCCAGAGTCTTACCGCGGAGGGATTCTGGATTGCTTCGCTTCGCTCGCAATGACGCTTTGAGAGAGTGTGCGCCACGCTCGACCCTTGAGTCTCCGATGCGCAGCGAAGAGGCCTTTGCAGCGCGTAGGGGCACGCGCGGGGGATGATGAAGGCGCCGACTCACCTTGGCTGCGCCTCGTCGTCGCGTCTTAGTTGCGGTGCGGGCATCTACTGGCCTGAAGTTGTGGATTGTCCTCCCGCCGGGGGTATCGCAGTAAGCTCAATCGTGTCCTCCAAGCCACGATTGTGCCGTCCGCGCAACACCCGTCACGGATTTAACCATCATCTCTGTCCGTTCGCATCAACGCCGCTTTTTGGCCACACCCGAACATGAATAAAATCACTCGAATGTTTTAGCGGCAGCGGTGGTCCTGGAAGGCGACGGAAATCCCCAAGGTCGATTCAAAAGGTCGATTCAAATCTTGGCACTGATTTTTCGGGTCTGAAAGGGTTCGCCGGGGAAACTGGTTTGCGATGGACGCGAAGAGCAACATCAAGCAGAGGCTGCCGAGCCGTCACGTGACGGAAGGCCCTGCGCGCGCGCCCCATCGGTCCTACCTCTACGCCATGGGTCTGACCACCGACCAGATCCACCAGCCCTTCGTCGGCGTCGCCTCGTGCTGGAACGAGGCCGCGCCCTGCAACATCTCCCTGATGCGCCAGGCGCAGGCGGTGAAGAAGGGCGTCGCAGCCGCCGGCGGCACGCCGCGGGAATTCTGCACCATCACCGTGACCGACGGCATCGCCATGGGCCATGACGGCATGCGCTCCTCGCTGCCGTCGCGCGAATGCATCGCCGATTCCGTCGAGCTGACGATCCGCGGTCACGCCTATGACGCCCTCGTTGGCCTGGCCGGCTGCGACAAGTCGCTGCCGGGCATGATGATGGCGATGGTCCGCCTCAACGTGCCCTCGATCTTCATCTATGGCGGCTCGATCCTGCCCGGCAATTTCCGGGGCCAGCAGGTGACCGTGCAAGACATGTTCGAAGCCGTCGGCAAGCACTCGGTCGGCGCAATGTCCGACGAGGACCTCGACGAGATCGAGCGCGTGGCGTGCCCCTCGGCGGGTGCCTGCGGCGCGCAGTTCACCGCCAACACGATGGCGACCGTCTCCGAGGCGATCGGGCTGGCGCTGCCGTACTCGGCTGGTGCTCCGGCACCCTATGAAATTCGCGACGCCTTCTGCATGACGGCGGGCGAGCAGGTCATGGAGCTGATCGCGCAAAACATCCGGCCGCGCGACATCGTTACCCTCAAGGCGCTGGAGAATGCCGCCGCCGTGGTCGCCGCGTCCGGCGGCTCGACCAATGCTGCACTGCACCTGCCGGCAATCGCGCACGAGTGCGGCATCAAGTTCGACCTGTTCGACGTCGCCGAAATCTTCAAAAAGACACCGTACGTCGCGGATTTGAAGCCGGGCGGCCGTTATGTCGCCAAAGACATGTTTGAAGTAGGTGGCATACCGCTTCTGATGAAGACGCTGCTCGACAACGGATTTCTCCACGGTGACTGCATGACCGTCACCGGTCGAACGATCGCCGAAAACCTCAAAAGCGTGAAGTGGAATCCGCACCAGGACGTGGTGCACCCGGCAGACAAACCCATCACCGTCACCGGCGGTGTGGTCGGTCTGAAGGGCAATCTGGCGCCAGAAGGTGCGATCGTGAAAGTCGCGGGAATGTCCAACCTCAGGTTCACCGGTCCGGCCAGGTGCTTCGACCGTGAGGAGGATGCTTTCGAGGCCGTCCAGAACCGCACTTACCGCGAAGGCGAAGTCATCGTGATCCGCTACGAGGGGCCCAAGGGCGGTCCCGGCATGCGGGAAATGCTCCAGACCACCGCGGCGCTGACCGGCCAGGGCATGGGCGGCAAGATCGCGCTCATCACCGACGGCCGCTTCTCCGGCGCCACCCGCGGCTTCTGCATCGGCCATGTCGGGCCGGAAGCCGCCATCGGCGGCCCCATCGGGCTGCTCGAGGACGGCGATATCATCGAGATCGACGCGGTCGCCGGTACCCTTAACGTAAAATTGAGCGACCAGGAGCTTGCCCAGCGCAAGACCAAATGGACCGCTCGCGCGACTAACCACACGACGGGCGCGCTCTGGAAATATGCTCAGCAGGTTGGACCAGCGGTCGGTGGGGCAGTGACCCATCCGGGCGGCGCGCACGAGAAACAGTGCTATGCGGACATCTAGGCGTACCATCGTTGCGTTTGTGTTGGGGGCTACTGCGCTGGCCGCGCCGGCGCTCGCCTTTGACGGCGCACCCGTCAGCCAGAAGGATGCGACCATCCCGGTGGTCACGACCTTGCCGGGCGCAGCAGGCAAGGTGCGCAATGTACCGCCAGTCGTGCCGCAGGAAACCTCGCTCAGCGCCCTGCAATATGCCGCGGAAGGGGGCCACCCCATCGCGCAGTGGAAGCTCGGCCGCATGTATGCCAATGGCGACGGCGTCGCCCAGGACGATGTTCGTGCGTTCGAGTATTTCACCCGGATCGCCAACGCGCACGCCGAGGACAGCCCGTCCGCGCCCCAGGCGCAGATCGTCGCCAACGCCTTTGTGGCGCTCGGCCGCTATTATCTCAGTGGCATCCCGAATTCGAAGGTCAAGCCGGACCAGGAGCGGGCGCGGGAGATGTTCTCCTATGCCGCGTCCTATTTCGGCAACGCGGATGCGCAATACGATCTCGCCCGCCTGTACCTGAAGACACCAGACGCTTCGCGCGAGGATTTCCGCTACGGCGCGCGCTGGCTTGGGCTCGCCGCGCAGAAGGGCCAGCACGAGGCCCAGGCGCTGCTCGGCCAGATGCTGTTCAACGGCGACCGCCTGCCGCGGCAGGCCGCGCGCGGCCTGATGTGGCTGACGCTGGCGCGCGACAGCGCAGGTAGCGACGAGACCTGGATCAAGGAAAACTACAACCGCGCCTTCGCAAAGGCCTCCGACGACGATCGCGCCATGTGCCTGCAGATGCTGGAGCAATGGGTCCAGGGTCGCCGGGAGTGATGGGTTGAGGCGGCCTCACGCCGCCTCGAGGTCGAGATCCGCCCACACCGGCACATGGTCCGACGGCTTCTCCCAGCTGCGCACATAACTGTCGATGCCGACATTGCCGAGCCGGTCGCTGGCCTGTGGCGACAGCAGCAGATGGTCGATCCGCAGGCCGTGGTTCTTCTGCCAAGCGCCGGCCTGGTAGTCCCAGAAGGTGTAGAGCCCGGGCTCGTCGGTGACGGCCCGAAGCGCATCGGTCAGGCCGAGGCCGAGCAGGGACTGAAAACTCTCCCGCGTCTCGGCCTTGAACAGGGCGTCCTCGGTCCAGGCGGCGGGATTATGGACGTCGCGGGCATGCGGGATGACGTTGAAGTCGCCTGCGAGGATCAGCGGCTCCTCGGTCTTGAGGCGCTCCTTCGAATACTCAAGAAGCCGCGACATCCATTTGAGCTTGTAGGGATATTTCTCGGTGCCGACCGGATTGCCGTTGGGCAGATAGAGGCAGGCGATGCGCAGCACGCCGCTCTTGAGCGTCACCACGCCTTCGAGGAAGCGGGCATGCGCATCCTCGTCGTCGCCGGCCAGCCCCGACTTGGTCTCGTCGAACCGGAGCTTCGAGAGCAGGGCGACACCGTTGAACGTCTTCTGCCCATGGGTGACCACGTTGTAGCCGAGCGCCTCGATCTCCAGCCGCGGGAAGGCCTCGTCGACGCATTTGATCTCCTGGAGGCAGACGATGTCCGGCTGGCACTCCTTCAGCCAGGTCAGCAACAGGTCGATCCGCTGCCGGACCGAGTTCACGTTCCAGGTGGCTATTCTGATGGGCATTTCGACGGGCTCCGGGCAGGGGCCATGGTTAGAACAAAATGCAAACGCGCCCGTCAAGGACGCTGCGAAATCTCCCACAAAATTAACCCGGCTTAAGTCGGGCCTGGGTCATTGATCGTGAAAAGGTTTTTCGAATGGGACGGCCGGACAAATCCATGAAGCGAACCGAGCCCCGCGACGGGTTGATCGGCGCGTTCCTGTACTGGCTCGGCGGCTACGAGATCGAGGACGGCCTGACCGCCGGTCTCAGCGAGCGCGAGCTGAGCCGCATCCGCGCCAAGCAGATCGACGCGGTGATACGCCTGATCCCGGTGACGATGGCCGTCACCATGCTCAACGTCGCAGTCGTGCTGGTCCTGTTCTGGGGCCGTGGCTGGAACGACTTTCTCGCGATCTGGGGCATGACCCTCGCGACCGCCGCCTCGCTCGCTGTGCGCGCGTGGCGGCGCTCCCACCGGAGCCCGCCGCAGGAAGCCTCGCCCCGCGCCGCGCGGCAGATGTTGCGGCAGGCGTTTTTCCTCGCCGCAATCTGGGGCACGCTGCCGATCGCGCTGTTCAGCCGCATCGAGCCGACCAGCCAGCTCGTCCTGGCCTGCCTGATGGTCGGCACGATGTCCGGCGGCGCCTTCATGCTCTCGACCTTCCCGCGCGCGGGCCTTGTCTATCTCGCGACGACGACGATTGCCTGCGCCGCGGCGTTGCTGTTGTGCGGCACCGGGCCTTACCTCCTGACCGCGGTGTTTCTGCTGCTGTTCGCGTTCTTCATGGCGCGCAACATCGTCTCGCAAGGCAATCTGTTCCTCGGCAATCTCAAGGCCCGGCTCGAGCTCGAGCGCCAGACCGAGATCATTTCGCTATTGCTGAAGGATTTTCAGGAGAACGCCAGCGACTGGCTATGGCAGACCGACGCCGAAGGGCATCTGGTCGACGTGCCCGAGCGCTTCGCCGCCGTCGCACAGCTGCCACTGCCGTTGCTGAAGGGCTCGCATTTCGCCGACGTGCTCGACATGCTGTGCCCCGAAGACAAGAGCGCGGCCTACAACGTCGTCGGCCTGATGGAGCACGCCGAACCGCTGCACGAAATGAACCTCAAGGTCGTCGCCGGCGGCGAGGCGCGGCTGTGGTCGCTCACTGCGAAGCCGGCCTACGACCGCGACGGTCAATTCCTCGGCTATCGCGGCTTCGGCCGCGACGTGACCGAGCGCTGGCGCGCCGAAAAGGCCGAGGCCGAGAGCCGTGCCAAATCGGATTTCCTCGCGGTGATGAGCCACGAGATCCGCACGCCGATGAACGGCGTGCTCGGGCTTGCCAGCGTGCTGCTGGAGACAAAACTCGATCCGGAGCAGCGCGAGGCTGTCACCACGATCCGCGAGTCCGGCGACAATCTCCAGCGCATCCTCAACGACATCCTGGACCTGTCCAAGCTCGAGGCCGGACGCTTCGCGTTCGAGGTGATCGACTTCGCGCCGCAGGCGATGGTCGAAGCCGTGGCGACCATCGTGCGCGCGAGCGCCAAGAGCAAGGGGCTCGCCGTCAAGGTCGAGCTCGATCCCAACCTGCCGCCGACGCTGCGCGGCGATGTCGCGCGTATCCGCCAGGTCCTGCTCAATCTCGCATCCAACGCGGTGAAGTTCACTGACGGAGGCGAAGTCACGATCGCAGCTGTCTGTCAGGCCCGCCGCGATCTGCTCGCCACCGTCGAATGGAGCGTGACCGACAGCGGTATCGGCATCGCCCCCGAGAAGCTCGGCGAGCTCTTCTCCGACTTCGCCCAGGCCGACGCCTCGATCAGCCGCCGCTTCGGCGGCACCGGGCTGGGCCTAGCGATCTCGCGGCGCATTATCGAGCAGATGGGCGGCACCATCGGCGTCACCTCGACGCCGGGCGAAGGCTCGACCTTCCGCTTCACGCTGGTACTGCCGTGGAGTCAGGTGCAAACGTCCGATCACGACGCAGGCCGCGAGGAAGCCGACGATCTCAAGGCGCGCATCGCGGGCCTCGACCGACCGCTGAAGGTGTTGGTCGCCGAGGACGACGCCGTCAACCGCATGGTCGTGAGCAAGATGCTCGGTGCCTTCGACGTCGAGTTGCGCGTCGTGACCGACGGTGTCGAGGCCGTCGCGGCCGTGTCCGAAGACGATTACGATATCGTGCTGATGGACGTGCGCATGCCCGAGATGGACGGGCTTGCCGCGACCCGTGCGATCCGCGCCGAGGGCGGATGCTTCGCGGCCTTGCCGATCATCGCGCTGACCGCCAATGCCTTCCCCGAGGACGTCAAGATCTGCCGCGAGGCGGGGATGTCCGACTTCCTCGCCAAACCGCTGCGCAAGCCTGCGCTGGTGGCGGCTCTGCTGCGCGCGCTCGATGGACATGTGATGGCGGAAGACGCACCACTTCAGCCGGAGCTCACGCCTGTCGACGTGGAGTGGACGGACGAGGAAAGGCAGATGACTGGCGCCTAAAGCCTGTCAGATCGAGAAGCTGGTCCCGCAGCCACAGGACGCCGTGGCGTTGGGATTGTTGACCCGGAACGAGGCGCCGATCAGATCGTCGACGAAATCGACCTGCGAGCCCGCCAGGAACGGCTGCGAGGCGGAATCGACCAGCACCACAGCATTGTCCTGCTCGATCACGAGATCGTCGTCGGTGCGGGCACGGTCAATGTCGAACTTGTACTGGAAGCCGGAGCAGCCGCCGCCCTCGACCGAGATCCGCAGCATCGCGCCAGACCCTTCGCCCTTGAGGATCTCCCCAATCCGGCGTGCGGCCTTGTCACTGATGGTCACGTCAGTCGTCATCGCTCGTCTCCGATAGCCCCGCGGTCACACCAAGGTCGCCCGAAGGTCGGTTGCCCAATTCAGTTGGTATCCCGCGTCCGGCATAGTTAAGTGCCACCATACGCAGAATCAAATGGATAGGGACTAAATTCGCCGTGTCCGTCGGAATGGCTGCCCCCCACGCGCCCTATGCCTGCGATCCCGATCGCAGCCGCGGCCGGCTGGTCGCGGAACCGCCGAGCCGGACCCGCAGCCCGTTCCGGCGGGATTGCGACCGGGTGATCCATTCCACCGCGTTCCGCCGACTGAAGTACAAGACCCAGGTGTTCGTGTTCCACGAGGGCGACCATTACCGGACCCGGCTGACGCATTCGCTGGAGGTGGCGCAGATTGCCCGGGCGCTGGCGCGGCAGCTCGGGCTGGACGAGGACCTAACGGAAACCTTGGCGCTCGCCCACGACCTCGGCCATCCGCCGTTCGGGCACGCCGGCGAGCGGGCACTGGACGCCTGCCTGACGGATTTCGGCGGCTTCGACCACAACGCCCAGACGCTCCGCGTCGTCGCGGCGCTGGAACACCGCTACCCCGAATTCGACGGGCTCAACCTGACCTGGGAAGCGCTGGAAGGCATCGTCAAGCACAATGGCCCGCTGACCGATCGCAGCGGTGCGCCGGTCGGGCGTTATCGCGAGCACGGCATTCCTGTCGGCATCGCCGACTACATCAAGACCTACGATCTCGAGTTGTGGAGTTTCGCCTCGCTGGAGGCACAGGTCGCCGCGATCGCCGACGACATCGCCTATGATGCCCACGATATCGACGACGGCCTGCGCGCCGGCCTGTTTCACCTCGACGACCTCAAGGTCATGCCGCTGACCGCGGAGATCATCGCCGAGACGTCTGCGCATTACCCCGATCTCGAAGACGTCAGGCGCGGCGCCGAGCTGGTGCGCGAGCTGATCTCGCACCTGATCGGTGCCGTGTTCGCCGAGGCGCAGACAAACCTTGCCGCCGTGAAACCGCAATCCGCCCAGGACGTGCGCCAGCAGAGCCGGGCACTGATCGCGTTCCCCGCCGCGGTCGCCGAGGAGGAGGCCGCCATCAAGCGCTTTCTCTATCAGCACATGTACCGCCACAAGCGGGTCATGCGGGTGATGAGCGAGGCGGAACAGATCCTGTTCGACCTGTTCGCGAAATACCTCACATCGCCCGGCGAACTGCCGCCGGAATGGCTGGTCGGGGCGGAGGCGGACAATGAGGGCGACCGGGCTCGACGGATCGGGAATTTCATTGCCGGAATGACCGACCGTTTCGCCCTGACCGAGCACCAGCGGCTCTTTGACTCGACCCCGGATTTGCGTTAGGCGGCGCCCATGCCCGACACATCCTCAGCACTGCACCTGTTCGCCGACGTGCTCGCACGCGTGCACGCGGTCTGCCGCGCGCTTGCGGCGGACGCCAACTGGCCCGAGGGCATCGATTTCTCGCGCGTGGTGGTCGAGCCGCCGCGCGATACCTCCCATGGCGACATGGCGACCAACGCGGCCATGGTGCTTGCGAAAGAGGCAAAGGCAAAGCCACGGGATCTCGCCGAGCAGATCGCCGAACGGCTGCGCGCGGATGCGCTGATCGCCAAGGTCGACGTCGCCGGTCCCGGCTTCATCAATTTGACGCTGAAGCCGGCCGCATGGGCGGAGGCGCTACGGACCGTGCTGCGCGAGGGCGCCGATTACGGCCGCGTCCGCGGCGGCTCCAAGGTCAACGTTGAATATGTCTCGGCCAACCCGACCGGACCGATGCATGTCGGCCATTGCCGCGGCGCCGTGTTCGGCGACGCGCTGGCGAGCCTGCTCGAGTTCGCAGGCCGTGACGTCACGCGCGAATATTACATCAACGACGCCGGTGCGCAGGTCGACGTGCTCGCACGTTCCGCGTTCCTCAGGTATCGCGAGGCGCTCGGCGAGGACATCGGCGCGATTCCGGAAGGCCTTTATCCCGGCGAGTATCTGAAGCCGGTCGGGCAGGCGCTGGCCAACGAACACGGCGACAAGCTCCTCGCCATGAGCGAGGGCGCGTGGCTGCCGACGGTACGCGCCAAGGCCATCGCGATGATGATGGACGAGATCAAGGGAGATCTCGGCGCGCTCAACATCCGCCACGACGTGTTCTTCTCGGAGCGCTCGCTGCAGGACGCCGGCAACAACAAGGTCGCCGAGACCATCGACTTCCTCAAGGCCAAGGGCGACGTCTACCAGGGCCGTCTGCCGCCGCCAAAAGGGGCCCCGGCCGAGGATTGGGAAGATCGCGAGCAGTTGCTGTTCAAGGCGACTGCTTATGGCGACGACGTCGATCGCCCGCTGATCAAGTCGGACAATTCCTATACCTACTTCGCCGCCGATATCGCCTACCACAAGAACAAGTTCGACCGTGGTTTTGCGGAAATGATCGACGTCTGGGGCGCCGACCATGGTGGCTACATCAAGCGCATGCAGGCGGCGGTGAAGGCGACGACCTCCGGCAAGGGGGCGCTCGACGTCAAGATCGTCCAGCTCGTGAAGTTGCTGCGCAACGGCGAGCCGGTGAAAATGTCCAAGCGGAGCGGGGACTTCGTCACCTTGCGTGAGGTGGTAGATGAAGTCGGCCAGGACGCCGTCCGCTTCATGATGCTCTACCGCAAGAACGACGCGGTGCTCGACTTCGACCTTGCCAAGGTCATGGAACAGTCGCGCGACAACCCCGTGTTCTATGTCCAGTACGGCCACGCCCGCGGCCATTCGATCTTCCGCAACGCCCGGGCCGAGGTGTTCCCGGAACTCCCCGAGGAAACCGAAAAGCGCATCGCCTGGCTCGGTGAGTCGGCGGTGGAACGGCTGTCAGACCCGGCTGAGCTCGACCTTCTTAAGCGGCTCGCAATTTTTCCGCGCATGCTGGAAGCGGCGGCAAGCGCCCACGAGCCGCACCGAATTGCTTTCTATCTCTATGACTTAGCGAGCGAATTTCACGCACTTTGGACGAAGGGGCGCGATTTGCCCTATTTACGCTTCATTATCAATAATGATGCAGATCTAACGAAGGCGCGGCTGGCCATGGTCCAGGGCGTCGTCTCTGTCCTGGCATCGGGCCTCGCCATCCTCGGCGTCCATGCTCCGGACGAGATGCGGTAGTTTGGGGCGAACTACTTAAGGGATTTCGGGGGTAACCGGCAGAAGCCGGATCGCTTAGACTTGGTTGAAAGCCTTGTGGGTCGAAAGCCGTGCCTTGGCCGAGGGGCGCGCGGCTTTCCCGAAGGGACGCATCATCACGATGGCCGAACGATATCAGGACAGACCGTTTCCTTCCGATGACTATGGTCGCGGTGGCGATCAGCATGGGAGCGGCGATCCCTTGGCCGAACTCGCCCGCCTGATCGGGCAGACCGATCCGTTTGCGGCGCAAGGGCGGCCGGGTGCGCACCCGCCAGCAGCGCCCGCGCCTGCCCAGAGCTATCAGGACGACGACTATCGCCAGGACGATGACCCGCAGGACTATGCCGAGCAGGCTCCTCCGCCGCCGCCCGGACCGCCCTCATGGATGCGGCGCGCCAATGTGCAGCCGCAGACGGCGCCAGCTGAGCCTGCCTATCCCGCTTCCGTAAACCCGGTTCATCCACTGCATCGTTATTCAGCCCAGCCGACTGCGCCCGAGCCCGAACCTGATTTTCGTCAGCCGCAGGCCTATCCGGATCAGGGCTATCAAGCTCCTGCTTATCAAGCTCCTGCCTATCAGGATCAGGCCTACCAGCAGCACGATCAGGCTTATCAGGAACAAGCCTATCAGCAGCAGCCCGATCCGGCGCGCTACGACGATGCGCTCTACGGACGGCTGGAGGCGGGCGAACAAGACTACCAGCGCGATGCCGCCTATCCCGACGATCCTTACGCATTCCAGAGCGACTATCCCGAGGCCGATCTCGACGAGCCCAAGAAGCAGCGCGGCGGCATGATGACGGTCGCGGCGATCCTGGCGCTTGCCGTGGTCGGGACCGGCGCTGCGTTCGCCTACAAGACCTATGTGGGCTCGCCCCGCAGCGGCGAGCCGCCCATCATCAAGGCCGACAACACGCCGACCAAAATCGTGCCGGCGCCGTCGGACTCCTCGGCCAAGGTGCCGGACCGCATGGTCACCGGTGATGGCGCTGAGAAGATCGTGCCGCGCGAGGAGGCGCCTGTCGACGTCAACGCCAAGGCGGGAGGTCCCCGCGTGGTGTTCCCGCCGCTGAACCAGAACGCGAACCCGCCGCCGGTGGCGAGCGTGTCGCCGTCCAGCATTCCGCTATCGAGTGCGGGCCCGAATCCGAGTAACGGCACGCTGCCGAACAATTCGCCGCGCGCGATCAGGACCGTGGCCGTGAAGGGCGATCAGACCGACGCCACCGCGTCGCAAGCCGCCGCCGTCGCGAAGCCGGCAGCTCCACTGAAGCCCGTTGCGGCACCCGCTGCACCACGCACGCCGCCGACCTCGGCCAATGCCAGTGCCAATCAGCCGCTCTCGCTGGCGCCGCAATCGGCGCCGGCTGCGGAGCCGCCGCAGCGGATGGCTGCGACCAATCCGACGCAAATTGCGCCCGCGAGCAGCGGTGGCGGTGGCTACGTCGTGCAGGTCTCCTCGCAGCAGACCGAGGATAGCGCCCACGCCTCCTACCGGGTGCTTCAGAGCAAGTACGGCAGCGTGCTGGGCTCCCGCGCTCCGGTGGTCAAGCGGGTCGACCTGACCGACAAGGGCAAGGGAATCGTCTACCGCGCCTTCGCTGGGCCCTACGGATCGCTCGAAGAGGCGAACCAGGCCTGCAACAGTTTGAAATCCGCGGGCCTGTCTGCCTGCTTCGTCCAGAGGAATTAACGGCCGTTTCCTTGACCGTCTCGCGGGTCAGGGTTAATCGGCCGTATGAGCACGCGGGCCTTCATTACCGGCGTTTCCGGAACGGAACTAACTGCCGCCGAGCGGGAGTTTATCCGCAGCGAACGCCCATGGGGCTTCATCCTCTTCAAGCGCAACGTCGAGACGCCAGCTCAAGTTGCTGCACTCGTTGCGGAATTGCGGGCGGTCGCGGGTTTCGCTGATGCCCCTGTCCTGATCGACCAGGAGGGTGGACGGGTGCAGCGCCTGGGGCCGCCGCTTTGGCCGGTCTATCCACCGGGCGCTATTTTCGCGGGTCTCTACGATACTGATTCGGCGCTCGGGCTGACCGCGGCGCGCCTCAGTGCCCGGCTGATCGCGGCCGATCTCGGGGATCTCGGCATTACCGTGGATTGCTTGCCGCTGGCCGACGTGCCGGTGGCTGGCGCCAACGCCGTCATCGGGAACAGGGCCTACGGCACCGAACCGGGAAAAGTCGCCGCGATCGCCCGCGCGGTCACCGAGGGCCTGGAAGAGGGGGGCGTGTTGCCGGTGCTCAAGCACATCCCCGGCCATGGCCGAGCTACGGCCGATACCCATTTCAATCTGCCGACCGTCGACACGTCGCGAGACGAACTGGAGCGCACCGACTTCGCGGCGTTCATGCCTTTGGCGGATTTGCCGATGGCCATGACTGCACATGTTGTGTTTAGCGCGGTCGACCCCGCCCATCCGGCGACGACATCTGCGACAATGATCGCTGAGGTGATTCGCGGCACAATCGGGTTCCAGGGTTTGTTAATGAGTGATGACGTGTCGATGAACGCGCTGTCGGGCAATATCGCCGAGCGGACCCGCGCGATTTTTGCGGCCGGTTGCGACATGGCCCTGCATTGCAACGGCAAGATCGAGGAGATGCGTGAGGTCGCCGGCCAGACACCCGAACTGGCGGGCAGGGCGCTGGAGCGGGCGAACGCCGCGCTCGCGGCGCGTCGAGGACCGCAACCGTTCGATCGCGCGGCCGCACGCGCCGAACTGGACGCATTGATCGCACGGGCAAACACGGCATCGGCATGACCGCAGAAATCCTATCGTTTGAAACCGGGCGGCCCGCAGAGCTCGCCGAGGGTGAGCCGGCGTTGGTGGTGGACGTCGAGGGCTATGAGGGTCCGCTCGACCTGTTGCTCGCACTGGCGCGGCAGCAGAAGGTCGATCTCGCCAAGATCTCGATCCTGGCGCTCGCCGACCAGTATCTCCACTTCATCGAAGCCGCGCGAAAGATCCGCCTCGAGCTTGCCGCCGACTATCTCGTGATGGCGGCCTGGCTCGCCTTTCTGAAATCGCGCCTGCTGCTGCCGGAGCCGCCGAGTGCGGAAGGCCCGAGCGCCGAGCAGATGGCGACGGCGCTCGCCAACCGCCTGCGCCGGCTGGAGGCCATTCGCGAAGCCGCCAACCGGCTGATGAACCGGCAGCAATTGCTGCGCGACATCTTCCCGCGCGGCGAGCCCGAGCAGATCGCCGAGATCAAGCATCCGAAATACACCGCAACGCTCTATGACCTGCTCACCGCCTATGCCGCGCAGCGCCAGTCGCGCGTGCTGGCGAGCGTGCATCTCGCCAAGCGCACGGTGTGGTCGCTTGCGGAGGCGCGCGCCACGCTGGAGCGGCTGGTCGGCAGCATCAGCGAGCAAGACGATTGGGGCGTTCTCGACGATTTTCTGCTGCAGCACGTCGCCGATCCGACGCAGCGCGCGACGGTGCTCGCCTCGAGTTTCGCGGCTGCGCTCGAACTGGTGCGCGAAGGTCAGCTCGAGCTGAATCAGAAAGAGGCGTTTGCGCCCATCTATTTCCGGAAGGGGCGCCCCAAGCCGGTCATGGACGCAGCTCCTGCGCCCGATGCGCCGGTCGCTTAAGTGCAACAAGGAGAATCTGCCATGGCAAGCCTGGCTGAAGTGCGGGTAGAAGAGGCCGAGCCGATGGAGAACGAGTCCCAGGCACGTCCCGAAGAATTGCGGCTGCTGGAAGCGCTGCTGTTCGCTTCGAATGAACCGCTGGACACCGCGACGCTGGCCAAGCGCATGCCCGAGGGCGTGGACGTGAAGGCCGCGCTTGAGCAGTTGCAGGCCGACTATTCCTTGCGCGGCGTGAATCTCGTCCGGGTTGCCAACAAATGGACCTTCCGCACGGCGGGCGATCTCGCCTGGCTGATGACCCGCGAGAGCACCGAAACCCGCCGCCTGTCGCGCGCCGCGATCGAGGTGCTCGCAATCATCGCCTATCACCAGCCGGTGACGCGCGCCGAGATCGAGGAGATCCGCGGCGTCGTCACCTCGAAAGGCACGCTGGACGTGCTGCTGGAAACCGGCTGGATCAAGCCGCGCGGCCGTCGCAAGACGCCGGGCCGTCCCTTGACCTTCGGAACCACCGAGGACTTCCTGTCGCAGTTCACTCTGGAACAGCTCGGCGATCTGCCGGGTTTGGAGGAGCTCAAGGGCACGGGCCTTCTGGATTCGCGTCTGCCGACCGGATTCAGCGTGCCGACGCCGTCGGATGACCCGACTTTGCGTGAGGACGAGGATCCGCTGGAACCTGGCGAGGACCTTGATCTCGCGCTGGCGCCTGCGGTCGAGCCCGAGACGCCGCCGGAAGGCGGCAATGAGGGCGGCGAGGGCGGTAGCGAGGACTGACGTCCCGGCCTTCTACCGGCCACCTGCGACCAGTTAACACTAGCAAAATTACGTAGCGCCAACAGCGAATTGGCGCTGCCTTGGTCCTTGTTTTTGACACCTGCCAAGCCTAGGTTTCGGTGAAGATCGGCCGGGTCCCCGGCCATGCGCGTTTGGAGGGTTGCAGGATGGGTTCACTCAGCATTTGGCACTGGGTCCTGGTGATCGCAGTGGTCCTGCTGCTGTTCGGTCGCGGCAAGATTTCGGATCTGATGGGCGACGTGGCGCAGGGCATCAAGGCGTTCAAGAAGGGCATGCAGGACGACGACAAGGTCGCCGACAAGCCCGAGCCGGCCAAGTCCATCGAGCACAACAATGCCGCGCCGACCGCGGCACGGTCCGACATCGGCAGCAAGGCCGTCTGAGCCAGAGAGCACGCGAGACGCGGGTAGCGGACCCGATCCTGCGCGCGAGGGATTGGGCTGGCTGCGGCTGGCGTGAACGGAAGACCTCATGTTCGATATCGGGTGGAGTGAACTGGTCCTGATCGGGGTCGTGGCCCTGATCGCCATCGGCCCGAAAGAGCTGCCGGGCGTACTGCGTATGGTCGGGCAGTGGATGGGCAAGGCGCGCAAGATGGCCGCCGAATTCCAGGGCCAATTCCAGGAGGCGATGCGCGAGGCCGAAATGGCCGACCTCAAGAAGAGCTTCGACGAGGTCAAGGAAGCGGCTTCCGGGTTCGCCGGCAACAATCTGATGACCTCGCTTCAGAAAGACGTCAGCGACGCGCTCCGCGTCGATGCGCTGGACAAGCCGGCCGAGACCTCGACCACCGCCGCTGTTGAGCCGCCGGCGACTTCAAGCGAAGCGCTGGCGACTTCAAGCGAATTGCCGGCGACGCCCACCACGCCGGAAGCGCCGACGCCCGAGACCTTCGTAGAGGCCGAGGCACATGCGGCGGTGAACGAGCCGCTCGCCATCACCCGTGAGGTCGAGCAGGCGCAGGTCGCTCAAGGTTCGGTCACGCAAGATTCGGTCATCCAGGACACTGCGCCGGCCGAGGCGATCAAGGACGCCAAAGCGTCATGAGCGCCGCCGATATCGAGGCCAGCAAAGCTCCCCTGATGGACCATTTGATCGAGCTGCGTTCGCGGCTGATCAAGGCGCTCCTTGGCTTCGGCGTTGCCTTCATCTTCTGCTTCTTCTTCGCCAAGCAGATCTACAACGTGCTGGTCTGGCCGTTCGTGTGGGTCGCGGGTCCCGAGAACTCGAAATTCATCTACACTGCGCTGCTGGAATATTTCATTACTCAGCTCAAGCTCGCGCTGTTCGGCGCCGGCTTCATCTCGTTCCCGATCGTTGCGACGCAGATCTACAAGTTCGTCGCTCCGGGCCTCTACAAGCACGAGAAGCAGGCCTTTCTGCCTTATCTGGTCGCGACCCCGTTCTTCTTCGTGCTGGGCGCAGCACTGGTCTATTTCGTCGTGCTGCCGATGCTGGTCCGCTTCTCGCTCGGCATGCAGCAGGCTGGCAGCGACGAGACCGCGCAGATCCAGCTGCTGCCCAAGGTCGGTGAATACCTGTCGCTGATGATGTCGCTGATCTTCGCCTTCGGCATCGCCTTCCAGCTTCCGGTGATCCTGACGCTGCTCGGGCGCATCGGCATCGTCACGTCAAAAATGCTGCGCGAGAAGCGCCGCTATTTCATCGTCGTCGCCTTCGTCATCGCGGCCGTTCTGACCCCGCCCGACGTGCTTAGCCAGTGCTCGCTCGCGATCCCCTTGCTCGCGCTCTACGAGGGCTCGATCATCGCGGTGGGAATTGTGGAGAAGAAGGCGGCAACTTCAAAGGCCACCACCGGCACTGACGTATCGACGCCGGCTAATCCGGCGGAGTAGGGCGCCCTGACCTCCGCTGTCATTCCCCGCCTTGTGCGCAATTGCGCCCTGGGGCGGGGAATCCAGTACGCCGCGGCCTCTCGGGGGAATCACTGACGTCTCTGGAATACTGGATCGGGCCCGGGTGGGGGGGGGGGGCCAGGGGGGGGGGGGGGCGGGGGGGGTACAACCGGTTGGGGGGGTTTTTTGGGGGGGGGCCCCCCCCCCGGGCCCGG
>NZ_JBVVPN010000002.1:339128-423918 GCF_055811035.1 Bradyrhizobium sp. MI1.10
GGCGCCCGGCCCCCCGCGGCCATCCCCCGCGTGGGGCCAAATGGCCCCGGGGGGGGGGAAAACCAGACCGCCGCGGCCGCGGGGGGCAACCACGGCCGTCTCTGCAATACTGGAGCGCCCGCTTGCGCGGGCGATGACAGAGTGCTAGGGAGACGCGCTGACGTACAACGTTTGCCGTTGTATGTTTACGCGCTGCCCCAGGACCTCGGCCATGCACGATATCAAATCGATCCGCGACAACCCGCAAGCCTTCGACGCCGGCCTCGCACGACGCGGCCTGAAGCCGATGTCGGCGTCGCTGCTAGCGATCGACGAGACCCGGCGTGCGGCGATCCTGGCTTCCGAGCAGGCGCAGGCGCGGCGCAATGCGGCCTCAAAGGAAATCGGCGATGCCAAGAAGGCCAAGGACGAGGCGCGCGCGGCGAAGCTGATGGCGGAAGTTACCGAACTCAAGACGACGATGCCGCAGCTCGAGGCCGCGGCGAAGTCCGCCGACGAGGAGCTGACGAAAGAGCTCTCCGCGATTCCGAACCTGCCGCTCGACGAGGTACCCGATGGCGTCGACGAGCACGGCAACGTGCAGCACCACGTCTTCGGCAACAAGCGCAACTACAGCTTCGCGCCGAAGCCGCACGACGATCTCGGCAACGCGCTCGGCTACATGGATTTCGAGGCAGCGGCAAAACTCTCGGGTGCGCGCTTCGTCGTGCTGAAGAAGGGGCTGGCGCGGCTCGAACGCGCGATCGGCCAGTTCATGCTCGACCTGCACACCAACGAGCATGGTTATACCGAGATCAACCCGCCGCTCTTGGTGCGCGAGCAAACGGCCTATGGGACGGGTAACCTTCCCAAATCCGCCGAAGATATGTTTTGCACGCGGGAAGGGATGTGGCTCATACCCACGGCTGAAATGCCGCTGACGAACCTGGTTCGCGAATCCATCGTGGACGAGAGGGAGCTGCCGATGCGCCTGACAGCGTTGACGCCGTGTTTTCGGGCGGAAGCAGGGGCGGCAGGCCGCGACACGCGCGGCATGATCCGGCAGCATCAATTCACAAAAGTCGAGTTGGTGTCGATTGCAACGGCCGAAACCAGCAAGGACGAGCATGAGCGGATGCTCGCTTGCGCCGAAGAGGTGTTACGGCAGCTCGACCTGCATTATCGCGTGATGACGCTCTGCGCAGGGGATTTGGGTTTTGCGGCGCAAAAAACCTATGACATCGAGGTCTGGATGCCCGGGCAGGGCGATGGCGGCATGTTCCGCGAGATCTCGAGCTGCTCGGTGTGCGGCGATTTCCAGGCCCGCCGGATGGACGCGCGCTCGCGCGGTCCCGACGGCAAGCCGCGTTTCGTGCACACCTTGAACGGCTCCGGCACTGCCGTCGGCCGCGCGCTTATCGCTGTGATGGAGACCTACCAGCAGGAGGACGGCTCGATCGCGGTCCCCAGCGTACTGCAGCCCTATATGGGCGGGCTGAAGGTGGTCGCACGCGACTAGGCGTGCTGCCAATCTGAAACGGTCGAAACGTTTGGTTGCGAAGATCGGGCGGCCGGTTATCCTGCCGGCCACCCGACAACGCGAACCCCTCGTTCATGGCCTTGCACCGCGACATCTTCTGGGTCGGCAGACAATGGGCGGTGACGGGTGCCGGCATCCAGGCTCTCGATCAGCGGCTGCGTGGCGTGTTCGACATCGGGATCACGCGGCTCTGGGACGACGATCTGGTCCAGAGCCGGCGGGCCAAGCCCGGTGTGAATGCCGCGGATTTCGACCAGGCACTGTCGCTGGCACGCGAACGCTTTCCGCAGGCGTCGGTAGCGGACCCGTTCGTCGCACAGCTGGAGACGCTCGGCGTCATCGAGGCGCCGATCGTGAGCCCGGTCGTGCCGGCGATGAAATTGCACGCCGAGGGCCGGCTGGCGCGCTTCCTGCCGCAATGGCGCGTTCGCCGATAGCCGGCCAAGCCGGTACCGGCAGCCGGCCCCGATCGGCCGGTTTGCCTGATCGGCCCCGGCCGGATAAGACGGCTGAGACCCGCTTCAGGAATCGACCTTTCCCATGCGCATTCTCTGCACAAATGACGACGGCATCCACGCCCCCGGCCTCAAGGTCCTGGAGGAGATCGCGCGCGCATTGTCCGATGACGTCTGGGTGGTCGCGCCTGAACTCGACCAGTCCGGCGTGTCGCATTCGCTGTCGCTGAACGATCCGCTGCGGCTGCGCGAGGTCGGCCCGCGGCACTTTGCGGTGCGCGGCACGCCGACGGACTGCGTCATCATGGGCGCGCGCCACATCCTCGGCGCCAAGCTGCCCGATGTCGTGCTGTCCGGCGTCAACAAGGGCCGCAACGTCGCCGAGGACGTGGTCTATTCCGGCACCATCGCCGGCGCGCTGGAGGGAACCATCCTGGGACTACCGTCTTTCGCCCTGTCGCAGGAGTTCAGCGTCGAGACCCGCGACCGACCGCTGTGGGACACCGCGCGCAAATTCGGGCCCGACATCCTGCGCAAGGTGATCGCCGCCGGCATCCCGAAGGACACCGTCATCAACGTCAACTTCCCGGCTTGCGCGCCGGAGGATGTGCTGGGCATTTGCGTGACGCGGCAGGGCAAGCGCAATCTCGGCTTCCTCAAGATCGACGAGCGCAAGGACGGCCGTGGCAATCCCTATTTCTGGATCGGCTTCGAGCGCACCGCGATGATTGATACACCCGCCGATGGCACCGATCTCGCGGCGCTGCGCGAACGCTACGTCTCCGTCACGCCGCTCCGGCTCGACCGCACCAACGAGGCGTTTTCGGAGGCGCTGAGTGCGACGCTTGAAGTAAGTCCGACGCTGAAGTAATCCGACTTGGAACGGGGCCTAGCCGCCGCGAAGCGCGGCTTCGATGGTCTTGCCGAGGGCGTCGAGCTGAAATGGTTTCTGAAGCGCCGGCCGATCGCGGTACTGCTCGGGCAGGCCGGAGGAACCGTATCCGGTGGCGAAGATGAACGGGCAGCCCTTTGCCTTGATGACGTCGGCGACCGGCGAGATGACCTTGCCGTTGACGTTGACGTCGAGAATGGCGATGTCGAACTCGGTTGCCTGGGCGAGCCGCATGGCTTCGGTGATGTCGCCAGCCTCGGCTGCGATCTTGTAGCCAAGCTCTTCGAGCATGTCCGCGACCATCATCCTGATCATCACCTCGTCTTCGACGAGGAATACAGAGCGGCCGGTAAGCCCCGTCGCGGTCATGGTCGAGTCCTTGCCCATTGTCAAAAACGTTCGCAGATAACATGAATCGACGCAATGCGCGTTTTGACGAACGGATGCATGAAAATGGCCGTCGCGGCTTGCCCGTTGCAAGCCAATTTGTGGTCAACTACTCCCATCCGAAGCCTATCATGGGTTCCCTGAGCCGGAACAAGAATCTAGCGCCCCAGCTCGGCGTCCCGGACCGCAAAGACAGCACAAGCAGGCAATGACTTCCCATCAGCACCCGCCGGAAAAGATGATGTTTCAGCTCACGCTGAGGCGTCGGGGCATCAGCGACCAGGCGGTCCTGCGGGCCATGGAGGAGGTGCCGCGCGATCAATTCGTCGACGACGCCGATCGCGACGGCGCGTATCGCGACAGCGCGCTGCCGATCGCCTGCGGGCAGACCATCAGCCAGCCCTTCGTCGTCGCCTACATGACCGAGCAGCTCCAGCTTCAGAAGAGGCACCGCGTGCTCGAGATCGGTGCCGGCTCGGGCTACCAGGCGGCGGTGCTGTCGCGGCTCGCCGGCCAGGTGTTGACGGTCGAGCGCTACCGCAAGCTTGCGGATGCCGCACGGATCAGGCTTGAAAAGCTCAACTATCACAACGTCGAGGTGATGCTGGGCGATGGCCTCAATCTGCCTCCCAATATCGGCCCGTTCGACCGCATCATCGTCACGGCCGCGATGGAGCAGCTCCCGGAGAACCTGGTCGAGCGGCTGGAGGTGGGCGGCATCCTGATCGCGCCCGTCGGTCCGCATCAGGGGGTGCAGACGCTGATCCGCCTGAGCCGGACGGAAGCCGGGATCGAGCGCAAGGAACTCGTCGAAGTCCGCTTCGTGCCGGCGCTGCCCGGCGTGGCGCGGGAGCTGTAGAATTCCGGATTGGCTGTGCTGCCAACATCTTATTGGGAGGGTTAAGCCGTTATTTACTCGGCGCGTGTTTACTTAAAACACCAGTTCTGTTGCGTACGAGTGAGTAACCATGTCCGTTGCCGCCGAGTTGCTTTACTCGCGCCGGGTGCCGCAGGTCGCGGTGCTGGCGCTGATCTCCTTCAGCTTCGCAGGGTGCAGCGCCGACATGTCGTCGCGCATGTCCCAGTCGAACTTCTCCAATCCCTTCGCGCAGGAATCGACCGGTTCGGTGCAACAGGCACCGCCGCCGCAGCGTGAGTTGCCGCAATATTCGCGGCCGCAGACCCAGTCCGGTTATTATCAGTCGCAGCCTTTGCCGCCGGCGGTGTCCGCGCCGCAATCCTACCCCGTTGCGGCAGGCGGCGTGTCCGGAGGCGGTCGCGGTGTCGGCTCCTACGCACCCCCGGCGCAGCCGCATCTGGAGACCACGGCCACCGTGCCGCCGCGCTCGGTCGCAGCCGCCCAGCCGGTCGGTGGAACCAAAATCATCGTCGGCACCAGCGATACGCTCGACCTGCTTGCCAAACGCTATCGCGTCACGCCGCAGGCGATTCTCGCCGCCAACGGCTATAAGGGGCCGCGCGCGCTCTCGCCCGGCCAGCAACTGATCATTCCGCACCAGGCTACGGCCGCTGCGCCCGCGCCGCTCATGGCTCCCGTTGCCGCTGCCCCCGCGATGGCGCCTGCTGCGAAGCCGGTTGCAGCCGTTGCCGCGCCGTCAAGCACGCACTTCGTGAACCACGGCGACACGCTCGCCAGCATCGCCCGCAAGAACCATATCTCGGCGGCTGAACTGGCCCGCGCCAATGGGCTCGATCCCTCTGCGAAACTGAAGCTCGGCACCAGGCTGGCCGTGCCCGGCGCCAAGACCGCCGCCGTCGCAGCACCGCTTGCCGCGGCTCCGGTCGGAGCCGCTCCCGTTGCCGGAACGCTGCAACCCGTTGCGGCCGCGCCTGCGCCCGCCACCAAGATGGCGGCCGTCGCGCCGGTGCAAAGCGCGCGCCTGGCCCAGGCCACTGCCAATGTCGAAGAGAAGACCGCTGAAGCTCCGGCGAAAGCTGCGGAGACCACCAGCGCGCTGCCGACTTTCCGCTGGCCGGTGCGCGGCAAGGTGGTCACGAGCTACGGCGCCAAGACCAATGGCAAGTCCAACGACGGCATCAATCTCGCGGTGCCCGAGGGTACGCCGGTCAAGGCGGCTGAAGACGGTGTCGTTGCCTATTCCGGCAACGAGCTGAAAGGTTATGGCAATCTCGTCCTGGTTCGGCACTCCAACGGCTACGTCACCGCATATGCCCATGCGAGTGAGCTGATGGTGAAGCGCGGCGATACCATCAAGCGCGGCCAGGTCATTGCCAAGTCGGGTCAATCCGGGGAGGTGGCGTCGCCGCAGCTCCACTTCGAGATCCGCAAGGGATCGAGCCCGGTTGACCCGCTTCAATTCCTGAACGGGGCGTGAGGCCAGCGTTGCCTCGGCACGAAAGCTGTCGTCGCACGGCTTGACCGGGCGACCCAGTACGCCGCAGCGTCTCGATCGATCAAAACTGTCTCTGGAATACTGGATTCCCCGCTTGCGCGGGGAATGACAGGTGTGAGTGCGGCTCTTAGCTCCCGCTACGTCGCCGTCAGCTTGACGCCGAGCCGTCCCGCAAGCTCCTGCACGAACTGCCAGGCGACGCGGCCGGAGCGCGAGCCGCGCGTCGTCGACCATTCAAGGGCCTCGCGCTCCAGCGCGTCATCGTCGACCTTGACGCCGAAATGGCTGCAATAGCCCCGCACCATCGCGAGATATTCGTCCTGGCTGCAGCGGTGGAAGCCGAGCCAGAGACCGAAGCGATCCGATAGCGAGACCTTCTCCTCGACGGCTTCGCCGGGATTGATCGCGGTCGAGCGCTCGTTCTCGATCATCTCGCGCGCCAGCAGATGGCGGCGGTTGGAAGTGGCGTAGAGGATGACGTTCTCCGGCCGACCTTCGATGCCGCCTTCGAGCACCGCCTTGAGCGATTTGTAGGACGCATCATTGCCGTCGAAGGAGAGATCGTCGCAGAACACGATGAAGCGGAAGGATGAGGCGCGAAGCTGCTCCATGAGCGCGGGCAGGCTCTCGATGTCCTCGCGATGGATCTCGATCAGCTTCAGTCTGTCGGCCGGTTTGCGCTCCGTGTTGATGCTGGCATGCGCCGCCTTCACGAGCGACGACTTGCCCATGCCGCGCGCGCCCCAGAGCAATGCGTTGTTGGCGGGCAATCCGTTGGCGAAACGCTCCGTGTTCTCCATCAGGATGTCGCGCATCCGATCGACGCCCTTAAGCAGGAACAATTCGACGCGGCTGACCCGCGGCACCGCGGCAAGACGGCCGTCCGGGTGCCAGACGAAAGCGTCCGCCGGCTTGAACGACTCGCGTTCGACGGCGGGCTTGCCTTGCGCGGAGAGGTGCGCCGCAATCGTCTCCAGCGCGCGAACGATGCGCTCCTGGGAGACGCTTTGGTTGGCCTTGGAAGTCGCCTTGGAAATCGTCTTGAAAGTCGCTTTGGAAGCAGCTTTGAGGGCTGCCTTGGGACGTTTTGCCGCGACGCGGGCTGGCTTCGCGGCAGGGGTGCGGGGGCCTTTGCCGGCCGGGCTTTTGCTTGGTTTTTGGGGCATGTCCGAAGTTCCTGAGAATGCAGCCTTATCGGGCCTGAGCGCGCGCCGCAAGGTGGCTAAAAGGGCGGTCTGGCAGCGTTGCAATTGGGGCAATGGCCGCTATAGTCCGCGCGAATTTGACCGAACCGGTCGCCATTTGGGCCTGACCGGTTTTCCCCCGTTCTCACGAGGATCGTCCGAATGTTGATTACCCCTGCGTATGCCCAGGCTGCGGGCGCCGGCGACACCAGCGGCATGCTGATGTCGCTGCTGCCATTCGCCCTGATCTTCGTGATCATGTACTTCCTGATTCTGCGTCCGCAGCAGAAGAAGGTCCGTGACCACGCTGACCTCGTAAAGAACATCCGCCGCGGCGACACCGTCGTGACCTCGGGCGGTCTCGTCGGCAAGGTCACCAAGGTCGTCGACGACGACCAGATCGAGTTCGAGATCGCCGATGGCGTGCGCGTGCGGCAGATGCGCTCGATGGTCTCCGGCGTGCGCGCCAAGGGCGAGCCGGCCAAGGAATCCAAGGAAAGCGCCAAGGACGACGCCGCGGCGAAGTGAGCGCTTCCGCGAGTCTCTCAAGTCTTCCTGCAAGTCTCCTGATCTGACAGGTCCAGTCGATGTTGTATTTCACGCGGTGGAAGGCGCTCGGGATCATCCTGACGGCGCTGATCGTGTGCCTCTGCGCGGTCCCGAACTTCTTCCCCGAAGCGCAGGTCAAGACCTGGCCCGCCTGGGCGCAGCGGCGGCTGGTGTTGGGTCTCGACTTGCAGGGCGGCTCCTCTCTGCAGCTCGAGGTCGATTCCAACTATGTGAAGAAGGAAAAGCTCGACCAGATCCGCGACGACGTCCGTCGCGTGCTGCGCGAGGCCAAGATCGGCTTCACCGGTGGCGTCACCGTGCGCAACGACGCGGTCGAGGTTCGCATCACCAAGGACACCGACGCGCAGCCGGCGCTCGCCAAGTTGCGCGAGCTTGCGCAGCCGATTGGCGGCCTGATGGGGTCCAGCGGTCAGCGCGACCTTGAGGTCGCCGATGCTGGTGGCGGATTGATCCGCCTCAGTATTCCAGAGGCCGCGATGCTCGACCGCATGCGCAAGACCATCGAGCAGTCGATCCAGATCGTTGAGAAGCGCGTCAACGAGCTCGGCACCGTCGAGCCCATCATCCAGCGTCAGGGTAATGACCGCATCCTGGTGCAGGTGCCGGGCTTGCAGGATCCCACCCATTTGAAGGAACTGTTGGGCAAGACCGCGAAAATGGAATTTCGCATGGTCGATCCCTCGGTGCCGCCGGACCAGGCGCAGCAGGGCCGGATTCCACCGGATTCCGAACTGCTGCCGGCGGCCACGCCGCCGCCGCCCAACTATGTGGTCAAGAAGCAGGTGCTGGTTGCTGGCGGCGACCTGACCAACGCCCAGGCGACCTTTGACCAGCGTACCAACGAGCCGGTCGTTAGCTTCACGTTCAATACCTCTGGAGCGCGCAAGTTTGCGCAGGCCACGCAGGAGAATGTCGGGGTGCCCTTCGCGATCATCCTCGATGGCAAGGTGATCTCGGCGCCGGTCATTCGCGAGCCGATCACCGGCGGCCAGGGCCAGATCTCCGGCAGTTTCACCGTGCAGTCGGCCAACGACCTCGCGATTCTACTGCGCGCCGGCGCCCTGCCTGCGCCGCTCACGGTGGTCGAGGAACGCACCGTCGGTCCGGGTCTCGGCCAGGACTCGATCGAGAAGGGCGAGCTTGCGGCTTACGTCGGCTCGATCCTGGTCGTCATCTTCATGCTCTTGACCTACCGGCTGTTCGGGGTGTTCGCCAACATCGCGGTGGCCATCAACGTCGCAATGATCTTCGGCCTGTTGTCGCTGCTCAGTGCCACGCTGACGCTTCCCGGCATCGCCGGCATCGTGCTCACCGTCGGCATCGCGGTGGACTCAAACGTGCTGATATATGAGCGCATCCGCGAGGAGTTGCGCGGCGGGAGAAGCCCGATCTCGGCGATCGATGCAGGCTTCAAGCGGGCGCTTGCGACCATTCTCGATTCCAACATCACGACCTTCATTGCCGCTGCCGTGCTGTTCATGATCGGCACCGGACCGGTGCGCGGCTTCGCAGTGACGTTGGGCATCGGAATCATCACCACGGTCTTCACCGCCTTCACCATGACCCGCCTGATCGTCGCATGGTGGGTGCAGTGGACGCGGCCGAAAACTGTGCCGATTTGATCATTCGAGGCCGGCTGTGACCACTACTCAACTCGTTCTCATTTCTCTCGGCGTCCTGATTGCCGTGCTGACCGTGGTCAGCGTGCTTGGCCTCCTGCCGTCGCTGCGCATCGTGCCAGACGAGACGCATTTCGACTTCACGCGCTTCCGCCGTATCAGCTTCCCGATCTCGGCGGCGCTGTCGATCGTCGCCATCACGCTGTTCTTTACCCATGGCCTGAACTTCGGCATCGACTTCAAGGGCGGCACCTTGATGGAGGTAAGGGCCAAGTCGGGCTCCGCCGATCTTGCGCAGATGCGCACGACCCTTGGCAGCCTGGGACTCGGCGAAGTCCAGCTGCAGCAATTCGGTGGCCCCGCTGACGTGCTGCTTCGCGTTGCTGAGCAGCCGGGCGGCGACAAGGCGCAGCAGGCAGCCGTGGACAAGGTCCGCACTGCGCTCGGCGAGTCCGTGGAGTATCGCCGCGTCGAGGTGGTGGGGCCGCGTGTCTCCGGCGAACTGCTGAGTTGGGGCATGCTCGGCCTGATGCTCGCGATCGTCTCGATCCTGGTCTACCTCTGGTTCCGCTTCGAGTGGCAGTTCGCGCTCGGCGCCATGATCGCCAACGTGCACGACATCGTGCTGACGATCGGGTTCATGTCGATCAGTCAGGTCGATTTCGACCTGACCAGCATCGCGGCGCTTCTGACGATTTTGGGCTATTCGCTCAACGACACCGTTGTCATCTACGACCGTATCCGTGAGATGCTGCGGCGCTACAAGAAGATGCCGATGCCGCAGCTCCTCAACGAATCGATCAACTCGACGCTGTCGCGCTCGATCATCACCCACTTCACCGTGACGTTGGCGCTGCTGGCTCTGCTGCTGTTCGGCGGCCATGCCATCCACAGCTTCACCGCGGTCATGATGTTCGGCGTGGTGCTGGTCGGCACTTATACCTCGATCTTCATTGCAGCCCCGATCCTGATCTATCTCGGCGTCGGCGAGCATCGCGAAGATGCGGTCGATAAGGCTACGCCGGCGAAGAAAAGCAAGGCATGATCCGAACCGCATGCCCTCGCAGGAGTTTGCGAGGGCAGTAAGCTCATTCGGACGAAGCTCATGGCCGGCGATCCCAACGCACCGCATTTCCCCCGCTCGGCGCCGATCGAAGCCTATGGCAAGGGCGGCTTTGCCTTTGCCGGCATGTCGCATCGGGGATCGCTGCTTTGCCTGCCCGACGCGATCTGGGCCTGGGACATAACGGACCCCGCGAAGATCGACCGCTATTCGCTGGATCGAGTCTTCAAGTCCGCCAACAGCATCGACACGCTCCTGATCGGCACCGGAACCGGGGTCTGGCTGCCGCCGGCGGAACTGCGCCAGGCGCTTAAAGCGGCGAGGGTGGTTCTGGACACGATGCAGACCGGTCCCGCCGTGCGTACCTACAACATCATGATCGGCGAACGGCGGCGCGTGGCGGCCGCGCTGATCGCCGTGCCATGAGCGGCTCCGCGCCGCCGCCGGATTCTGCCGCGTTCTGTGCTGACCTCGTGCGCAGCCACGACTTTGCTCGCTATGCCGCGACCCTGTTCGCGCCCGCTGCCGAGCGCCGCGCGCTGCTGGCGCTCTATGCTTTCAATGTCGAGATCGTCCGCGTCCGTGACCAGGTAAGCCAGCCCTTGCCTGGTGAAATCCGCCTGCAATGGTGGACCGACATGCTGTCGGGCCAAGTCCATGGCAGCGCCGAGGGCAATCCGGTGGCGGCGGAGCTGCTCCGCGCAATCCGTGATTTCGACCTGCCGGTCGAACCGCTGTCGCTGCTCGTCGACGAGCATCAATTCGATCTCTACAACGACCCAATGCCGACCATGACGGCTCTCGAAGGCTATCTGGCCGCGACCTGTTCGGCGTTGTTTACTCTTGCGGCGCGGATCATGGCGTCACCCTTGGACCCAGCCGAGCATCTCGCGCGGCATGCGGGGTTGGCTCAAGGCATCGCGCAAGTCATCACGAACTTGCCGCGTGATGCGGCGCACCGGCAATTGTTCCTGCCGCAGCAAGTTCTGGCAAGCCACGATTGCAACATGGAGGACGTGTTCGCCGGCAAGGAGACGCCGAATTTGCGCGCCGTCCTGGACCAGCTCGTGGGCGAGGCCGGGCAGCATTTGACCACGGCCTTGTCGCTGTTGCCCGAGGTGCCGGTGTCGGCTCGGCCAGCGTTTCTGCCGCTGAGCCAGGTAAGGGCCGACCTTGAGCGCCTGTCGCAACCCGGGCGCAATCCATTTGCGCCGCAACCGTCATCGCGGCTGCGTACGCTGTGGACGCTTTGGCGGGCTTCACGTTCGCGGGAATTTACCAAATAGCGGTTGGCTTATCGCCGGAGCCGGGCAAATGCTCTATGCTGTCCTATGGCTGAGTTGTCCCAAACCATATCTTCCGATCTGGGCGGCCTTCCGGTCGCACCGGCCGACATCCATGCCGCCGCCGAGACGATCCGCGGCGCCGTCGTCGAGACGCCCTGTAGCTACAGTCGCACGCTGAGCAATATCTGCGGCTGCGATATCTGGCTGAAATTCGAGAACCTCCAGTTCACCTCCTCGTTCAAGGAGCGCGGCGCGCTCAACCGCCTCACGGCGCTGACGCCGGAGGAGCGCGTGCGGGGCGTCGTCGCGATGTCGGCGGGCAACCACGCGCAGGGCGTCGCCTATCACGCCAAGCGGCTCGGCATTCCCGCCACCATTGTCATGCCGGTCGGCACGCCCATGGTGAAGGTCGAGAACACCAGGCATCACGGTGCCGAGGTGGTGGTGACGGGCGCCACGCTAGAGGAGGCGGCCGCGTATGCGCGCAGCCACGGCGAAGCGCGCGGCATGATCTTCGTCCATCCCTATGACGATCCGCTTGTCATCGCGGGGCAGGGAACGGTCGGGCTGGAAATACTCAAGACAGTGCCGGAGCTCGATACACTGGTCGTCCCGATCGGCGGCGGTGGTCTGATCAGCGGGATCGCCATTGCCGCGAAATCGATCAAGCCGTCGCTGCGGATCCTCGGCGTCGAGGCCTGGCTCTACCCCTCGATGTACAACGCCATCCACGACGGCAATCTGCCGGCACGTGGCGACACACTCGCCGAAGGTATCGCGGTGAAAACGCCCGGCAAGATCACAACCGAAATCGTCCGCCGCCTCGTCGACGACATTGCGCTGGTCAACGAAGCCGAACTCGAGCGCGCGGTGGCGACCCTGATCTCGATCGAGAAGACGGTCGTGGAAGGCGCCGGTGCCGCTGGCCTCGCCGCGCTGATGTCCGACCCGTCCCGTTTCGCCGGCCAGAAGGTCGGGCTGGTGCTGAGCGGCGGCAATATCGACACACGGCTGATCGCATCGGTCCTGACCCGCGAGTTGGCGCGCGAGGGGCGGCTCACCCAATTGTCGCTCGACATCCCCGACAGGCCCGGCCAACTGGCTGCTGTCGCGGCACTGCTGGCGGAGGCCGGCGCCAATATCATCGAGGTCTCGCACCAGCGCACCTTCTCGGATCTTCCGGCCAAGGCGACGTTGCTGCAATTGGTGATCGAGACCCGCGACAGCGCCCATCTCGACGAGGTCATGGCGAAGCTTGGCGCATCCGGATTGAGTGCGCGCTGTACCTGAGCTGTGCGCGCCCGCCGCTATCGCGGCGTCAAACCCGCCAAATGGGCGATCAGCCGATCGATCTCGGCTTCCGTATTGTAGTAGTGCGGGGAGGCGCGCACCACCGGCGGCAGCGAGCGAATTTCGGCATCGATGCGCGTGCTCGACGGATCTGAGGCGCCGATCGTGATGCTGGCTGCGGCCGCGCCGCTGACGACCGCCTCCGCCTCGTAGCCGTCCACCGTGAAGCTGACGATGGCTCCCGGAGTGCGTCCGAGGTCGCGAATTCTGATGCCGCGAATGGACGCAAGGCTGCCCCTCAGGCGGTCCGCCAGCATGCGGCACCGCTGCTCGATCGGGCCGATCCCGATGTCCAGGGCATAATCGACAGCCGCGCCGAGCCCAAGCCGGGCTGCGTAGTTGTTCTCCCAGGTCTCGAAACGGCGCGCATCGTCACGCAGCCGATAAGCGTCCCGGGAGACCCAGGGTGCGGCGTAGTGGTCGATCATCGGCGGTTCGAGCCGCTGCAGCATCGCCCGGCGGACGTACAGGAAGCCAGTGCCGCGCGGGCCGCGGAGGAATTTACGGCCCGTCGCCGACAGCATGTCACAGCCGATGGCCTCGACGTCGACCACCATCTGTCCGACCGCCTGGCAGGCGTCGAGCAGATAGGGGATGCCGTGCGCCCGCGCGATCTTGCCGACGGCTGCTGCGGGATTGACCAGTCCGCCATTGGTCGGAACCCAGGTGATCGCAATCAGCTTCACGCGCTCGTCGATCATGCGTTCGAGCGCGTCGACGTCGAGTTCGCCGCTGGCATCACTCGGCACGATGTCGATCGCGGCGCCTGTTCGCTTGGCGACCTGAAGAAAAGCGACATAGTTGGCCGCGTACTCCGCCTCGGCGGTCAGGATCCGGTCGCCCTTGCTAAATGGAAGCGCGTAGAAAGCCATCTGCCAGGCAACCGTCGCGTTCTCCATGAGGGCGATCTCATCCGGCGCGGCATTCAGCAGGCGGGCCACAGAGCCGTAGACTGAATCAAGCCGGCGCGACTCCCGATCGGCTGCCGCATAGCCTCCGATCTCGCACTCCAGATCGATATGCTGCTTCATGGCTTCGACGACAGCAACGGGCATGAGAGCAGCTCCCGCGTTGTGCAGGTACGCCAGCCGGGAGGTGGCTGGCGTGTCGGCACGTATTCGCTCGATGTTGATCAACTAAATCTCCGGCTCGGACTATCGTCGCGTCAGTGCGGCATTTCCTCGAACTGCGGCAGGTTGAGCGGCATGTTCCACGACATGCGACGCTTGGTGAACATCTCGAGCTTCGGTGCCACGAGGTCGGGCCGGTCGAGGCTGCCCAACTGGACGAAGACCGTCTTGGGGAAGCTATCGAGATTAGTGGTAAAGACCCGCGAACCGCATTCCGGGCAGAAATTGCGATCCAGGCCTTTGCCGGAATTGGCGATGTAGTGAAACGCCTTCGGCTTGCCGCAGAGAAGCGTGAAATCGTCCTCGGGTACCGCGAAGAAGGTCGCCATCTCGCCGCCCGAAGCGCGCTTGCAGTCGTTGCAATGACAATTGGCGATGAAGGACGGATCGGTGCTGAATTCGAACTTGATGGCGCCACAGGCGCATTGAGCGGTGTACTTCTTGGCCATTGATCGCCTCAGGTTGGTTGAGGATAGCGGCGCGATCATAATGGCCGGTCGGAGAAGCGCGTGCAACAATGCTTCCGGCGCGGCGTCACGCCTCAGATGCAGAGGCCGAGCAGCTTGATGTGGCAGCCGCCGGATTTCGGCTTGCTTGCAGGAACGGCTTCGCGTTTCACGGCAACGAGGGGCTCTCCGTCTTTCTTGCCTTTGCCTTTGCCCTTCGGCTCGTAGTCGCCGGCGATCACCATTGCCCAATAGGTGCGCTTGCCGCTGGCGTTTTTCGCGCTCGCGATCCCGACGCGGGAAGCGTTGTGCAGCAGCAGGTTCTTGCGGTGTCCGGACGAGTCGATCCACTGCCCCAGAGTCTTCTCGAAATTGTCATAGCCGTAGGCAATATTCTCGGCGGCGCGGCCTGCGCCGGCAGGTGCGACCCGGCGGTTGAACGGACCGAGGGCGTCGTGACTGAGGTCGTCCTTTGTCGCCATCGCGTGCGCCTGGTCCATGGCGATGCGGTCGAGGGTCGAATCGCGGACGACGCGGACCTCGCCATGCTTGAGGCGGAAGCTGGAGATCAGTTCGGCGGGAGACTCGGCCATTACGGGCGTGGTGGCGAGCAGCAGAAGGCCGGCGATCAGGCCGCCTACCACACGATGCATCATCGTCCCCCGAGTGCCCATGACCCCGCCAAGTCCCCTACCAAGCTCGAATTATCGGATCGCTTCTCTATCGCCAATGTGGACGCTTCAAGGCGTGATCCACGCTAGCCCGCCGGCAGGTCGGCCTCGAAATTGAAGCGGTCGCGCAAGTTCTTGCGCTGCTCCAGGATGTCCTTGAGGAAAGCACGGTCCTGGTCGTTCTTCATCATCGGCTCGATCAGGTCGAGCTGGTTCATGGCGACCAGTTGCAGGATCTCCGTGCGCGGCTTGCCGTCGGCGTTGCGTGGCAGTGCGTGCACGACCTGGATGTGTTCCGGGGGCTTCGGCCCCTTGGCGGCGGTGAGTTCGTTCCGCAATTGGCCTTCGAGCGCGGCCTGATCGGCTTCGACGAAGGCATAGAGGCCGACACCGGAGCGGCGGTCGGCAAACGCGACGATGGCGGTGTCGCGCACGGCGGGGTTCTTGCGGATCAATTCCGTCAGCACCGGCGCGTCGTTGACGAGCCTTCGGCCGCCGCCTTCACGGTCGGTGAAGTTGAACAGGCCGCGCGTGATTGCCCGATAGACCTTCTTGCCGGTGGCGAGCCACAGGCTGGCGGCGAACGACTTCTTCGCCAGGATCTTGCGCTCGCGCGGCGTCAGCGCCTCGGGCGCGTAGGATCGCTTGTGCTTGAGCAGATGCCGGAGATCTTCATACGCCAGGATCCGGTAAAGCCGGCCGCGACGGTCGAAGCAGGCCGCGAGCTGGAAGTCGGTGACATAGGCGCGACCGTCGCGGCCGACCAGCCAGTTCTGTTCCTTGGCAAGATCGTTGTGGCAGATTCCGGCGCGGCGCAGCCGTCGCAGCGCGGCCTTCGCCGAGCGAAAATAAGCGAGGTCGCCATGCGGTTTCGCCAGATGCAGTGCGACACCATCGACGAAGCTGCGCACCAGCGCGCGGCGTCCGGCCCACAGCAGCTCCGGGCCGACATCGAGTCCCTTGGCGAGTGCCAGCGCATGCGTCTCGCGGGCGAACAGATGGCGCGCCAAAAGGAATGACCACCACGGCACCTCGTCGAGGCGGCGCAGCACCGCGTCGACCTCGCCGTCATCGTCGCGGAATCGGCCGCGCTCGACGGTCGAGAACACGTCGCGCTTGAGCAGCACGCCCTCGGTCCAGCGCGCCGAGAGTGTTGCGGCGTCGTCTTTGGGAAGGTTCATCGAAAACTCACGCCGCGGCGGCAATGCGCAGGTGATCGGCGATCCAGCGATCGAGATCGGCGAGCGCCAGCGCGCTCATCGCCTGCTTTTTGGCCACTGTCTTCTCGTTGCCGCGCAGTCGGCTTCCGTCCGGCTTCTTCGTCGGTACACTGGCGAGCGGTGGGAATAGGCCGAAATTGATGTTCATCGGCTGGAACGAGCGCGTGCCGGGCTCGACGGTCTCGATATGGCCGCCGGTGATGTGGCCGAGCAGGGATCCGAGCGCCGTCGTAGCAGGCGGACCCGCAAGCGTCTCGCCGCGCACCTCCGCTGCCGCATAGAGGCCGGCAATCAGTCCGACGCTGGCGGATTCCACATAGCCCTCGCAGCCCGTCATCTGGCCGGCAAAGCGCAGCCGCGGCTGCGCGCGCAGGCGCAACTGGCCGTCGAGCAGCTTTGGCGAGTTGAGAAAGGTGTTGCGATGCAGGCCGCCGAGGCGGGCAAATTCGGCCTTCTCCAGCCCCGGAATGGTGCGGAAGATGCGTTGCTGCTCGCCGTATTTCAGCTTCGTCTGGAAGCCGACGATGTTGTAGAGCGTGCCGAGCTTGTTGTCCTGGCGCAGCTGCACGATCGCGTAGGCCTTGGTGCTGGGATCGTGCGGATTGGTGAGGCCGACCGGCTTCATCGGCCCGTGGCGGAGGGTCTCGGGGCCGCGTTCCGCCATGACCTCGATCGGCAGGCAGCCGTCGAAATAGGGCGTGTTGGTCTCCCATTCCTTGAACTCAGTCTTCTCGCCGGCGACCAGCGCTGCGACGAAGCCGTCATACTGCTCCTTGGTCATCGGGCAGTTGATGTAGTCGGCGCCGGTGCCGCCGGGACCGACCTTGTCGTAGCGCGACTGGAACCAGGCCACCGACATGTCGATGGATTCGCGGTGCACGATCGGCGCGATCGCGTCGAAGAAGGCGAGGGCGTTCTCGTCGGTCAACTCGCGGAGCGCATCCGCCAGCGGCGCCGAAGTGAGCGGGCCGGTCGCAACGATGACGTTGCTCCAATCGGCCGGCGGCAGGCCTGCGACCTCGCCGCGGGCGATCTCGATCAGGGGATGATCGTTCAGCGCCTTGGTGACGGCCGCTGAGAAGCCGTCGCGGTCCACCGCCAGCGCGCCGCCGGCGGGCACCTGGTTGGCGTCGGCTGCGCGCATGATCAGCGAATCGAGGCGGCGCATCTCGGCATGCAGCAGGCCGACGGCGTTGTTGGCGGCATCGTCCGAGCGGAACGAATTGGAGCAGACGAGCTCGGCAAGCCCGTCGGTGCGATGTGCCTCGGTCATGCGGGTCGGCCGCATCTCGTGCAGCACCACGGGCACGCCGGATTTGGCCACCTGCCAGGCGGCTTCGGAGCCGGCAAGGCCTGCGCCGATGACGTGCACGGTATTTGATTGGGGTCCTGTCATGGGGCGGACAGGTAGCGCTTTTCGGCGGTCAGTGGAATCGCCGAGATCGAGTTTTCTGCCTCCGGATGCGACAACGCCCGCACAAGGCGGGCGCTATCGGTTCGTCCGGTTGAGGCTGAACGATATCAGCCCTGATACTGACCGGCGGCAACGCGCGGGATGTCCGAGCGATCGAGGCCGATATCGGCCAGTTCGCGATCGCTAAGCTGGGACAGCTCGGCAACATTGCGCTGATAGTCCCGGAAAGCCTGGATCATGCGGATGAGCGAGAGCAGCATTGGTAGTCTCCTGTAGTTCGATTCAGCTCTTGCCCGAGCCTCATCGTTGAAATGAATATAAGTGAGAGTGGTGCAGTGCGAAAGTTCCGATGTTGCGATGCAGCTAAGCGCTGGGTGCATGGCATTGGTAACGGTCGATTAACCCAGGAGCACTCCCGCCCAAAGGGTAGGCGGAACGGGAAAAAGTGTACTGAAAATGCCCGTGAATTCACGGATTTACTGCGGATGAGGCGGTTCCACTCAGGGCCAGATAAGTTGCTTTGTGGTCGTCCGCAAGTTGATCGAATAGCTTCTATACCCAAGTCTCGCATGCGCGAATCGCATGATGATCGGGCATTAAGAGTGAACTAAGATTCATTAACAAGCGAGAGGGTACACTTTTGCCAGCCCTGGGCCAGCGGTGCGACTAAACCCTGGCGGATCGACATAACGCGGCGCTGCTGCAGTGCACACACGCCGAACCGTGGGGCTTCTAAGGGGCGCGCGCGAGCTGGGTGGCGAAATAAGCGACAGTCTTCGAGTAGACCTCGCTCTTGTTCCACTGCTGTAGCACCGCGAAATTCGGACTGCCCGGCTGCCAATCCTTACCCTTTTGCCAGCCATAACCGGCGAGATAGTTCGCGGTGGAGGCGAGCACGTCGGGGGCGTTGTGCAGGAGATCGCGCTTGCCATTGCCGTCGAAATCGACAGCGTATTTCATCCATGACGACGGCATGAACTGGGTCTGTCCGAGCTCGCCGGCCCAGGCGCCTTTCATGTCGGCCGGTGCGAGGTCACCGCGCTGGACGATGCGGAGCGCATCCAACAGCTCGGCGCGAAACTGCTCGGCGCGGCGGCAGTCATAAGCCAGCGTCGCCAGCGAGCGGATGGTTGCGAACTTGCCGGTATTGACGCCGAAATCGGTCTCGAGACCCCAGATCGCAACCAGCACCTCGCCAGGCACGCCGTAGGTCTGCTCGATACGCGACAACACCGAGCCGTATTGCTTCATCATGTTGGAGCCGCGCGTCAGGCGCGGCGGCACCATGCGGCCGGAAAACTCCTCGAAGGTCTGGCTGAAGACCTTCTGCGAGCGATCGCGGTTGAGCACGTTCTGATCGAGCGTCACACCGGCGAGCCCGGCGGAAATGGCTTGTTGCGAGACGCCTTTGGCCGCGGCGTCCGTTTTGAAGTCTGCAAGCCACGCGTCGAAATTGCCCGAACCGCAGGCAACAGCGGCGAGCGCTGGCTGGGCGGATAGGATGGACGCGGTGAGGGCTAAGGCTGCGAGGGCGAGACGAGAAATCGTCGGGGTCATTCGAGCAAATAAATTCCGTGAAGTGATCTGAACGGCGGGTGCAATCTCGATGGAAACCGCGGCCAAAGCAAGGCGTATGACAGTGCGCGATCCTGCCCGCACCGGAGCAGGATCGCATGTCACGATATCGTCAGCCGTCGGTCCGATTGCGCCAGGGGAAGAGGTTGGCGGGAAAGTCGGCGGCCGGCTTGCGTGGACGATGCGGCGGAGGCGGCACCGGACGCGCGCCCGGATCGGCTGCGATTACCTTGCGATAGAGATGCCAGGTGGCATGGCCGAGCACGGGGACCACCACGGCAAGGCCGAGGAAGGCGGGAATCGTGCCCAGCGCCAGCAGGACGGCCACGATCAGGCCCCAGGCCGCCATCGGCACCGGGTTCTTCGCGACAACGCGCAGCGACGTCACCATTGCCTCGAACGCGCCGGCATGGCGGTCGAGCATCAGCGGGAACGACACGGCGCTGATGCAGAGCGCGGCAAGGGCGAACAGGAAGCCGGTGCCGCAGCCGACCACGATCAGCCACCAGCCTTGCCGGCTCGTGAGCACGCGCGTCAGAAAATCCGAGATCCCGGATGCGCCTTCATAGCCGAAAGCGGCAACGTAGATCGCCTGCGCGGTCGCAACCCAGGTCACGAACAGGGCCAGCAGCAGCGCGCCGAGACCGAGCATCGCGCCGAAGGAGGGCGAACGCAGCACCTCCATGGCATCCCAGGCGCTGGCCTCCTCATGGCGCTCGCGCCGGCTGGAGAGCTCGTAGAGACCGAGAGCAGCGAACGGGCCGATCAGCGCGAAGCCAGCGGCCAGCGGAAATAACAACGGCAGCACTGAATAGCCCATCACCACGCGGGCAAGCACGAGGCCCAGCACAGGATAGATCACGCAGAGGATGATGGCGTGGCTCGGCACCGCCTTGAAATCGTCCCAGCCGCGCTTGAGCGCATCGTGCAGATCGGAGAGTTGGATGGTTCGGATCACCGGTCCAGCCGCTTCTGCGGTCTGGGCCAAGGTGGGGACATTGCCCTGGTAGAGTGTGGCCATGGTCGCTAGCTCCCTTGCCATGCAGCCGCATCTGGCGCCAGCAAACGGCGCAAGCGGCCGCTATTCTAAGTTTCACGATCCCCAACCAGACGCGAATTCCGGATGGCATCGCGAACTGAACGTCAAGCCTACGCCCATTTGCGAGTCCTGTCCCTCACGCTTGGGTGAGGTTCGATGCCGCAGCGCAACCCCGATGATGTCGTTCGGTCGTCATTTCGCCGCAGATAAGCTGATGCTGCGTGCTGGTCCGCGGAACTTTGCGGGCGCAACGACGCAACTTGGTCTATAAGTGCCACTCAAGGCCCTCCAGCGGGTCCTTTTCGGGGAGCAGACATGAGCATTTTCGGGAAAATTATGGGCGCGATCTTCGGTAGCCAGCCAGCTTCCGCCGCGCCCGCAGGCAGCGCACCGTCGGGCAGCGCGCCCGCAGGGCCCGCGCCGGGCGGATCGGCGCCCGCGGCGACGGTGGACGTTGCCTCGATCGTCGACGCGGCGGCCGCCGCGCACAAGGGCGAGAAGCTGGAATGGCGTACCTCGATCGTCGACCTCATGAAGGCGCTCGACATCGATTCCAGCCTCGCCGCGCGCAAGGACCTCGCCAAGGAGCTTGGCTACAGCGGCGACACCAACGATTCCGCGACCATGAACGTCTGGCTGCACAAGCAGGTGATGTCCAAGCTCGCCGCCAATGGCGGCAAGCTGCCGCCGGAGATCAAGCACTGACCGGTCCCCCGGTCGTAACCCAAGGGCCCGCGATCGCGCGGGCCCTTTTGCATTCAGGCGACGAGATCCGCATCTTCCGGATGCCTGTCGAGATAGTCGACGACGAATCCGCAACCGGCGATCACCTTCTTGCCGTCGCGGCGGATCAATTCCAGCGCGCCCTTGACCAGCTCGGAGCCGATGCCGCGGCCGCGCAGCGCGCGCGGCGTCTCGGTGTGGGTGATGATCACCGCCGACGGCGTCAGCCGGTAATTGGCGAAGGCGATTTCGCTGCCGACATCGAGCTCGAAGCGGCTTTTGTCCTTGTTGTCCCGTACCGATGGCGCCATGCAAAATCCTTCCGACCTGCTGCTTGCCTCTGATCTAGGCGCCTGAACCGGCCCTTGCCAAGGTGCGACCAAGAGGGATTGCCGCAGGGGAGATATCCGGAAAATGCGTGTCCCGCTCAGCCTCCTGGCGCTGCTCGCCGCGCTGATCTCGCCGGCTCCGGCGTCCGCGGCAGGCGGTCCGGCCTGGGAGGCCTGCGTCGGATTGGCCAGCACGCCGGACGAGCGGATCAAGGCTTGCTCGACTGTGGTCGATACCAAGAGCGAAACCGGACCTCGGCTCGCCGGCGCTTATTGCAATCGCGGTCATGGTCTGACGGAGAAGCGCGAGCTCGACGCGGCGCTGTCCGATCTCGACGATGCGGTCAGGCTCGACCCCGGCTATGCCTGCGCCTACAACAATCGGGGCCGTGTCTACAGTTTCAAGCGCGACTATGATCGCGCCATCGCCGATTACGACTTGGCCATCAAGCTCGATCCGTCGCTGGCGCTGGCCTACAGCAATCGCGGCGAGTCGCGTTTCAACAAGGGCAATCTCGACGGTGCGTTCGCGGACTTTGACGCCGCGATCAAGCGCGATCCCAAATACGCCATGGCCTACGCCAATCGTGCGTTGGTGTCTTACCGCAGGCGCGACATGGCGCACGCCATCGCCGACTATACCACGCGGATCAAGCTTGCGCCCGATCTGCTCGCCTATATCGATCGCGGCAACGTCTATCGCGATAGCGAGCAGCTCGATCGCGCCGCCGCCGATTATGGCGAGGCGATCCGCGTTGCGCCGACCGACGCGCGCGGTTGGCGCAATCGCGGCATGATCCGGCTCTATCAGGGCGACAGCAAGGGCGGCCTTTCCGACTACGACAAGGCGCTGCAATACGATCCCTCCGACGTGTTCTCGTGGAGCAACCGCGGACAGGCTAAGCTGCGGCTCGGCGACAAACAGGGCGCGATTGCCGATTTCAGGAAGGCGCTGGAATTGAAGCCGGGCCTGCCGACCGCACAGGAGTCATTGCGGAAGCTCGGGGCGTTGTAGCTCCCGGTCGCTTCTCGCGACGACGGGGCCGGACTTCCACCAGGTCCTGATCGTCCGGAGGTTTCAATCGGTCGCCTTGGCGAGCCTGGAATCCTCGGACTGCGCCTGCGGGCGCAGGCATCCCTGGCAGATGACGAGGGAACGGTTGACCCTGGCGTCCTGTTCCGCCTCGATGCCGTCCTGCGCCTGCCACCATTCCTTCGAGTAGGGTTTAAGCCCTGCTTGCGAGCTGTTGCGCTCGGATCGGGCCGTGCGTGCTGGTCCTGAGGGAGCGCGCGGGTGATTGGGATTTTCGCCAGCGCCGTCCCAGGCATAGCGCGCAGGCGTGAAGGCGGGACCGGAGGCGAGGTGCGCTTGTGGGCCCACGGCACATCCGGCAAGCGCCAACGACAACAGGAGGAGGGCGGGCGCTTTGACCATGATGCGGCACTCTGTACGCGAGAACTGAGCGAGGTTGCGCCGATCATGTTTAAAATTTCCTGAACGGTGGGATGGGCTGCGCTGCGCCCGGCAGCCTTGCAGGGGTCGTGGCGATGGCGATAAATGGGCTGCAATGAGCGGGCGGCTTGCGTGCCGTCCGCCGCCGAAGAGGAAGCCCGATGCAGCCCCTGCGCATGTCCCGCCGCGTCATGAATCTCGCTCACATGCTGACCCAGAATGCGCGGCGGCATAGGGCGCGTCCCGGTTTCGTCTGGGGTGACAGATGCTGGACCTGGCGGGAGATCGACGCGCAGGTCTCGGCGCTGGCGGCGGCGCTCGCTGCGCGGGGCATCGCGAAGGGCGACCGCATCCTCGTCCATTCCAAGAACGGCGACGAGATGTTCTTCTCGATGTTCGCGGCGTTCCGGCTCGGCGCGGTCTGGGTACCCACCAATTTCCGACTGATGCCGGACGAGGTGACTTATCTTGCGCAGGCCTCCGGCGCGAAGGCGTTTCTGTGCCACGTCGATTTTCCTGAACACGCCGCGGCCGTGAGCGGTGGCGCGCTGGAATTCACCTGGAGCATCGACGGTCGGGCGCCATTTGCCGAGACGTCGGTTGCGGATGCCGTCGCGTCGCGCGCTGGCAGCGTGGTCGAGAACGTTGCGGTCGAGCACGACGATCCCTGCTGGTTCTTCTTCACGTCGGGGACCACCGGCCGCTCCAAGGCTGCGGTGCTCACCCACGGGCAGATGGGTTTTGTCGTCACCAACCATCTCGCCGATCTCACGCCCGGCGTCACCGAAGCGGATGCTTCGCTGGTGGTGGCGCCGCTGTCGCATGGCGCCGGCGTGCATCAGCTGGTTCAGACCGCGCGTGGCGTTTGCACCGTGCTGCTCCCGACGGAGAAATTCGATATCGACGAGGCGTTCCGCCTGATCGAGACGCATCGGGTCAGCAATCTCTTCGTGGTGCCGACCATTCTGAAGATGATGGTCGAGCATCCCGCCGCCGACAAATACGACCATTCCTCGCTGCGCCAGGTGATCTATGCGGGTGCGCCTATGTATCGCGAGGACCAGAAGGCTGCGCTGAGGAAGCTCGGCAAGGTCATCGTGCAGTATTTCGGTCTCGGCGAGGTGACCGGCAACATCACCGTGCTGCCGGCGGCGCTGCATGATCCCGAGGACGGGCCGCACGCGAAGATCGGCACCTGTGGCTTCGAGCGTACCGGCATGCAGGTCTCGATCCAGGACGACGAGGGCCGCGAACTCGGCGCCAACCAGAGCGGGGAGATCTGCGTGATCGGCCCCGCCGTGCTTGCCGGCTACTACGACAATCCCGAAGCCAATGCGAAGGCGTTCCGCAATGGCTGGTTCCGCACTGGCGATCTCGGCCACATGGACGAGGAGGGGTTCGTCTACATCACCGGACGAGCCTCCGACATGTACATCTCCGGCGGCTCCAACATCTATCCACGGGAGATCGAGGAGAAAATCCTGACCCATCCTTGCGTCGGCGAGGTCGCGGTGCTCGGTGTGCCCGATGCGACCTGGGGCGAGGTCGGCGTTGCCGTCTGCGTCGCCCGCGAAGGCGCAAAGCCGGTGAGCGAAGCGGAGATGGCGGCATTCCTCAGCCCCAAGGTGCCGCGCTACAAGATGCCGAAGCGGTTCTTCTTCTGGGAGGCCTTGCCGAAATCCGGCTACGGCAAGATTCCCAAACGGATGGTTCGCGACGAGCTCGAGGCGCGCGGGCTGCTCGATCTCGACAAGACGCGGGCGGGCTGAGCGAAAGTCATGCGCAGCATCAAGCAGCCCGGCGCGCCGGTCGCCGAACGCATCCAATGGGTGGAGGCGAGGGGACGCGCTTTCTCCTTCACGCTTCGAGCAGGTCTGCCGCTGTTGGAGGCGGCGCGCCGCGGTTTTGCCGCGGAGGGATTCGCCGGCGGCGTGCTCAGCTTCGGGCGCGGCGCGCTCGGGCCGTTCGCCTATGTCATGCCGGCGCTGTCGAAGACCAGCGAGAACGCCGCGTTCTATAGCGACACTTTCCGGCCGGGCGGCGTGACGCGCACCAGGCTCGGCAGCATGACGCTGGGCACGCGCGATGGCGCGCCGTTCTTTCATTGCCATGGGCTGTGGACGGAGCCCGATGGCCGCGACAGTGGCGGCCACATGCTGCCGGACGAGACTGACGTCGCCGAGCCGTTCGAGGTCGAGGCCTTCGGCATCGATGGTGCGATGTTTGCCGCCGAACCCGATCCCGAGACCAACTTCAAGCTGTTCGGGCCGGTGCCGGCTGCGAGCACCGGCGCACGCACGACCAGCCGCGCTTTCGCGCTGCGGCTGCGCCCCAATCAGGATTTCGCCATCTGTCTCGAAGACTTCTGCCGCGCGCAAGGCATCGCGCGCGCCAGGATCCACGGCGGCGTCGGCTCGACCATCGGCGCCCGCTTCAGCCATGGCGGCGTGACCGAGCCCTTCGCGACCGAGCTTGCGGTCACCGGCGGCACGATTGCGGCCGGCGCCTCCAGAGCGCTCGAAGCCGCACTCGACGTCGCCCTGATCGACTACACCGGCGGCATGGCGGAGGGCCGTCTGGTCCGTGGCGACAATCCCGTGCTCATGACCATGGAGCTGGTGCTCGAGGTGTTGGACTAGTCCCGGCGGGCGACCGTCAGTGAGTGCGTAGCTTGGCAATGGCCAGATATGTGGAGTCACTGATCCCCGAACCGGATCCCTGAAAGAGGTTGAGCAGGGGGGATTGACCCTGACCGGTGCTCTGGCTGTTTCTGATGTCATACATGGCGGAGAAACGGTTCAGCAGCTTTGTAACCTTCGCGGGATCGGACAGGTCCTTGATCTTCATGAATCTGTCCACGAACTTGGCCTGCTGGTCGATCGGCATCGCCGCCATCGAGTCAGGCAGATCGAAGGTGGTCCTGAACACCTCCGAAAGAGCCTTGTCGGCAAGGATGTCGTACGCGGATGTGATGTCCCCCGCCTTTCGCTGGAAATAGAGCGCCAGGCGCACGCCGGGATTCGCATCGCCTTGCTGCTGCTCCAGGCTTTGCTCGACATAGTTCGCCTGTGTTTCCCGAAACTGATCCCGCTTCTGCGGCCCCATCATCGGAAGACGCGCGACGTTGCCTTGACTGTCGAAATTGAACGACGCCGCGATTTCGGCAAAGCGAGGATCGCTCTCGGTGTTCGCGAAGCTCTTTGGATCGTTCAGATCGGAGGCGAAGATCTTCTTGAGAAAATCGGTGCTGACCTTCTTGGGATCCAGACCCTTGGCCAGGAGAATGAAATCGACCATCGGCCTGTTTGCGAGAAGATCGGAAACACTGTCGATGCCGGCGATGGCCTGCTGATATTCCGACGCATCCTTCGTGGCCTGTGCCCGAACTGCGGCCTGCTGCTGGGGAGTTGCCGTGCTTGCGCTCTTCACCGCTCCAATGACGTAGTCCTTGGCGATCTGGAGGACTTCAGCAGAGTCCTGAGCCACCAAGGGGGTCGTCAGATTGCCTTTAGCGTCGAAGTTGAAGGCGCGCGCCAGCTCCAGATATCGATTGTCCTTGAGGGTATAGACGTAGCTTTTGGGGTCGTTGATGTCGCTTTCGAGCACGGCCTTGACAGTCGCCGGCGAGACGTTTGCGGGATCGAGGCCGACGGCTCCCAGCGCAAAATCATAAACGCCCGGTGTCGATACGAACGCCTGGACTGAATTGATCTTGAGGATGGCGGTTCTGAATTGCCTGATTGCAAAGGCTTCGTTCAACGGGCTTGCCGCCGAATAGACGGCGGACTTGCTGTCGTCGAACCTCTGTTTCGTGATGGTGACATTTGCAGCAGTCTGCGCGGACACGCCTGACGGAAGGGACCCGTCGGGCGAAAACTCGAACGCACCGGCCAGGTCGACGAACCCGCCAATCGTCCCTATCTGGTCGCTGAGGCTGGAAATGCTGCTCGCATATGACTCCAAATGATGCTTTTCGACCAGGATCTGCACGTTCAACTGGGTCACGTTCGCGCCCGGCTGCGATAGCTGGGTGGTGTAGTCGGCGATCCGTGAATTGGCCGCGGTGACATCCGATCGGGCCTGAGCAAGGTCGGCGTTGAGGCCACTCAACTGAGAGGCGAAAGTGGTGTTGACGTAGCTGTTGGGATCGGATGGATCGCTGCGCAAGACCTGGCTTATCGTGTCACGCGACCACTTGGTTTGATCGATTCCGTATGCCGAATAGACATAGTTGCGAAGACGGTCGTTGTTCAGGAGCTGGTCTGCACTGCTGATGTTGCCGATTTCGGCGCTGTAGTAATTGGAGTCGCCGGTAAGTGCATCGACCTGGCTCTTCCTGGTCGCCGTGTACAGACCGATCATCTCGTCGGTCTGGTTCTCCGATTGCGCAACCGGCGTTGCACTGCCGTTGAAGGAAAATGCCGCGGCGAACTCGCGGTAACGCTTGTCGACCAGCTTGTTGACAAAGCTGTTTGCGTCGGAGAGGTCGCTCTCCAGCACCTTTTTCATGAAGGCCTTGGCGTAGGCCATGTCTTCCAGGCCATATGCCTTCGTCGCATAATGATAAAGGCGATAGTCTTTCATGAAGTCGTCGACGGACTTCACCTTGCCGATGTGGGCTTTGTAATAGGCGGCCTCTCGCGCCACGTCCTGTTGCTGTTCGACCCGCGTCAGGGACTGCTTGAGATTGCGCGTGATGTAGCTGTAACTGAAATACGTTGATACCATCGCGCACTCCTCGCGGCTCTTACGGTCCCGGACATCCGTCAATCATTGCGGGGTCGCGAGATGGGGGCTGGCCTCATGCCGGCAAACTGTCTCAGCTGGGTCTTCCCAGGAAGATTCCGGTTAACAACTGAGATTTCAATTTGCGTCCGATGCCGCATGACGAGTTTTGTTGCCGTTTGTTTCTGTCTGTTTCCCAGATGCAGCTTTCGCGAGGCTTTCGTGCTTGGCATGTTGCGGTCGCCAGCGCGCCAGATAAAGTTCCACGCTCGTGTCCCGGACAAGCTGCAACGCGTAAGCGTTGCGGCGTAGAGCGGGGACCCAGAAGCCGTGCATTTGCCGCTGCGTGGGCCCCGGCTCTGCGGCGCACCGCCGAAGGGGCGTTGCGCCGCGTCCGGGGCACGCGCCCAAAATCCATCTTCGTATTTCAATCCACAGAGTCCGCGCACCTTCGCCTTCTCGCGGCCTGTGCGGCCCGAGCTTTGCGGCATTCTTTGCCCCCAAAAATGCCGAGGGCGCAGGGAAGGCCGGGTGCCGGCTGGCACCCACGGTCCACTGTGCGAAGGTTGCGCTACAAGAGGCTGCACAGCGGCATACAGGTGAAGCCCAACACACGGCCTTCCCTGCGCAGTGGTTTGACGGCTTATGCCGAGTTCTCCCCGGGGAGCGATGCACTATTGCCCCCGTCGCCTTGCGGATGGCTGATGCGGATGCCCGGTCGGGCCGCCCACATCACCACAAGACTTGACGCACAGACCCCGGGCGTCAGGACCACACGATTTTGCCGTACGCGGATCACACCGGTCGTGTGCGCGACGCCTTCGTTCACGGTTGCCCGCCCTGCGAAGCCTTCGCGCCGGTGTGGCCCACGTCCACCACGTCCCATCCCGCGTTCGTGACGATCGCGATCCGCCCCTCGGCCGGGTTGGGATGGCTTTCTATACGATAATCCGAAATACGGATAAAGAGAAATATTTTTGCCGATCGTGGTTGACCCGCTTATCGGGTGTTTTGCCCGCCGGGCGGCAAGGGGTTGTGGGGCGCGCGGACGCCTGCCGCAACGTGGCCACGAACGGGTCTCCCCTCGGCCGCAAAATGCGCTACCATGATCCCAGCGCGCATCAAGTCGCGCATGATCAATGAGACGCATGAGGAAACGAGATGAGGGTGACGATTGGACGCCGCACGGTCTTGGGCGTAGTACTGACTGCTGCGGGCGCGGCAGCTTTGACGGCGGCGTTTGGCCCGGCTTCGACATCGGCCTGGGCCCACGGGCCGACCCGGCAGAAGGTCCGCGAATCCATCGAGATCACCGCCGCCCCGGCCAAGGTGTGGGCCGCAATGGGCAATTTCCAGGACATGAGCTGGCTGCCGCCTGTTGCCAAGACCGAGGGCGAGAAGGGCAACGAGATCGGCGCGACGCGGAAGCTGACGCTGACGGGAGGCGCGACCGTCGACGAAGAGCTCTACAAGTTTGACGCCGCCGCGATGAGCTATTCCTACCGGATCACCAATGTGGACGTGAAGGTGCTGCCGGTCACCAATTATTCCTCGACGCTCACCGTCACGCCGAGCGCCGACGGCAAGGCCTCGACCCTGGAATGGGCCGGCGCGTTCTACCGCGGCTTTCCCAACAACGATCCGCCGCCGGAGCTGAGCGACGAGGCGGCTAAGACTGCGGTGAGCGGGCTCTACAAGGCCGGCCTCGAGTCGTTGAAGAAGAAGATCGAGAGCGGAAGCTGACCGTGCGGGCGTTGGTCCTGGCGGCGCTCGCTGCCAGCCTTTACCGTGCCGCTCTCGGCAGCGCGTGCGCCGACGAGGCGTTCGTGACCAACCAGCTCAGCGACGATTTGATGGTGGTGGACCTCGCCACCGCGCGCAGCGTCGCGACCATCCCGATCGGCGGCAAGCCGGCGGGCGTGGCCGTTAGCGCGGACGGGCGCTTTGCCTATGTCACGAGCCCGGACGCCAAGGCCGTAACGGTGGTGGACGCAGCAACGCGGCAGATTGCAGGGCGGATCGAGGTCGGCGGCGGGCCGCTTGGCATTGCCGTCGCGCCGGATGGCCGCACCGTCTATGTCGCGGACTGGTACGCAGCCGCCGTGCGGGTGATCGACGCTGCGAGCCGCAGCGTCACGGCCAGCATCGCGGTCGGCGCCTCGCCGTCGGGGCTCGCAGTGACGCCAGACGGCAAGCTGCTGCTCTCGGCCGACCGCGACGACGACAGCGTCTCGGTGGTGGACATCGCGACCCGCCAGCGCAAGGCGACCATCAAGGTCGGCACCCGTCCGTTCGGCGTCACCATCGATGCCGAAGGCAAGCGGGCCTACACCGCCAATGTCGGCTCCAACGACGTCTCCGTGATCGACATCGCCGCTGGGTCCGAGACCGGCCGCGTGCCGGTCGGGATGCGCCCCTATGCGGTGGCGCTGGCGCAGGGCCGCGGCTTCGTCACCGACCAATATGGCGGCACTGTCAGCGTGTTCGATCTGGCGACCTTGAAGCCGATCAAACGCATCAATGTCGGCGATTATCCCGAAGGCATCGCCGCGACCGCCGACGGCAAGCGCATCATCGTCGCCTGCTGGGAGAGCAACACGCTCGACATCATCGACGCGGTCGAGCTAAAGGTGATCGGCGAAGTCAAGACCGGCGACGGCCCGCGCGCGTTCGGGGCGTTTTTGCGCAGGACGGAGTAGGGGCGTCGTAGCCCGCATGAGCGGAGCGACTTGCGGGACAGGCTCTCCTCATCCACCGCCGTTCCCGGATATCGCTTCGCTCATCCGGGCTACTGCACCGGGGCACAGCGTCCATACAATCTCATCCATCTGCTCAAACATGTGATCCGGCGCCTGCGCCCGCAGCGCCGCCGGCGCCGCATAACCCCAGCCCACCGCGCCGCAGGCGATCCCCACGGCCCGCGCCGCCTCGATATCGCGCACCTCGTCGCCGATCGCGATGACCTTGCCCGGCTCCACGCCGGCGCGGCGGATGACCCGTCGGAATTTCGAAGGCTTGCCAAAGATCGACGCGGCGCAGTCGAAATGCGCGAACAGCGCGGCGGCCTCGCCGAGTTTTTCGCGCGCATTCGCTTCGCTGTCCGATGTCACCAGTGCGAGCTGCACGCCGTTACCGGCCAGTGTTTTCAGCATCGTCTCGACGCCCGAAAACAGCGAAATCTCGGCGGCCGCCTCAGCCTTCAGCCGCCGCGCATGCCGCGCGATCGCCGGCAGCTTCCACAAGGGCACCTCGAGCCGGCTGAGAATCTCGCGCGACGAAGCATGCCGCAGCCCCTCGACATCCTCATCGGCGACGCGGCGGAAGCCGAAGCGGTCGGCGACGTCGTTGATGGTGCGCAGGAACCACGGGAAGCTGTCAGCCAGCGTGCCGTCGAGATCGAAGATGGCGAGGGAGTAGGGCATGGAGACGAAGCTACACCGCTAGGCTTTCCACACCGCTTCCTCGGTCCATCCGAGTTGGTCGAATTCGGTGGCCCTGAGCGGCGCCTCTCCCTCGGCGAAGAACTCGTCTAGCTGGGGCGGGGTAACGTGCGTTTCGGAAAGCATCGCGTGGGCTTGTCCGCGATGATGAATTTGATGCTGGAACAGATGCATGAGCAGCCGGTCGCGACGTTCGATCTGCACGCGGGTGTCGCGGTTGATCCGCACGAGACCGTCGAGAAGCTCGGGCGTCAGTCCATCGCAGACGGCAATCAAGCGCTTGTCGATCGCGGCTTGCTCGGGCTTCAGCGCGGCAAGTGAAAGGTGGGGCACCTGGTTCTTCCAAGCCGCCGGTCCCAGCCATCCGCCCTCCAGCGCATCGACATAGAAGAGGTCTATGACATGGATGTGGTTGAGCGTGCGCTGCAGGCTTGGAAAGAAGCCGGTTCGTGCGGCTTCGAAGTCAGCCTGAGACAGCGCGGCGCAAGCAGTGAGCAGCCGGTGGTTCGCCCAAGCATTATTGTGGGCGAACGCACGATAGGTTTGCAGAAGTCCTGCAGGCAAAAGCGACCTCCCTCAGACAATGTGTCGGCACGCTCCCGCTGCGTAACCTACTCCGCCGCCTCGCTCGCCGCGCGTCTCCGCTTCGGCTTCCGCGCCTTCGCCAGCACCGGTGCCAAAAACTTCCCCGTGTAGCTCCGCGGCGCTTTCGCGATGTCTTCCGGGGGGCCCCAGGCGACGATCTCGCCGCCGCCGTCGCCGCCTTCGGGGCCGAGGTCGATGACCCAGTCGGCGGTCTTGATGACTTCGAGATTGTGCTCGATGACGACGACCGTGTTGCCCTGCGCGACCAGCTCGTGCAGCACCTCCAGGAGCTTCTTGACGTCGTGGAAATGCAGGCCGGTGGTCGGCTCGTCCAGGATGTAGAGCGTGCGGCCGGTGGCGCGCTTTGACAGCTCCTTTGCGAGCTTGACGCGCTGAGCTTCGCCGCCCGAGAGCGTCGTGGCCTGCTGGCCGACATGGATGTAGTCGAGGCCGACGCGATGCAGCGTCTGGAAGGTCTCGCGCACCCGCGGGACCGCCTTGAAGAACTCGGCCGCTTCCTCGACGGTCATGTCGAGCACGTCGGCGATGCTCTTGCCCTTGAACAGGACCTCCAGCGTCTCGCGGTTGTAGCGCTTGCCCTTGCAGACGTCGCAGGTGACGTAGACGTCGGGCAAGAAGTGCATCTCGATCTTGATGACTCCGTCGCCCTGGCAGGCCTCGCAGCGGCCGCCCTTGACGTTGAAGGAGAAGCGGCCGGGTTCGTAGCCGCGCGCCTTCGACTCGGGCAGGCCGGCGAACCATTCGCGGATCGGCGTGAAGGCACCGGTATAGGTCGCGGGATTGGAGCGTGGCGTGCGGCCGATCGGCGACTGGTCGATGTCGATGATCTTGTCGATGTGCTCGAGGCCCTCGATGCGGTCGTGCGGCGCGGCGCCCTCGCTGGCGTTGTTCAGCTTGCGGGCGATCGCCTTGTACAGCGTGTCGATCAGCAGCGTCGACTTGCCGCCGCCGGAGACGCCGGTAACGCAGGTGAACAGGCCGAGCGGGATTTCGGCCGTGACGTTCTTGAGGTTATTGCCGCGCGCATTGACCACCTTGATGGTGCGGCGATGGTTCGGCGGGCGCCGCTCCGGCACCTCGACCTCAAGCTCGCCGGTCAGATATTTGCCGGTCAGCGAGTTGGGGTTGCGCATGATCTCGGCGGGCGTGCCTTCGGCGATGATGTTGCCGCCATGCATGCCGGCACCGGGGCCGATGTCGAGCACGTGGTCGGCGAGCAGGATCGCGTCCTCGTCATGCTCGACCACGATCACGGTGTTGCCGAGGTCGCGAAGTCTCTTGAGCGTGTCGAGCAGGCGCGCGTTGTCGCGCTGGTGCAAGCCGATCGAGGGTTCGTCGAGCACATAGAGCACACCTGTCAGGCCCGAGCCGATCTGCGAGGCCAGGCGGATGCGCTGGCTCTCGCCGCCGGAGAGCGTGCCGGAGGAGCGGGACAGCGTGAGATAGTTGAGGCCGACGTCGAGCAGGAAGGTGAGGCGCTCGCGGATCTCCTTGAGGATGCGGCCGGCGATCTCGTTCTGCTGGGTGTTCAGCGCCTCCGGCACGGTCTCGAACCACGCGCCGGCGCCCTTCACTGACATCTCGGAGATGTCGCCGATATGCTTGCCGCCGATCTTGACGCAGAGCGCCTCGGGCTTGAGCCGAAAGCCGTGGCACGCCTCGCAGGGCACGTCGTGGAAGTACTTCGCCAGCTCCTCGCGCGCCCACTCGCTCTCGGTCTCGCGATAGCGGCGGTTGATGTTGGTGATGACGCCCTCGAACGGCTTCTTGGTGTCATAGGAACGGACGCCGTCCTCGTAGGAGAACTTGATCTCGTCCTCGCCGGAGCCATGGAGGATCGCGTTCTGCGTCTTCTTGGGCAGATCCTTCCATTTGGTGGTCAGCGTGAACTTGTAATGCTTGCCGAGCGCAGTCAACGTCTGAATGTAATAGGGCGACGAGGACTTGGCCCAGGGCGCGATCGCGCCCTTGCCGATGGCTAGCTCCTTGTCGGGGATGACGAGGTCCTCGTCGACATGCTGCTCGACGCCGAGGCCGCCGCAGGCGGGGCAGGCGCCATAGGGATTGTTGAACGAGAACAGCCGGGGCTCGATCTCGGGGATGGTGAAGCCGGAGACAGGGCAGGCGAACTTTTCCGAGAACAGCATGCGCTCGGGTCCGCTCTTGTCGTGGATCTTGGCCGTCTTCTTTTTCTCTTCCGCGGGGGCTGCTGCAGCCGGCGCGTCCGCGAATTCGATGACGGCGAGGCCCTCGGCGAGCTTGAGCGCGGTCTCGAAGCTTTCGGCGAGGCGTTGGCCGATGTCGGGGCGCACCACGATACGATCGACGACGACGTCGATATCGTGCGGGAATTTCTTGTCGAGAACAGGCGCTTCCGCGAGCTCATGGAAGGCGCCGTCGATCTTGACGCGCTGAAAGCCCTTCTTGAGCCATTCGGCGAGCTCTTTGCGGTACTCGCCCTTGCGGCCGCGCACGACTGGCGCAAGCAGATAGAGCCGCGAGCTCTCCGGCAGCGCCAGCACGCGATCGACCATCTGCGAGACGGTCTGGCTCTCGATCGGCAGGCCGGTGGCGGGCGAATAGGGCACGCCGACGCGCGCCCACAGCAGGCGCATATAGTCGTAGATTTCGGTCACCGTGCCGACGGTGGAGCGCGGGTTCTTCGACGTCGTCTTCTGTTCGATCGAGATCGCCGGCGACAGGCCGTCGATCTGGTCGACGTCGGGCTTCTGCATCATCTCCAGGAACTGGCGGGCATAGGCCGACAGCGATTCGACGTAGCGGCGCTGGCCCTCGGCATAGATGGTGTCGAACGCGAGGGAGGATTTGCCGGAGCCTGACAGCCCCGTGAACACGACGAGCTTGTCGCGGGGAATTTCGACGTCGACGTTCTTGAGGTTGTGCTCGCGCGCGCCACGGATCGTAATCGCGCGCAGGTGTGCTCCCGCGTTCTGTTGTTGGCGCTTCGCCTTGATCACTTCATCCATCCTGGTGGTCCTCAGGGAATCCAAAAGCGCGCGATCGCGCCAACTTGAAAGGCGCGCATCGCCCGGAACCGGGATCGGCGCCGATGGGTAAGTAAGCGAACGTAGGAAGAACAGGGACGGATTTCCAGTGGCGTTTGCGAATCGTCAACGGATTGTTGGCGCGCTGGCGGCATCTGGCAGGAGCACGGCTTGCGGAACTGCGCGTGACCGGTCCCGTTCAAACAAAAAGGCCGGCGCGAGGCCGGCCTTTCGTAACACGATGGCGTCGATAGCGAAGATCAGTACTTCGCGACGATCGGGCCCCCGAAGTGATAGTTCACGCCGACCTGCACGGTGTGAAACTCGAGCGTGCCGGTGGGCAGGGCGCCCGAGAAGTAGGTCTCGCCGCCGAGGCTGCGAAAGAGGTACTCGCCCTTGACCGACCACTGCGGAGCGAAGAACGCTTCGACGCCCGCACCGACGGTCCAGCCGGAGTGCCACTTGCTGTCGGAAGCGGTCACGCCGAGCGCGCTGATGCTGAGCTTGTTGTCGATCCAGGCGTAACCACCGGTGCCGTAGAACAGGACGTTGTTGACGGCGTAGCCGATGCGGCCGCGCACGGTGCCCATCGCATCGGTCTTCGAGCTGAGGGTGGTGCTGACGAGGCCGAAGCCGGGGACGGCAACGGGGCCGGTGACCGACGCGCTGACGTCAGCCCAGGAACCATCGGCCTCGATGCCGAACACGACATTGCCGGTCTGCCAGTTGTAGCCGGCAGTACCGCCGACGAAGCCGCCCTTCATCTTCGGGTCGGTCGAGGAATTTTCCCAGGCGCCGCCACCGACGATACCGAGGTAGAAGCCGGTCCAGTTGTAGACCGAAGCCATGGCCACCGGAGCCTTGGTGTAGGGGCGCGCCGCCAGATCAGCGGCCGAAGCCGGGGCAGCGAGTGCGAACAAACAGGCCGAAGCCAACCAAATCTTTTTCATCTTCAGTAATCCCAGTCCCAGTTTCTGTTGTCCCTCCCTGTTCCGGAAGAGCATCGGACGCCGTGGTCCAACTGATATCGTCCATACACCGGTGAAGCCGCAAGTTGTGTCACTGAAAAGCAACAGCGATCGGAAAACGGAACGGCTATTGACCTATTGATATCGCAGAACCGCACAGCAAAAGGCCGGCACGAGGCCGGCCTTCGAAGTGCTCTATTCCAGCGCGATCAGTACTTTGCGATGACCGGACCGCCCCAGCGATAGTTCAAGCGGACGAGGCCCATGTCGACGTCCTGGCGAATCCGGTCGCTGCCGAAAACCGCACCCGCGGGCGTTGTGAAGCCGATCGTGCGATCGCCAAGGAAGATGTGGTCGTATTCAAAGCCCAGCGACCAGTTGGGAGCGAAGCCGAACTCCAGACCGGCCCCGACCGTGCCACCCCAGCGAGTCTCCCGCGCCGAGGCCAGCAGCGCGCCCGCGCCGGGCGTGCCCGCCGCAGCGTAGATGTCGTATTTGTCGCCGACGACGGCGGCGCCGCCCTTCACGTAAAGCAGCACGTTGTTCCAGGCGTAACCGATCTGACCGGTGATGAGCCCGAAAGAGTCGATGCGGGAACGGTTGCGATCACCCGTGACCAGGGCGGTGCCGGGGAAAAGTGTGCTCACGTTGTCGCCCCGGAAGTCGGCCCAGTTGCCTTGGCCTTCGAGGCCGAACACCCAATTGGTGGACTGCCAGCGATAGCCGATCTGGCCACCGACCGTGCCGCCGACCGCGTTATGGCAGCCTTCCCCGACCAAAACGCCGGTCGCGGGCGTGACGAAGTCCCAGCACGTGTGGCTCGAGCCACCGCCGCCGTTGATGCCGATGTAGAAGCCGCTCCAATCGTAGATGGTGGCAATCGCCGGCGCCGGAGCCTTGGTGTAGGGACGCGCGGCAAGATCCGCCGCGCTCGCGGGAGCCGACAGGCCCATCGCCACTGCACTGATTGCACCAATAAGAAGCTTATTCATTGCCAGTCTCCCCAGGTTCGTCCGCTTCTTTCTTCCCCGAAGCGGTTGATCAGGCACGAGGGCCCATATGATTTAAGTCCGAGGAAACCGTAGCTCTGCGGAGCGGCAAAGTCCGTCTCCGAAATGCAACAAGAACGGGGCCGTGCGAGGACCCACAACTTGCTGAATGTTAAGTTCTTTCCTTCGCTTTTGGGAACCTACAAAGGTTCCAATCGACGCGTGCCTTCCCGCAGTACATTGGCCGATCGACGCCACATATTCGATGCGGAAGTTCGCCAAGAACAAATCTGGAACATGCCGGAGGTCGATGCTATATGTGGGGATAACCGGAGGGGCGACGGACTGATCGTCGTCCGCAAGCGTTCGGCGAGCGTATAGGGTCGCCTCAACAGGCACGGTGGAGCGCGGGGAGCGGACCGGCCTTCTTGAATTCAGTGGCATTCGGAGCGGAGAGCGGAGATGGCGGGAAGCGTCAACAAGGTCATTCTGGTTGGAAATCTCGGCAAGGATCCTGAAATCCGCCGCACCCAGGACGGGCGGCCGATCGCCAATCTGAGCGTCGCCACCTCGGAGACCTGGCGCGACAAGGCGACCGGCGAGCGCAAGGAAAAGACCGAGTGGCACCGCGTCGTGATCTTCAATGAAGGGCTCTGCAAGGTCGCCGAACAGTATCTGAAGAAGGGCGCCAAGATTTACGTCGAGGGTGCGCTCCAGACCCGCAAATGGACCGACCAGAGCGGTGTTGAAAAGTACTCGACCGAAGTCGTGCTGCAGGGCTTCAACTCCACCCTGACGATGCTGGACGGCCGTAGTGGCGGCGGGGGAGGCGGCAGCTTCGGCGACGAGCCGGGCGGCGATTTCGGCTCCTCCGGTCCGGTCAGCAGCGCGCCGCGGCGACCCGTTGCCGCCGGCGGCGGTGGCCGCAACAGCGACATGGACGACGACATCCCGTTCTGAGCGATTCCGTTCTGAGAACGAGGCATATCGATGCGGAGGCGCCGGCCGCGTGGGCGGCGCTTCTCATCTCGTGTCAAAAAATCCCACTAATCGGCAGGACGGGCTCGGGATTTCCGGGCCCGCTTCATGTTTGGGGTGAGCTCGGATTGCGGCTTGGCAAACGCGCTGACGGGGCAAGCTCGCCGGTCGGTTTTCCACGTGTTACCGGCGATTTTGCAAGGCCGATGCGGGGGCTGCCCGAGGCACCGCTCGCAAGGGCTTAAGTTGTTGGAAAAATAGGCGGAAAAAGCGCTTCCCAGATCCCCGCGAGGGTGGTTATCAGAGGCTCGATGCGCTATATGATTCCCAGATAAAACCTCATCGGATTTCCCCTTGGCTGACGACGACGACAAGCCCGGCGACCAGCCGGCGCAACCCTCGGATATTCGCCCCGTCTCCATCTTCGAGGAGATGAAGAAGTCCTATCTCGACTACGCCATGAGCGTGATTGTGGCGCGTGCGCTGCCTGACGCCCGCGACGGCCTGAAGCCGGTGCATCGGCGCATCCTGTACTCGATGAACGAGCAGGGGCACACGCCGGACAAGAAGTACGTCAAGTCCGCCCGCGTGGTCGGTGACGTCATCGGTAAATATCATCCGCATGGCGACCAGTCGATCTACGACGCCATGGTCCGGATGGCGCAGGACTTCTCCATGCGCGTGCCGCTGATCGACGGTCAGGGCAATTTCGGCTCGGTCGACGGCGATCCTCCGGCTGCCTATCGTTATACTGAAGCCCGATTGACGAAGGTGGCGCTGGCTCTGCTGGCCGACATCGACAAGGACACGGTCGACTTCCAGCCGAACTACGACAACAACGAGACCGAACCGTCGGTCTTGCCGGCCAAGTTCCCGAACCTGCTCGTCAACGGCGCCGGCGGCATCGCAGTCGGCATGGCGACCAACATCCCGCCGCACAATCTCGGCGAAGTCATCGACGCCTGCGTCGCGCTGATCGACAACCCCGCGCTCACCATCGACGAGCTCATCAACATCGTGCCGGGACCGGATTTCCCGACCGGCGGCGTCATCCTCGGACGGCAGGGCATCCGCGCCGCCTATCACCTCGGGCGCGGCTCGGTCATGATGCGCGGCAAGGTCGCGATCGAGACCATCCGCAAGGAGCGCGAGGCGATCATCATCAGCGAGATTCCCTACCAGGTGAACAAGGCGACGATGGTCGAGCGCATCGCCGAGCTGGTCAAGGAAAAGAAGATCGAAGGCATCGGCGACCTGCGCGACGAATCGGATCGCGACGGCTACCGCGTCGTCATCGAACTGAAGCGCGACGCCGTGCCGGATGTGGTGCTGAATCAGCTCTACAGGTTCACGCCGCTGCAGACGAGCTTCGGCGTCAACATGGTGGCGCTCGACAGCGGCCGTCCGCGGATCATGCATCTGAAGGACCTGCTGGCGATCTTCGTCGACTTCCGCGAGCGCGTCGTCACGCGGCGCACCAAGTTCCTGCTCGCCAAGGCCCGTGATCGCGCCCATATCCTGGTCGGTCTGGCGATCGCGGTCGCCAATATCGACGAGATGATCCGCGTCATCCGGACCTCGCCCGACCCGACCACCGCCCGCGACACCCTGATGTCGCGCGACTGGCCGGCCCGGGACGTCGAGGACATGCTGACGCTGATCGACGATCCGCGCCACCGCATCAGCGAGAACGGTACGATCCGGCTGTCGATGGAGCAGGCGAGGGCCATTCTCGATTTGCGCCTGCAACGCCTCACCGCACTCGGCCGTGACGAAATCCGCGAGGAACTCGACAAGCTCGCCGGCGAAATCGCCGACTATCTCGACATCCTGCGCTCGCGCGACCGCGTGCTTGAAATCATCAAGTCCGAGCTCGCCGAGGTGAAGGCCGAGTTCGCGACCCCGCGCCGCACCGTCATCATCGAGCAGGAAGGCGAGGTCGAGGACGAGGACCTGATCCAGCGCGAGGACATGGTCGTCACCGTCTCGCACGCCGGCTACGTCAAGCGCGTGCCGCTGTCGGCCTACCGTGCCCAGCGCCGCGGCGGCAAGGGCCGCGCCGGCATGCAGACCCGCGACGAGGATTTTGTCAGCCGGCTGTTCGTGGCGTCCACGCATACTCCGATGCTGTTCTTCTCCTCGCGCGGCCAGGTCTACAAGATCAAGGTCTGGCGCCTGCCGATGGCCGCGCCGAACGCGCGCGGCAAGGCGCTGATCAACATCCTGCCGCTGGAGCAGGGCGAGCGCATCACCACCATCATGCCGCTGCCGGAGGACGAGTCCACCTGGGGCAATCTCGACGTGATGTTCGCCACGACAGGCGGCAACGTCCGGCGCAACAAGCTGTCCGACTTCGTCGACGTCCGCCGCTCCGGCATCATCGCGATGAAGCTCGACGACAACGAAGCTATCGTCGACGTGCAGATCTGCACCGAGCACGACGACGTGCTTTTGACCGGCGCCGGCGGCCAGTGCATCCGCTTCCCCGTGACCGACGTGCGCGTGTTCACCGGGCGCACCTCGATGGGCGTGCGCGGCATTGCGCTTGCCGAGGGCGACAAGGTGATTTCGCTAGCGATCCTGCGCCACGTCGAGACGACGTCCGACGAGCGCTCGGCGTATCTGAAGATGCGTCGTGCGGTTGCCGGCGAAGCTGCGGCCGAGGAGCCGGCGGCGGACGCCGAGGCCGAGGAGACCTCCGGCAGCTTCCAGCTGGCTCAGGAGCGCTATGTCGAAATGTCGGCGGCCGAGCAGGTCGTGCTGACCGTCTCCGTCAACGGCTACGGCAAGCGGACCTCGTCCTACGAGTACCGCACCACGGGCCGCGGCGGCAAAGGCATCGTGGCCATGAGCGTCAACAACCGCAACGGCAACCTGGTGGCGTCGTTCCCCGTGGAAGACGCCGATCAAATCATGCTGGTCACCGACAAGGGCCAGCTGATCCGCTGCCCGGTCGAAGGCATCCGCGTGGCCGGCCGCTCAACCCAGGGCGTGATCGTGTTCGACACCGCCGAGGACGAACACGTCGTCTCGGTCGAGCACATCACGGAAGAGGCCGAGAGCGGAAACGGGGCGAATGGGGAGTCGAACGGGGAGTGATGCGTCACCCCTCGTAGCCCGGATGGAGCGCAAGCGAAATCCGGGTTCTTCATTCGAACGGCTGTCCCGGATTGCACTTCCGCCTTCGCTCTCCGAGCTACGGCGGACAAGTCGCTCCATCCGGGCTACGAATTGCGCTAAATCTCCAGCTCCGTGCCGAACTCCACCACCTGCTTGGTCGGCACGCCGAAGAACGCGGCGGAGCGTTCGGCGTTGCGCTGCAGGAAGGCGAACACGGTTTCGCGCCAGACCCACATGCCCGGCACGTCCTCGCGCGGGATGATGGTCTCGCGGCCGACGTAATAGGTGATGTCGGAGAGGTCGATGCCGGGCAGCTTGCCGTGGCGGCAGGCGAAGGTCAGCCCTTCGTAGATCGTCGGGTTCTGCATGAACCCGTAATGCAGAACGACGCGGGTAATGCCGGGAATGATTTCGATCACCTCGATGCGGTCTTCGTCGTCGATGTGAGGAAGCTCCTCGATCAGCACGGTGACCAGGACGATGCGCTCGTGCAGCACGTGGTTGTGCTTGACGAACTGGGTCAGCGCCAGCGGCACGCCGCGCGGCGCCGACGCCAGGAACACGGCGGTGCCGGGCAGCCTGGCGCTGCACTTGTTGACCGCGGTTTCGATCAGATCCTCCTCGGGCTGGCGCAGCTTCGCGCGTGCCGCTTCGACGAGCTTCACGCCGCTGCGCCAGGTCAGCATCAGGAAAGCGACGAAGCCCGCGAGCATCAGCGGAAACCAGCCGCCCTCGAACAGCTTGATCGAATTGGCCGAGAAGAAGATCACGTCGATCACGAAGAAGAAGCCGTTCACGGCCACCACCAGCCACGGCGAATAGCCCCACTGGATCGCGACCAGGGCAGCGAGCAGCGTGGTGATCGCCATCAACAGCGACACCGCGATGCCGTAGGCGCCGGCCAGCGCCTCCGAGCTGCCGAAGCTCAGCACGGCGCCGAGCGTTGCGGCGGCGAGCAGCCAGTTCACCAACGGCACGTAGATCTGGCCGATCGCTGCGCTCGTGGTGTGACGGATCTGCATGCGCGGCAGGAAACCGAGCTGAATCGACTGCTGCGTCAGCGAGAACACGCCCGAGATGATGGCCTGCGAGGCGATCACGGTCGCGACCGCCGAGAACGCGACCAGCGGATAGTGCAGGGCGTCGGGGCAGAGTTGGAAGAACGGATTCTCGATCATGGAGGGGTCGGTGATCAGCAGCGCGGCCTGGCCGAAATAGTTCAGCACCAGCGCGGGCAGGCAGATCGCGAACCAGGCCAGCCGGATCGGCAGGCGGCCGAAATGCCCCATGTCAGCATACATGGCTTCGCCGCCGGTCACCGCGAGGAAGGCGGCCCCCAGGATCGCGAAGGAGACATGAAAATCCTGGTGGATCAGGAAGTCGAACGCATAGAGCGGGCTCAGCGCCGCCAGCACCGCCGGCGCCTTGACGATGCCGTGGATGCCGAGCGCTGCCAGCACGAAGAACCAGGCCAGCATCACCGGTCCGAAGATGCGGCCGATGAAGCCGGTGCCCTGCTTCTGCATCATGAACAGTCCGATCAGGATGACGACGGTCACGGGCACCACCGCCGGCGCGAGCGAGGGTGCGTCGACCTTCAGACCTTCGATGGCTGACAGCACCGAGATCGCCGGCGTGATCGCCCCGTCGCCGTAGAGCAGGGCGGCGCCGACGAGGCCGACGACCAGCAGATGCGCGCGCCAAGTACCGGGTTGGGCGTTGCGGGCATGCAGCAAGGCCAGCAGGGCGACGATGCCGCCTTCGCCGCGGTTGTCAGCGCGCAAAATCAACAGCGCATATTTCAGCGAGATGATCAGCAACAGCGCCCAGAGGATCAACGAGGCAACGCCCAGAACGGCATCGTTCGTCAATGTGCCGCCGTGGGCGGCGGCCTTGGCGGCTTCCTTGAGGGCGTAGAGGGGACTGGTGCCGATATCGCCATAGACCACCCCGAGGGCGCCCATGGTCATTGCAAGCGGCAGTGGATCAGGTTGATGGCCGGAGGCGACTGCAGGCGTACTGGACAATGGCGACCCCTCGATGGGATCGCGGCCGACGGGTCATTCCGGCGGGCGCGAGCATCGGGCAGTCTGCGACGGGACGTCGCAAATATCCATGGGGTTTATCTATGGGATTTGTCGCTACCTGACGCGAAACTGACAGACGCCGCTACGGAGTGCGGTTTGCGGTCACGAGGCGAGCCTCGCGGATGTCGGCTTTGGTGCCGGCCTGGCGAAGGCAGGACGCCTCGAAATTCGGCCAGGCCTGCTGCGAGCAGTCCTTGCCGATGGTGCGGATGTCGAGCCGGTCGCTCTTGGCGAGCGGTTGCGGCACGCTCGCTTCGACGGTGGGGGCGAAGCCGGGCAGGAGGGTGAGAGCGGCAGCAACACACCCAGAGATGGCGATCGCCGAAAGAGCTTTGATCATGACAGTCCCCTGTGATGCGGCCGCTACGCCCAGTGTGCGGCCCGTCGTTCGTTGGCCGGATTAGTAACCATGGCCAGTTTCCGGACGTCTTCGCGAACCCGGGAAATGGTTTCGTTCGCGCTCCGTTTTGTTTCGTGGCCGCCCTCAGGACGAAACAATTCGGCCCATTCCGACACGGTTTTGCGGAAAAACCGCCAGGGAACCTGACCGGCTTGCCGGGCCGGGCCGGGCGCGGTAGGACGTTGGCCATGCCGCGCATTGCCTTCTATCCAGGTTCCTTCGACCCCATCACCAACGGCCATCTGGACGTGGTCCGGCACAGCGTGTCGCTGTGCGACAGGCTCGTTGTGGCGATCGGGGTGCATCCCGGCAAGAAGCCGCTGTTCTCGACCGAGGAGCGGTTGAAGATGCTCCATGACGTCTGCGGGCCGGTGGCGGCCCAGGCCGGCTGCGTGCTCGAAGCGGTGACGTTTGACGACCTGTCGGTGACATCGGCGCGCAAGTACGGTGCGACGATCATGATTCGGGGCCTGCGCGACGGCACCGATCTCGACTACGAGATGCAGCTCGCCGGCATGAACGAGGCCATGGCGCCCGAGGTGCATACGGTCTTCCTGCCGGCTTCTCCCATGGTCCGCCCGATCACCGCCACTTTGGTGCGCCAGATCGCTGCCATGGGCGGGGACGTCTCGGCCTTCGTCCCGCCGCTGGTTGCGGCCCAGCTCAAGGCAAAATTCGCCTGATAACGGCGCGTTTCCTTTCTCATCTCTGATCCGGAGTTATCATGATCCGAATTCTCGCAGTTCTTGCCGCGGTTCTGTTCGCGGTGCCGGCCTTCGCGCAAGCCTTGCCGGCCGGCCTCGACAAGGCCAACGCCATCGTCATCGACTCCACCAAGGGCCGCATCGTCATCAAGCTCAGGCCGGACCTCGCGCCCCAGCACGCCGAACGCATCAAACAGCTCGCGCGCGAGGGCTATTACAACAATGTGCCGTTCCACCGCGTCATGGACGGCTTCATGGCGCAGACCGGCGACGGTCAGAACTTCAACGGCACCGGCGGCTCGAAATATCCGAACCTGAAGCAGGAATTCTCCAAGGTGCATTTTGCGCGTGGCATCGTCGGCATGGCCCGGCGCGGCGACAGCGTCGACACCGCCAATTCGCAGTTCTTCATCATGTTCGCCGACGGCGGCAGCCTCGACAACCAGTACACCGTGATCGGCGAGGTCGTGCAGGGCATGGACGTCGTCGACAAGCTGAAGAAGGCGCCTCCCGGATCAAGCGGCGGCACCGTCACCGATCCCGACAAGATGGTGAAGGTGCAGGTCGCTTCCGACATCAAGTAGGAGAGGCGATGGCGCGCGCCTGTGGCAAGCTCCTGCTGGTTGCCGCGGTGCTGCTGCTCGGCGTCCCCGGCGCAATCGCCGAGGACGCACAGGTCAACACCATCCAGGACATCTTCCGGCATCTGCGCACCTGCTGGAAGCCGCCGCCCGCCGCCAAGGCCCGCCCGATCGACATCACCGTCGTCGTGAGCTTTAACCGGGCTGGAAACATTCTGGGCCACCCGAGGATTACCTATGAATCCGCGGAGGCTTCCGACGAGGACCGGCTGCAATACCGGGTCGCGGTGATGGAGGCATTGCAACGTTGCACGCCGATGCCATTTACCGATGCGATGGCCGGCGCCGCTGCAGGGCGTCCATTCGCGATCCAGTTTCGCAACCGCAAATCTTCACCTGACAGGACTTCACCCCCAACCCAAGAGAGACGAGCATGAGCGCCACCGAAAACACACTGATCCTCGAGACCACCCAGGGCCCCGTTACCATCGAGATGCGGCCTGATCTGGCGCCCGGCCACGTCGCGCGCATCAAGGAGCTCGTGCGCGAGGGCTTCTACGACGGCATCGTGTTCCATCGCGTGATCGACGGCTTCATGGCGCAGACCGGCTGCCCGCAGGGCACCGGCACCGGCGGCTCCGGCAAGAAGCTGAAGGCCGAGTTCAACAAGGAGCCGCATGTGCGCGGCACCACCTCGATGGCGCGCGCCGCCAGCCCGGATTCCGGCGATAGCCAGTTCTTTATCGTGTTCGACGACGCCCGCTTCCTCGACAACCAGTACACGGTGTGGGGCAAGGTTACCGAGGGCATGGAGAACGTCGACAAGATCAAGCGCGGCGAACCCGTGCAGAACCCCGACAAGATCGTCAAGGCGCGGATGGCGGCTGACGCGGAGTAGGCGTTTCTCCTCATGGTGAGGAGGCGCGTAGCGCCGTCTCGAACCATGAAGGCCGAGCTGCAGCAGCAGGGCCTTCATCCTTCGAGATGCGCGTTCCGCGCTCCTCAGGATGAGGAGTGACTGTACGGCCGTGAGCCCGAGATGCGCACCGATCTCTTCGATTTCGACCTGCCCGCCGAGCGCATCGCATTGCGCCCGGCGAGCCCGCGCGACTCCGCGAAGATGCTGGTCGTCGATCCCGGCACGCTCCGCGACCAGGTCATCGCCGATCTGCCGCAATGGCTGAAGCCGGGCGACCAGCTCGTCGTCAACGACACCAAGGTGATCGCGGCGCAATTGAAGGGCCGTCGCATCGGCCGCGAGACCGAGCCGAAGATCGAGGCGACGCTGATCAAGCGCCTCGACGGCTCGCGCTGGCAGGCGCTGGTGAAGCCCGCCAAGAAACTCGCAGCCGGCGACCGCATCCGCTTCGGCAATGAGGGCAAGGTCTGCCTGCTTGGCCATCTCGACGCCGAGGTCGAGGCCAAGGGCGCGGAAGGCGAGGTGACGCTGTCATTTTCGTTCCACGGTCCGACGCTGGATCAGGCCATCGCCGATCTCGGCAGCCCGCCGCTGCCACCCTACATCGCCTCGAAACGCACGCCCGACGATCAGGATCTCGCCGACTACCAGACCATGTTCGCGGCGAACGAAGGCGCCGTTGCCGCGCCGACAGCCGGCCTGCATTTCACGCCCGCGCTGGAGCAGGCGCTGCACGCGCGCGGCGTCGGCATCAACCGCGTCACGCTGCATGTCGGGGCAGGGACCTTCCTGCCGGTGAAAGTGGACGACACCGAAGGCCACAAGATGCACGCCGAGTGGGGCACGCTCTCGGCCGAGACGGCGGAGCGGCTCAACACCGCGCGCAAGACCGGCGGCCGCATCATCGCGGTTGGCACCACGTCGTTGCGCCTGCTCGAAAGCGCAGCCAGCGAGGACGGCACCCTTGAGCCGTTCGCCGCCGAGACGTCGATCTTCATCACCCCGGGCTATCGCTTCCGCGCCGTCGATGTTCTGCTGACCAATTTCCATTTGCCGAAGTCGACACTGTTCATGCTGGTGTCGGCGTTCTCCGGGCTCGATGCGATGCGGCAGGCCTATGCGCATGCGATCGCGACCGGCTATCGGTTCTATTCCTATGGCGATGCGTGTTTGTTGTTTCGGGCGCCGTAGGGTGGGTTAGCCGTAAGGCGTAACCCACCGCTTCTGTTTACGCGGTAGAGACAGTGGTGGGTTACGCTGTCGCTAACCCACCCTACGCACCTCCCGTTACGCCATCACCCGCTGCGGCAAGAGCTCCGCGATCTGCACTGCATTGAGCGCAGCGCCCTTGAGCAACTGGTCCGCTGCCACGAACATCGAGATCGAATGCCCGGAGGGGTCGCTGAGGTCCTTGCGGATGCGGCCGACCAGGACGTCGTCCTGGCCCGTGGCGTCGATCGGCATCGGGAAGTAGTTCTTGGCACGGTCGTCGACGACCTTGACGCCGGGCGCTCGCGCCATGATGGCACGGACCTGATCCTCGCTGATCGGCTTCTCGCATTCGAAGGTGATGGCTTCGCAATGAGCCCGCAGCACCGGCACACGGACGCAGGTGACGCCGATCGCGATCTTGTCGTCCTCGAAGATCTTGCGGGTTTCGTTGATGACCTTGGTCTCTTCGTCGTTGTAGCCGGTGTCGGGGTCGATCGCCGTGTTGTGGTTGAAGAGGTTGAAGGCGTAGGGATGCGGCATCACTTTCGGCGTATAAACCTGGCCGTTGAGGTTGGCGCGGGTGGACTCGACCAGCTCGTCCATGGCGGCGGCGCCGGCGCCGGAGGCGGCCTGGTAGGTCGAGATGATCACGCGCCTGATGCGGTTGGTCTGGTGGATCGGCCATAGCGGCACCAGCGCCGTGATGGCGGCGCAGTTCGGGTTGGCGATGATGCCCTTGTGGTCGCGGATGCGGTTCGCATTGATCTCGGGGATTACCAGCGGCACGTTCGGGTCCATCCGGAAGGCGGAGGAGTTGTCGACGACGACGGCCCCCGCCTTGACGGCGATCGGCGCGTACTTCTTGGAGATGCTGCCGCCGGCGGAGAACAGGGCGATGTCGACGCCTTCGAAGGCGCGTTCGGTCAGCTCCTCGATGACGACGTCTTGCCCGCGGAACGACACCGTCTTGCCGGCCGAGCGGGCGCTGGCGAGCGCCTTGAGCTTGCCGACGCGAAAGCCGCGCTTGTCCATGGTGGCAATGAATTCGGCGCCCACCGCACCGGTGACGCCGACAATCGCGACGACGGGATCGTTACTCACTGTGTCCTCCATTGATTTGAGAATTCAGACAACAAAAAAGCCCCGGACCAACGAGGGCGGGGCTTCGGTAGAGTGGATTGCGTTCTAGTCGACGACTACACGCGCACGCCTCCCCGGGCCCCGAAGGCCGTGGTGGTTTTCGTCGTGCGTTTGGTGGTCGTGAACATGGCGGGAGCTTATGCGGGAGAGTTTTGCGCCCGTCAATGGCTTTTCGGCGGGATTGGGGCTGCCGCTATTTAGTCCGGGCGCCCGGCGGTTCGAGGATGACCTCCTTGAGGTTGTCGCCACTGATGACGACGATCGCGAAATTCAGCCGGCCGCGTTCGCGCACCAGCCCGCCGCTGATCGCCTTGCCTGAGGCCGCGCGTTCGGCGACGTGCACGGCATCCGCAAGCCGATGCTTGATGGCACCGAGCGCTGCGAGGTTGCTGCGGTCGTCGAGGTCGAGCTCGGCGAGAGGGAGGGCGGCTTCGCCGCCGACGAGCTCACCAGTCGCCGCATTGATGGTGTGGCGCCAGATCCGGTCGTTGTGCAGGGTCTTCACCCGGTAGACCGGCACACCGGAGGCTCCGTCGAAACTCACATCCGCCGTGGTGGCACCGGCGTGGCGGGCTTCCGCAATCGCCATGGCCTGGTTGATCGAGATCGACGAGCTGCGGAAGCGCTCGATCTCGCGACTGACCGCTTGGCGGTCGGCCTCAGCGTCACCATCTGTGTCGCTGTGAAGGGCGGTCGGCGTGCCCGTGCTCACGATCGCCCGCACCGGCGCCGCGAGGAGGAGTGCGGACAGGGCGATCGCGAGCAATCCCGAGATACGTCGTTTGGCTGTCGTCATGCTCGAAACCCTCGGCCAGCGAGTGTGCCGGATGATCGTAAAGAATTTGCGGCCGACCTTGGGCATCGGTCGGCCGCTGAGCGTCGTGACGGGCTGTACCGCCGCGGCGATCGAGGCGGTGCGGACCTCTTGGGGCTGGTGAAAAAGCGATCCGCATCGCCCTATAACTAAACCATACCGTATCGTTTTGTTTTGGTCAACGGCGCGGGCGCGGGATTCACTGGAAAGATCGCAATCTCACGGAATTGTCAGCGGGATGGGCGCCGCCGCCGCGTGGTCTTGGCGGCGTCCTGGAGGCGGTCCGGGGGGCCAAGCGCTCCGGCCAGGAACAGCTTGATGGCAACCCGCATACGCTTTTCGGCGTCTTTCAGCTCGAGCGTCGTTCCGAAGGTCGCCATGCGGTGGGTGTGTCCCACGACGACATCGAGAAACACCTCGGCTGCGATCGTGGTGTCTTCCATGTTGAGTGCGCCTTGCGCCACCAGATGGTCGAAGAAGCGTGCCGTGGTGGCGACGGCCTTGAGCCAGCCTTCCTCCTTGCCGAGCTTGGCGATCTCGGGGAAGTTGATGGCCTGCGACGTCATCATGCGGCTGAAGGCGACGGCATCGGGACCGCAGGTGAATGTCAGCATCTCGCGCCCGATCTCGACCAGCCGCTGTTCGACCGAGATATCCGAGGCGCTGCCGAGCTGCGTCTCGGCGGCCGCGGATAGCGGTGCAAGCCATCGCGCGATCTCGCGCCGCAGCACGGCGGCGAACAATCCGCGCTTGTCGCCGTAACGGGCATAGACGGTGGGCTTGCTCACTCGCGCGGCTTCAGCGACTGCATCGAGCGAGGTCGCGTCAAAGCCGCGATCCAGGAACAGGCGGGTGGCGACCTCGATCAGCCGCTGATCGCGCTCGATCGCGGCGCTCTTCGTCGGCCGGCCGCCGCGCGATTTCGGCACCTCGCGCCGCTGAGCTGCCGGTCTTGTCCTGGTCGCAGTCAATCCCATGCCCAATGATTCCTGCGCGGTCGTGACATCCGTGATTGCTCTATAACGCGCAGCAACGGGTGCGTCATGGCTAATCTGGCCGAATGGGCCTCATCGTCAACCGTCCCGGCACGGCCCCGTTCCTCGGCGAGCGCTCACGGAAGCGTCGAAGTCCAGGCTTGGCCAGACGCCGCCTTCTCATATCCGTACTGATACAGCGCCCGCATATAGGCGGTGTCGAACCCTTCCGAGGGAGCCGCCGGATAGTCGCGCGCGATGTAGGAGAGATGGAAGCCCAGGCGGTTGCGCCTGGCAAAATCATAAGTCGAGAAGATGATCGAACGGGTCTGCGACTGGGTGATCGACGACAGGCTGCGTGAGGCGACGTCGATGGTGCTGTTGGAGACAAGCTCGAAATTGCGTTCGATCTTCTTGTTGACGAGGATGTAGATGTCCAGCTTCGCAGGGCCGGGAAGGCGACTGCCCTGGAACAGCAGGGCTTCCGGCAGCGTCAGCACCGGGGCGGTCACGCCGCCGTCGACATGCATCTCCTGAAACCTGCGGCCCTCGCCTTCGGCGTCGATCATGATCGGCGGAAACACCAGGGGGATGCTGGCGGAGGCCGCCATCACGTCGCGAAACAGCTTGAGCGCCTCGGGCGTGCCGACCGCGGCGATCTTGCCCATGTCCCAGATCGCGGTCCGCTGGGTGTCGAGATCGGTGGTCACCACCAGCAGCCTTCGGCCCCTGGCGTTTTCACGGGCGACCTGCGCCATGATCTCGGGCCCGACATAGCGGGCGACGAGCTCGCGCAGCCGCGTGTTGCCGAACAGGCCGGATCCGAACAGCACGCGCATGATGCTGGGATCGCTCAACAGGCTCTCCGCGACACCGCTGGTGTAGACCTCCTTCAGCGTGTCGTCATATCGCGAGCCGAGAAACGCAAAGGGCGCGATCAGGCCGCCGGTGCTCACGCCCGAGACGACCGAGAAGGTGGGACGGGTTCTGGCCGCGGTCCAGCCGTTCAGCACGCCGACACCATAGGCGCCATCGGCACCGCCGCCTGACAGCGCCAGGTAGGACTTCGTTGCGGTGCTGGTGTCCTTCTCGAAGCTGAATTTCGTGATGGGTTCGTCGGCGTAGCGCCGGAGGCCGTCGATATCGAGGACGCGCGACGTGCTGGCTTCGGTGGCCGTATAGGGCGTGCGGGGCAGGGAGGTGCAGGCGCCGAGCGCAAGGCTGCACGTCAAGACCAGCAATCCGAACAGGCGGGCGCCGGTCTGCCTTGTCCAGCCATGCGAACGGGCGGACGGAACAGTCGAACTTGAAGGGAAGGGCATTGGCGGTGGCTGGCGATCACGCATCTACCGCCGCCGGCAACATTGCCGCGGCAGCTCGTCCAGCCCCCAGGGTAAAACTACACTGTATCGTTTTGTTTAACAAGCGCCGCCGCCGCACAATTCCGTGTCCCCAATATTGGTGTCCGTTGTCCCAGTCTGATGCATAAGCTGGCCGAGGCATCGCCTGGGCGGGTTGATCGGCCTGCTCCGACACGCAATAAGCACCGTCATGAATCGTCCTGACACCGGTCTGCCCAATCATTTCGAACTGCTCGCCACCGATGGCGCCGCGCGCACCGGGCGCCTGACTACGCCGCACGGCGTGGTGCGCACGCCCGCCTTCATGCCGGTCGGTACCGCTGGCGCGATGAAGGGCATGCACTGGCGCGAGGTGCGTGAGGCCGGTGCCGACATCGTGCTCGGCAACACTTATCATCTGATGCTGCGTCCCGGTGCCGAGCGGATCGCGGCACTTGGTGGCCTGCAGACATTCACCGGCTGGAACGGGCCGATGCTGACGGATTCCGGCGGCTTCCAGGTGATGTCGCTGGCGGATCTGCGCAAGGTCAGCGAGCAGGCCGTGACCTTCCGTTCGCATATCGACGGCGCCAAGGTCGAGCTGTCGCCGGAGCGCTCGATCGAGGTGCAGCGTTTGCTCGGCTCCGACATCGCCATGCAGATGGACGAATGCGTGCGACTGCCCGCCGAGCGCGCCGACATCGACCGCGCGATGCAATTGTCGCTGCGCTGGGCCGAGCGAAGCAAGCGCGCCTTCGAGAGCGCGCCCGAGGGCTACATGCTGTTCGGCATCGTGCAGGGCGGCGACATACCCCAGCTTCGTCATGCCAGCGCCCAAGGCCTCGTCGAGATCGGTTTCCATGGTTATGCCATTGGCGGTCTCGCCGTCGGCGAGCCGCAGGCCGTGATGCTGGCGATGATCGACGAGACAGCGCCGCTGCTGCCGAAAGAGCGGCCGCGCTATTTGATGGGCGTCGGCACACCCGACGACATCCTCGAGGCAGTCAAGCGCGGCATCGACATGTTTGATTGCGTGATGCCGACGCGCAATGGCCGTCATGGCGTTGCCTTCACACGCTTTGGCCAGGTGAATTTGCGCAACGCGCGCCACGCCGACGATCCCCGTCCGCTCGACGAAGAGAGCTCCTGGCCGTCGGCGCGCAGCTACGTGCGCGCCTATTTGCATCATCTCGTCAAGGCGGGCGAGACGCTGGGCGCGATGCTGCTGTCCGAGATCAATATCGCTTACTACCAGTTCCTGATGCAGGGCATCAGGGACGCGGTCGCACAGGGCACGTTCGAGGAGTTCTATCGGCGTACGCGCGATGACTGGGCGAGGGGCGATATCGCCCCGCGCTAGGTCAATTGCGCAAGGTCGGATGCAGAGGAAACGTCAGTTGCAGAGAATGCGCTGCTTGACGGCGTGCTTGGTCACGAAGCCGTAGCCGCAATTGTCGCAGGTCCAGAGATAGCTGATCAGGTGTTCCGACACATACGCAGAACCTTCGGCGGCGACCATGGAGTCGGCGCAGACGGGACAGGTGGGCAACTCACTGCACCGCGGAGCGCGGTTCGATGCGACGGTCGACAACACTTCAGCGACTGCTGACATCGTGGTGACCTCTCTGCTTTGAGACCTAAGTCTAACATAAGCAGAATCAGTTGACGAGGTCGCAACACAAATGCGCTGGTTTTCTGATAATTACTGCTCACGTGATTTTGCGATGCAGCGTACTTAACATGTGCCGCAATGTCGCTTGCGTGTCGCCGCAGGCTGTCTCTAACTGCGCAAGAGCTGCAACAGAAGCACAAATCGTCGCCACAGGGAGTTCATCATGGACGCATCGTCCACCACGGGTGCAGCGCACCAACCCGGCCGCGGCCGGATCTATGACTCGATCGTCGATGCTTTTGGCGACACGCCGATCGTGCGCTTGCGCCAGTTACCGGCCATGCACGGCGTGAACGCGACCATTTTGGCAAAGCTTGAATATTTCAATCCCGCCGCAAGCGTGAAGGATCGCATCGGCGCGGCCATGATCATCGCGATGGAGAAGGCCGGCATCGTCAAGCCCGACACCGTGCTGATCGAACCCACCTCCGGCAATACCGGAATCGCGCTGGCCTTCGTCGCGGCGTCGCGCGGTTATAGGCTCAAGCTGGTCATGCCGGAGTCGATGTCGATCGAACGGCGCAAGATGCTGGCCTTTCTGGGCGCGGAACTGGTGCTGACACCCGCCGCGCAAGGCATGAAGGGCGCGATTGCGACAGCCGAAGAGCTGTTGAAGACGACGCCGAATTCGGTGATGCCGCAGCAGTTCAAGAATCTCGCCAATCCCGAGGTGCACCGCCGCACCACCGCGGAGGAGATCTGGAACGACACCGGCGGCAACATCGACTTCTTCGTCGCCGGCGTCGGCACCGGCGGCACCATCACCGGCGTCGGCCAGGTGCTGAAGCCGCGCAGGCCCTCGCTGCGCGTGATCGCGGTCGAGCCGGAGGAGAGCCCGGTGCTGTCGGGCGGCCAGCACACGCCACACAAGATCCAGGGCATCGGTGCGGGCTTCGTCCCTGACATCCTCGACCGCTCGGTGATCGACGAGATCGTGAAGATCAACTCGACGACGGCGATCGAGACCTCGCGGGCGCTGGCGCGGCATGAGGGCATTCCGGGCGGCATCTCGTCGGGCGCCGCGATCGCCGCGGCCCTCGAGATCGGCAGGCGGCCGGAAGCTGCGGGAAAGACCATCCTGGCTATAGTGCCGTCCTTCTCCGAGCGGTATCTTTCGACGGCTCTGTTTGAAGGAATCTAGGACATGGCGGATCAACCACCGAGGCGGCCGCGGACGTTGGGCGACGCCAGGACGGAGGCCGAGGCGGCGTTCAAGAAGGTGACGGCGAAGATCGCCGCAGCACCGCCAAAACAGAACGTGGCGCCGGGGGTCAAGGAGCAGGTCACGCTGCGCATCGACCAGGACGTGCTGGAGCATTTCCAGGCCGGCGGTCCCGGCTGGCAGGACCGCATCAACGAGGCCCTGCGAAAGGCCGCGGGGAAGTAGGCACCAAAGGCTGAGGGACTCGCAACGAAAAAGCCCGGCGCGAGCCGGGCTTTTGTATCTGCGATTGGCGTCGCCTCAGCGGCGGAACATGCCGCCCATCATGCCGCCGACGACACCGCCGACGAAGGCTGCTCCGGCAGGATCGCCGCCGCTGCTGCGATGGGGAGCCGGTGCGGGCGCGCTGCTGGCCGCGGGGGCGGCGGCCCGGCGGGCTGCCTTCTGGCTGTTGTCGCTCGCGGTCGGCGGGCCGGCCACAACCTCCGAAAGCAGAGCCTTGTGCTGGAGTTTGTTCAGGTAACCCGACGCGGGATAGCCGCGCGCCGCCTGCCACCGCTTGAGCACCGACCGGGTCTCCTCGCTGAACACGCCTGTCTGTTTGTTGTCGAAGCCGAGCCCGCCGAGGCGACGCTGAACGTCGCGGCGCAGGTTCTTGTCGAGGCCGATCTGGTCCTCGGTAAGCTGGGTGGCCTCATCGGTGAAGGTCGCGGGATCGACGCCAGCGGTGAGGGTACGCGTCGCGGTCGAGGGGCCGCTCTTGATGGCCGCGAGGCGTGCCAGCGCCAGCGCCTTGAACTGACCGTTGGGGTAGGCGGAGAGGTAGGCGTTGAGCTCTTCCGGCTTGTTGCTCTCCTTCACCGAGCGCCAGTATTCGAGCTCGATGCCGTCCGAGCTGCCGCCGGTCGCCATTGGCGCGCTGCCAGCAGCCGTCGGTGCGGCATTGGCGACCTGGGTCGTCGGAGCCTGGTTGAGATAGACCGCGCCGGTCAAATTGGTGTGGCCCCAGGGCAGCTGACCCTTGTGGGTCTCCTCGTTGACCTGGGCGCGGACCGACGTCATCGCCTGCTGGATCTCGACACCGGGCTTGGTGATGTTGTCGATCAGCGCACGGGTGAACGGGCTGTTGTTGCCCTCCTGGCCGTCGAGCGCGGTCTGGCCCGGGCCGGTGGCGAACGCGATTAGCGTGCCTTCGCCGGACTTCATCTCGGCAAGACCGCTCTGCACGTTGACGCTGCGGGTCGCGGAGTTCGACTTGATCTTGGCGGCGAACGGATTGTCGCGGCAGGCGTCAAGGAAGACCAGCTTGACCTTGGCGTCGCCCATGGTCTGCTCGAGCGTCAGATCGATGTTGATGGCAGCACCGAGCTTGACGTCCATCTCCGACTTGATGTCGGCATCGACAGGCAGAAGATAGTTGGAGCCGCCGACCGCGATGCCGTGACCGGCATAATAGAACACTGCGACATCGGAGCCCTGCGCCTTGCGGCCGAAGTCCAGCAGCTTCTCCGTCATCTGATCGCGCGAGAGGTTCGAACCTTCGATCACCTCGAAGCCGACATTGCGCAGCGTTGCCGCCATCGCCTTGGCGTCGATCGGCGGGTTCGGCAATTGTGCGACGTTCTTGTAGGTGCCGTTGCCGACGACGAAAGCCACACGGCGGTCGGCCTTCGCGGCACTGACCGACAGTGCCATGCACATCAGCGACGCGAGGAGGGTGAGAGTGCGCATCTGAAATCCCCAACAGAATCGAATTGCAGGCAGCAACAAATTGGCAACGAACTTACACGAATTGCCCGACTTGGCGCCACCAAGACTTGGCACCACCAAACGGCAGTTCGTCGCGTTCAACCCGCTGCTGTGTGGCAGAATGTGCACGATGGAAAGCCCCTCCAACGTGATCCAAATCACACGGCCACTTGGTTTTGTCGCACGAGGCGTCGGGAGGTTCAGCGCGCGCGGACAGGAACCGGCGAAGCCGGCTTCAAATTCAGGAGATTGCCGCAGAGGATCAGCGCCGCGCCGAGCACGGTCCAGGCATCGAGCCGCTCGGAATAGAGCAGCCAACCGACGGTCGCCGTGAGTGGAACCCGCAGAAAGTCCATCGGCACCACAATGGTCGCATCCGCGTACCGGAGCGCGCTGGCGAGGCAATAGTGCGAGAATGTGCCGCAGACCCCGATGACGAACAGCCAACCCCACAGGGAGGTTGACGGCCAGGTCCAGACATAGAGCGTCGGAAGCAGGCCCACGACCATCTGCACGACGATCATCCAGAACAGGATGGATAATGCGCTTTCGGTCCGGGTCAGCGATTTCGCCAATATCATGGAAATGCTGAAGCCGATCGCGGCTCCCAGTGCGATCAGCTGGCCCGGATTGATCTCGCCGGTGGCGGGCCGCACGATCATGACCACGCCGACGATGCCGAGTACGATCGCGGATACCTTCCAGACGGTCATGCGCTCGGACAGGAATGTTGCGGCCAGCAGCGCCGTCCAGATCGGCATGGTGAATTCGATCGCGACGACCTGGCCGATCCCGATCAGCGTCAGTGCGTAGAACCAGCCGAGCTGTGCGAAATAATGGACCCCGTTGCGTGCGAGGTGCTGGGGCAGGCGTTTGGTCGCGACCGCCTTGAAGCCACCGGCCCGGTAGATGATCGGCAGCAGAAGCGTGAACCCGATCACCGAGCGCACTTCCATAATCTCGAAGACGTTCAGCTCGCGCGTGGTCTCGCGCCCAGCGACCGCCATGACCAGCATCAGCGAAAGCCAGCCGGCCATCCACAGGGCAGCCATCGTTTTGGACGGTGTCGTGTTCATCGGCGCAGGTGTGGGAGGCGAGGGTCCTGAGGGAGAGCCGGTATCAGCGACATCGTCGCCATTTGCAACGGCCAAATCTGCCGGTGCAGCGATGCATGGCGGCGTGCTAAGGCATCAGTGAACAACGAGAACAATCGGGAGATATTCGCTCATGGACATCTTGCAGCCGGCCGAGTGGAAAAAACCGCGCGGCTTTTCCCATGGTGTCGTGGTCGAGGGACCGGGCCGCTGGGTGATGCTGGCCGGGCAGACCGGCGGCGACGAGACCGGCAATTACGCGCCTGACATGGCAGCGCAGGTCGGGACCGCGTTGAAGCGGATCATCAAGCTCCTGGGCGAGGCCGGCGCCGGCCCCGAGCATATCGTTCGTCTGACCTGGTACCTGACCAGCCGCAGCGAATATGAGGCAGCCGGGGCCGGCATCGGCACGGCCTGGAAGGAAACGCTGGGGCGCAATTTCCCGCCCTCGACCTTGCTCTACATCGGCGGTCTCGTGGACGACCGGGCCAAGGTCGAGATCGAGGTCACGGCGTTCGTGCCGGGCACATAAAAAATCGACCCGGCGAGATCGCCGGGTCGATTGTCAATCTACTCGTATCGGCTTAGCGCGAGAGCGAGATGTTGGCGCCGCGGAACTGGCTGTCGGCGCGCATCGTGACGTTCTGCTTGTTGCCGGATGTCTTGAGCGAGATGTTGGCGTTGAAGCCGGCGGTGGAGGCGAGCAGCTCATAGTTTCCGCCGGCGCCGCGGCCGGAAAGGGAGCCGCTGATATTGCGGCTGGCCTCGGACCAGCTGCCCGCGATGGCGCTGCCTTCAGCCCTGACGTTGGCGCCGAGGTTGAACTTGTAGGCGTCGCTGGCGCAGGTCAGCGACAACTCCATAGTCGGTCCGATCGGAGCGTATTTGGCCCGGCAGCGGATCCGCTCGGTCGAGCCGTCATCCAGAGTGACCGTGCCTGAGCCGCTCCAGCTGCCGGCCAGCGGGGCGAACGGGCCGGACTGGGCCTTGCTCTCGGAGTTGGCAATTCCGGCCGCAAACATAACGGCGGCCGCGATCAGCAACCGCCGGCCCAGACCGTTCGTCACGATTTTTCTATTGGCGCGATGCTTCCCACCGCCCGCTGCACGGTATGCCTGCAGATGCTCCATTCCACTTCCCCGATCCGGCGTTGCCGCTGAGTTGACCGTTGGCATATGCACCATTGATCGAAACTTTCACAAGTCCCCCGCTGCCGATGGTGCCGGAAACGTTAGCGCCCGGCGCGGTGATCTTGCCGTCGGCAACCGTCAGCAAGGAGCTTGCAGTCGGCTCACAGGAACCGCTCTTGGTCACGATGGTGACCTGCCAGTTGCCGTCATAGGGAGTCTGGGCGAAAGCGGGCGCGGCGAGGGTGAAAACTGAAGCGGCACAGAACGCCGCAATGCGAGCAAAACGCATAAAATCCGTCCTTGAATTTGTCTGATATGCTGACCCTTATTCGGGCCAAATGTGACGGAAATTTGGTGCGGTGCCAAATCGAAAATTGTTCCTGTGGGAACAATGGTTTATTTGGGTTTCCGGCTGCAATTTTGGAAGCAGAATCAACGAGCCCTCACGTTAAGGGTAAACGTCAGGACAGCGACTCAGGAAAGGGGCTTAGGAAAGGGGCTTTAGGAAAGACTTGGCGCCGAGGTCGCGAACTGCTCGTCCTGAGTCTTGGACGGCAGCGCCTTGTGGACCTTGGCGTAATCGATCACGTCGGCCAGCAATTTGAGCCCGAGCGGGGCCAGCGCGCGCTCCCATAGCTCCCGCGCCGTCTCGCCCTTCTTGACGAAGCACCACTCCTGGGCCGCGATGGCGCCGGCGTCCATGCGGTCGGCGAGGTGATAGATCGTGCCGCCGGCGATCGGATCGCCTTCCTTGATGGTCCATTCCACGGCCGCCTTGCCGCGGTGACGCGGCAGCAGCGAGGGATGATAGCCGATCCCGCCCAGCTTCGCGGCCTCGAGCGCGTCCTTGCCGATCCGGGCGTGGCTGTGCGCGGTGACGATCAGATCGGTGTCGGGGGCGATCTCGGAGGCCACCACCAGTTTGGGGTTGGCCTGGACCACGACCCCGATGCCTGCCGCCTTCGCTGTCGCGGCGAGACGATCCTCGGCGTCGGCCACCACGACCCGCACGATCGAGACACCGTGCTCCCGGAGCATGTTCAGGGTGGTCACGCCGAAATGGCGGGAGCCGACGAGGGTAATGCGCATGGGTGTCCGATCCGTCTCGCAACTGCGTCATCTCCCGATAACACGTCCGGAGGTCCTGTCACCACCCGCGCCGGGTTTGCGCCGGTTATCAACAATGCACCGGGCGAGGGGTGCGCGATCAACTCCGCGATTGCGGCGTCGGCCGGTCCGGTGCTTCCATGCGCGCATGGCATCGGCTCGGAGCGAACGCATGCGGAGCGCGTGGTTTGTCCTTCTCGCGGCCCCGGTCGTAACCGTTGCGGCGCGCGCTGGCGGACCACCCTATCCGGCGGTTCCGCCCGAGGTTGGGGTGGCACCGTTCATCGGCCCGACCTGGGACACCTATCGCTGCGCGGAAGGGCCGGTCATCAATTTTGATCACGGCGCCTATTACGGCCAGGAGCCGCCGGCACTCTATCGCGGCTACGCGTACCGGCCGCATTACCGCTACAGCGCCTACCGTAGGCTGCCGCGCAAATATTTTTGCGTTTCGGACTAGCGTGGCCGCGCCACCACGGTCGGGCGGCAAGTGGAGATAGGCCGGTTCCTGTGTTTCGTTTTTAGCAGAGTGATCCAGGATTTGCCGGTAGAACGTGGACCCACCGGGGCTGGCGACATTTCAACCCGCATCCGTTTTCGAACCCGGATTTGGCCGCTGGCGTAATTGCCAGCGGCTTTTTCGTGCTCGGCCATCACGAAATCATCTGACGGTAACATGATCTCAACCAGCTTGGCGTATCGACGAATCCGTCGCGGATTTGTATTGCGTACCGCGACACCGAGATTGTCCCGCCGGCGTGGGTGCGCCGTGCGGGCTTTTTCGCCGGGACCTATTTCATGCCGAGCGCGATTGAGCAGATCGTCGACGTCTATGTCCGACTGAAGAACCGGCGCGGCCTCGACGAGCTGATGATGCACAGACAGCGGCTTGCGGTCGATCTGAAGAGCAGATCCGGCTACGATTTCAGCCTGCCGATCGGCCAGATCGACGAGGAGATCGCGATCATCGAAGCCGGCCTCAGCCGGCTCAAGTCGGGCGATATCGCAGCGACGGATGACGGCCGGCCAGTTTGACGCTCAGTCGCGCCGGCCGCCGTCGATGACGGTGAACAACGGCCGCGCCGAGGTCGGCTCGACCAGCAATTCCTCTACCAGCGCGGTCGCCGCATCGACATATTTGCGCGTCGGCTTGTCGAGGGGGCGCGTGGCCTCGTCGTCGAGCGCGACCTTTGCGGCCTCGACCAGCTTGCGCATTCGCGCCGCGTGGTCATCGCCCGCCGTCAGCGTCGCGCGGGCCAGCGAGCGCAGCACGAACAGCTCGCCCTCGAGGCGGAGCAAACGGTCGTTGAGCCTGGTGAGGACGGCGTTGAGGTCGGCCATGGCGCGCGTTCGTTGCGGAAGATCCATCCTGCTCTAGCGGCGATCGGTGAACGGAGTCCAAACGGCATCGGCGCAATTGGGGCGATCTCCCCCTCAAGTCTCGGTCCGCGCCACATAGTCGCGTGCGAAGGCGAGATACCAGTCGAGGCAGGCGGGATTGGCCATCGCCTCCCGGTTGATGACCTTCTCGACGGGCTGGCCGAGCAGCAGCTTCTTGATCGGCAGTTCCTGCTTCTTGCCCGAGAGCGTGCGCGGAATTTCGGCGACCGCAAGAATCTCGTTGGGCAGGAAACGGCGCGAGAGGCCGGCCTCGATCGCCTTGTTGATCTTCGCCTGCATTGCGCCGTCGAAGGCGACGCCTTCGCGCAGCACCACGAACAGCGGCATGTAGCTGTCACGGCCGAGATATTCGAGATCGACGACGAGGGAATCCAGCACCTCGGGCAGGGCCTCGATCGCGGAATAGAGTTCGCTCGTGCCCATGCGCAGGCCATGCCGGTTGATGGTGGCATCGCTGCGGCCATAGATGATGCAGGAGCCGTCCGGGTCGACCTTGAGCCAGTCGCCATGCCGCCACACCGGCCCGCGGCCGCTGCCGTCGAAATTGTCCGGATAGGTCTCGAAATAGCTCGCCCGATAGCGCGCATCGCCCTTGTCGTTCCAGAAATAGAGCGGCATCGACGGCATCGGCTCGGTGCAGACGAGCTCGCCGACCTCGCCGATGACGGCGCGGCCCTGTTCGTCGAAGGCTTCCACGGCAGCACCCAGCAGACGGCACTGCATCGCGCCCGGCGTCTGCGGCAGTTCGCGATTTCCGCCAATGAAGGCGCCGGCGAAATCGGTGCCGCCGGAGATGTTGGCCCACCAGATATCGGCCTGCGCCTTGCTGCCGTTGGCTTTCGAGAGCGCCGCGAAGCGGTCGTTGAACCACGCTTGCGTGTCGGCGCTCAGCGGAGAGCCGGTCGAGCCGAGACATCGAAGCTGTGAGAGATCACCGGCGGCGGCGAGATCGATCTCGGCCTTGACGCAGTTGGCGAAGAACGCGGCGCCCGCACCGAAGAAGGTCGCTTTCGACTGCGCGACGAAGCGCCACAGTGTGGTCCAGTCCGGCTTGTCTCTGGCGCCGCCGGGGCTGCCGTCGAAGATGCAGCAGGTGGTGCCGCTGAGCAGGCCGCCGACCTGGCTGTTCCACATGATCCAGCCGGTCGAAGAGTACCAGTGATAGCGCTCGCCGAACGAGTTCTCGTGGTATGAGCAGCCGAGATCGTTGTGCAATCCCAGCAGCGCCAGCACCACGATGACGATGCCGCCATGGCCGTGCACGATCGGCTTCGGCAGGCCGGTGGTACCGCTGGAATAGACGATCCAGAGCGGATGATCGAACGGCAGCCAGACCGGCTCGAACGCGTCGATCTCCGCGCCCGTTGTTGCGACGATCTCGGAGAGCAGGGCGTCCGCCGCTGCGGGCGCGACGGCCTCGCTGTGCAGGATGACGTGCTCGACCGTCGGCAGCGATCGCCGCAGCTCGGCGAGGACGTCTTTGCGATCGTGCCGGCGGCCGGCATAGGTGACGGCGTCGCAGGCAATCAGCACTTTGGGTTCGATCTGCTTGAAGCGGTCGATCACGGCAGGCGCGGCCATATCGGGCGCGCACACGCTCCAGACCGCGCCGATGCTGGCGCTCGCCAGGAATGCGATGATGGTCTCGGGGATGTTGGGCAGATAGGCGGCGACGCGGTCGCCGGGCTTGATGCCTTTTGCTTTCAGGTGCAGCGCGAGCGCGGCCGCCTTGCGCCGCAGCTCCGGCCAGCTCGTCTCGTAAAGCTTGCCGTCCTCGCCGCAGCTGACGATCGCGGGCAGGCCGGCGGCGTCAGCCGCATCCACATGGCGGAACACCTGCCGGGCATAGTTGACCTGGGCGCCAGGAAACCAGATCGCGCCGGGCATCTTGCGCTCCGTGATCACCGCCGCAAACGGCGTGGGCGATTGCAGATCGTAATAGTCCCAGATGCTGTGCCAGAACCCGTCGAGATCGCGCACCGACCATTGTCGCATGTCTTCGTAGGTCGCGAAGGTGAGGCCGCGCTGCTCGGCGAGCCAGTTGCGGTAGAGGGCGATCTGGGGAACGAAGGGTGAGGTCATTGCGGATCGATTTTGATTGCAGGGAGAGGAGTGTAGCCGGCGATGGAACGAAGTAGAAGTCGCAGTTCGCGCAGCCGCGTCTGGCTCGCCAAATCCGGGCGATCGCCTTTGAGCCACCAGAAGTTGCCATTTCGCCGGGAACGCGTATGCACTGCGTCTGGGATCATAGTGTGAGACATTCAAATGACGATGGAGCTGAGGGGCGCGAGTGGTGAGGGATTTGCGACGGTTGGCGCTGATGGTCGCGTGCTGGATTCCTGGTTTCCTCGGCTGCGCCTGGTTGTGGCGGCCGACAAGGCCGTGACGGTACGGCTGACGAGCGACGAGATCGTCAGATCGTTGGGTGCATCGGCGGACGGATATGCGCGACACGATGATATCCGCGATGTCGAGATCGTTTCCATTCGTACAGAAATTCACTCTCTTGCATCTGCGCCGACTGATGTGCACGACGCGTATCTTCGACTTCATCTCCTGAGCCACCGGCTCGTCCAGCCCCATTGCCTGAATCTTGAAGGAATTTTCGGTCTTTTGCCCAACGTTGCCTGGACGACACTCGGTCCCTGTGAATGCTCTCGTGTCCCGGAAGCGCGAATGGTGGCGCGAAAGCGTGCCCTCGCGTTTGAGGTGGCAGGCATCGATAAGTTTCCGCGCATGACGGATTATGTGACGCCTGCGGACGTGAGAATTGCAGATGCGGACCGTGTAAGGCTCGGAGCCTACCTGGCGCCGGGCACAACCGTCATGCATGAGGGCTTTTGCAATTTCAACGCCGGTACGCTCGGCCCCTGCATGGTCGAGGGCCGCATTAGCGCCGGTGTGGTTGTGGGAAGCGGCAGCGACGTTGGCGGCGGAGCATCGATCATGGGCACTCTGTCCGGAGGAGGGAAAGAGAGGGTCACAGTTGGTGAGCGCTGCCTGATCGGAGCCAACGCCGGCATCGGCATTTCATTGGGTGACGATTGTATCGTCGAAGCCGGCTGTTATGTCACGGCGGGGGCGCGCATCCTTCTGGAAGATGGCCGAATCCTGAAAGCCAGAGAACTATCAGGCCAGAAGGGCCTTCTGTTTCGTCGTAATTCCCAGAGCGGTGCGATCGAGGCAACCAAACGTACGCCAAATTGGGAGGGCCTCAACGCGCAACTTCACAGCTAGGCCACGACGGCCGCAGCGTTGCTCCCTGGCCGCCGTCGCAGAACAGCCTCAGCTTGCCCGCTTCGTCGGTTGGCCTACCACGGCACCCCGGCCCAGCGCCTTCCGAACACGGGTGGCTTGGTCTTCACCGCTTCCCAGCCGAAGAAATGGTGCTTGCCGGACCAGGTGTGCACCACGCCGCTGCAGATCCTGCACTTGAAGCTGCCGGAATGCACTTCTGCGTGCTCCTCCCTTGTCGCGGTGTAGTTCATGCCGCAACCCGCGCAGGTGAATTCTTCGATCGTCCAGATGGTATTGGCCATTGCACCGAAAGTGGTTTGGGGGACCTCGATGGAAGCGTAGGTGCGCGCCTTTGCATCGGCGTAAACCGGTTGGACGAAATCCGGTTAACCGTCGTTAATGCTCCGCATGTCGCGGTCGATGCGCATCTGTACGCGCCTGATGGCGAGCAACGGCAGCCTGCCTTGCACGCGCCCGGAGCGGGCCCTGTCGCCGACGGCATAGGCGTAGCGCCAATAGCCCGGTGCGGCGTTTGGCTTCAGGGAAAAGTGGATGCCGCGGTGAATTCCCGCATGTGCGACGGGCTCTCTGGGGCGGCGTGCCATCGTCTCGGAATGCCGAATGGCCCGATGCGTTCCTAATCACCGGCTCGGGCCGGCTCGGTCGTCTTGACGCCGGGTGCGCGGCTGGCAATAACGCTGGGCCGCGCAAGTGCCGGAACCCGCGTCAATGCCGCAAGGAAAGCCGTGCCCGTGAAAAGTCTGCGTCAGCTCCTGACGGGCGAGGACATCATCCAGCTCGTGATCCGCGTCGGCCTGCTCGGCCTGCTGATCATCTGGACCTTCCTGATCATCCGCCCCTTCGTGCCGATCCTTGCCTGGAGCGGCGTGCTCGCGGTTGCCTTCTACCCGGCCTTCAGCTGGGTCGCGAAGATCCTGGGCGGCCGGCCCAAGACCGCAGCGGCGATCCTGACCCTGATCACGCTCGGCATCGTCATCGGTCCTGCGACCTGGCTCGGCATCAGTGCAGTGGACGGCGTGCGCGAACTGGCGCACCAGCTCGGCACCGGCGACCTCGCGCTTCAATCGGCGCCGGAGCAGCTGAAGTCGTGGCCGGTCGTTGGCCCCTGGCTATTCGAGCTCTGGGAGCAGGCCTACAACAACATCCGCGCGGTGCTGCGCGAGGTGGCGCCGTATCTCCAGCCGCTGGCGGGACCGCTCTTGTCGCTCGCGGGCGATGCAGGCGTCGGCACGCTCCAGTTCTTGGTCTCGGTATTCGTGGCCGGCTTCCTGTTTCCGCACGGGCCGAGGCTGGTTGCGGCCGGCCGCGGTTTCCTGTTTCGCATCGTGCCCGAACAGAGCGAGCATTTCCTGGGGCTCGCGGGCGCGACCATCCGCGCCGTGGCGCAAGGCGTGATCGGCGTCGCGATCGTGCAGGCATTGCTCGCCGGCATCGGCTTCAAGCTTGCCGCGGTGCCGAGCGCAGGCCTGCTCGCCTTCATCGTGCTGCTGCTCTCGATCGTGCAGATCGGCGCCTTCCTGGTGCTGCTGCCGGTGATCATCTGGATCTGGACCGCCAAGGACGTCACTACCGCGCTGCTGCTCACCGTGTTTCTCGTCGTCGTCGGCTTCCTCGACACCATGTTGAAGCCGCTGGTGATGGGGCGCGGCCTGACCACGCCGACCATCGTCATCTTCGTCGGCGTGATTGGCGGCACGCTCGCCCACGGCATCGTCGGGCTGTTCATCGGCCCCATCATCCTGTCGGTGGCCTGGGAGATGATGATGGCCTGGATCAGGACGGAGGACCGGGCAGAGGCGGGGTCGAGGGCGGGGACGGCGGCGGGCGAGGGCTGATCCGGCGCCTCGAACGGCGGGATCGGCCTGCCGGGTTCAATCAGACCTGGCGGCGTTGCCCCATATGATCAAGATCGATCCCGAACTTGTCTATCGGACTAGACAAGTTACCATGGGCTCGATTCTATTTTCGATTACGGCGGACATGGCGAAGTCTTCCAAACTGGTTGCCGCCAAGCGCGGCAAGGTCTTGTTGGTCAGACGGCGGTCGGACGGCCTGTGGATGTTTCCGGGCGGCCGCAAGCGGGCGCGCGAATCCGACAAGGACTGCCTGCGGCGGGAAATCAAGGAAGAGCTGCCCAAGCTGAAGCTCGGCCGGATCAGCCTCTGGAAGGAAGTGACGACCAGGAACAAGCGCTCCGGCCGCAAGATGAGCGACGCGATCTTCATCGCCAAGGGCGCCAAGGGCAGGCTCGCGATCGGCGACAAGCACGAGATTGATCGCGCCGTCTGGCAGAAGCCGCGCGGCATCCGCCTGACGCCGACCTCGCGCTACATCCGCGACCGCCTGTTTCCGCGGAAGCGCGGGTGAGCTAGTCCCCGTCGTCCTCCGATGAGAGCTGTATCCGCCCGGTGTGGGCCCGCGAAAAATTGGCGCGCGCTTGCGGCGCGGAGATCCTGGCCATTTCGGTTTCGCGCTGCTCCTTGCGAGCCTGGCGCGCGCGCTTCATGGCCTGCTTGACCTGAGGGTTCGGCGAATCCTCCGCGAAGAACAGCACCACCTCGCAGCTCGGACATTGCCTGGAATAGCCGTCCTGCAACCGTCCCGCGCGGTCGCGGAACACGGTCTTGCAGCGCGTGCACTGAATCTGGACGAAACTCATGCGCGGTCGATCGACAATGACTGATGGAAATGGATCGTCAGGTGATCCCAAATGTCTGAAGAAAGCTTGAACGCGTCGGCGACCTCAAGCCGCTTGAAACAGCCGCCTATTGCTTGGCCGCTATCGTGTCCAGGCAATGGTTGAGATAGACGGTGCGATCCCTGGGCAGCACCTTCTCGAGATCCGCCTTCAGCGCACATTCGCGCTGCCGCATCTGCTCGGCCCTCCGCTTCTCGGCCGCCTCGCGATATTCGGGAGCAACCTTGTTGGGATCGACGAGAGCCTGCGAGCGGGCGGGAGTCGTCAGGGCGAGTGCAATGGCGGTGATGATCATGAACTGTTTCAAATGAGCCTCCGTAAAAGGCTCATCCTAGCGCTCGGGCTGCGAGAGCTCAAACGGCAAGTTCGGCGAGACCACCGGCAGCGAAGTTGATTTCATCTACCTGAAGTTGGGACCCGTGAAGTCCCTCACTTCGGGACGTGGTCGATCTTGTGGCCGAGATGCCCGGTGTCGTGATCGCGTCGCAACTGGCTGAGCGATGTCTCGTTCAGCTGGTGCAGGACCTCGCTGAGTTCAGTCGTATCCGGATAACCGGCAGCAAAACCCTTGCCGTAGATCTTGCGCAACGTACCGACCAGCGTGTTGCCGTGCTTCTTGCTGATCGCGCCATCCTTGTCGCGGTGGCGATGATCCAGGCCCGTGTCCTTCATGGCTTTCTCCCTGAGTGGCGTCTGCGCGCCTGGAGAGAGCGTGCTCCCAAACGAGTTGATTGGCAACGGCACGGCGTGCGGCAGTTGAGCCTCGTCAAGGTGTGGAAAGATCGAAGGACGTGTGAAGCAGTTCACAAGCGATGGCCGAGATCGCTGCTACGAAGGCCTCATTGCTTCACCAATTGATATTTTGAAAACGCCCCAGCGCTCCACCAGGCGCTGGGGTTTTCACGTCGATCGTTGCAACCGCCAGAGCGCGCGACGCGCGGTCGGTCGGGTGCTTTCCGAATGATGCCCAAGGCGGGCGGACTACGCGGCTTGCTCCTCGAACGAGGTGTAGACTTGGCCCCCTGGACCAATCACCTGAACGCCCCAGCACCCGTCGGCGATAAGTTCCTTGGCCTTCTTGAGGGCGGCGGTGAGTGACAGCCGCTTGAGGCTGACGATTCCTGCCGTGTCGAAACCGCTGATTTCAAACATGCCGCTCCTCCCTGTTTTGTCGAATCCTACACTTTTTGAGCGGGTTGTCTCGCGGCTTTTGGGGCAGGGGCCGGCGCACGAACACACGCTGGCCAAAATCGCGAAAACAACCCCATGCACAGTAGCTAAGTCCTGCTGGCGCAACGCTTTCTTTTTGGCACACGGCGGTCTTGCATCCGGCGGAGACGCCGGTTGACGCGTCGGGCAAAACAGGCGTAGTGTGCCAACTTCGGAAAATCCGCTTCGGGCCGAGGCGGCGTCCCGGGCTCGGGAGGAGCTCTCGCATCGGCCTGCGAGTTATGTCTGTCGCACGACCCCGTAGTCGGCCGGGGCGGCGGGGTCTGCGGCAGGCCGCGGCCGCTAACGTGAAATTAAGCTGAAAAGCCGACAATTTTAGACAGTTGTAGATGGGTGCTGCGTAAGGGAGCCGTCGCGAGGACGTTCCGGCGACGGCTTCCTGTTGCTCGCTCATTTGGGGTCAATGCCATGACCGCGACTTTCGAAACGCAAGGCCTTGTCGAACAGCTCGACCCTGCCGCACTGGCTGCGGCCATCGCCGCCGACGAACCCGCAAGCTTGGACGCTCCAGAACCCGTCAAGCGGTCCAGCCGGACGTCGGTTATGACGCTGTCGGTGTGTGCGCTGGCCATCAACGGCGCGGCGGCGATCTACACATGGCCGTCCGGCTTGCCGTCGCTCAATCTGAGCAGCCTGGCTGAGTTGCTACCGCGGCAAGAGGCTTCAGCGCCAAAGCCGGATCCGGTTGTCGCTGCCTTGAAGGATATTCAGTCGACCCAGCAGCAACACACGGCTTCGCTGCAGGAGAGCAACCAGGCATTGCAACAAAACGCGGCTGTGCTGCAGGCGGATTCGATGGTGCTGCTTTCGCTGCGACAGAGCATCACGGACGAACGGGTCGATGTGAGGAAGGTATCTTCGCAGCTGTCCACACTGATTGCGAAGATCGACTCGCTGCAAAATGCCATGATGTCGGACGTCACGTCCTCCGTTCGACGAGCGCATGCGCGCTACGGACTGTCCGCCGCGATCCGTAAGCGGATCGCCCGGCAGTCGAAATCTATCGGGCCAGTTTCGGTGGGAGGAGCTCCGCTGAGCACGCCGGCTACGGTGTCAGCTCCGGAGAGCTGAAGGTAGGTCAGGCAAATCATCTGGGGCTGTGTGCGCCATCGCGGCCGGGTTCGCGTTGACGGGCTGGCGGGCCCTAACCCAGTTTAAGCGGCCGTTGTGCGGCGATGCCTGGTTGGATAGAATAAAGCCTGTGTCAGCGTCAGTTGCGTCCGACGGTCATGATTACGTACAAGCAGTACCATATCGAACGGCTTGAGCACGGGCCCAAGCGCTGGGTTGCTCGCATCACGCGGACAGACGGCCAGAACCTCCGCACGATTTTGCCAGCGTCCGAGCGCCCCTACCTCGATACGAAGCCGACAACGTCCGCCGAGGAAGCTGAGGCGCTTGCCAAGGAAGGCATCGACTTCGGCGGCGTGGTGTAGTCCGTCGTCGCGGTCCTGACTTTCATTCGCGAGCTCGCCGTTGGGGTACGTCCGTCTTCGCAGCGGGCTTTTATCCGAAAACTATTGTGGCTCGGCCGGCTTGTCTCGCTCATGGCTCTCGGCTTCGGCGGCCGCGCACGCATCCATGCCATGGCATTTGCTGAGATAGTACCGAGCGCCTGCGAAGATCGAGCAAACGATCACCACGGAAACCAGCAGGAAGATCATCCACCGTCGATTCAACATTTCCACGACCTTCTGCACCCTCCATCCAACGCGGCCCGTTGGCCTGACCGGCCCAACCAGGCGAGGCGAAAGCTCGACAAGCTCAAATCAGACCTTGCGCTTCGGATTCAGTCGAGCCTCACGCTCCAGCCGCTCGGACTTCAGGCGTTTGAGGTTTTCCTGAAACTCCGGAGTGGCTTGACTGTCCGCTATTGTCTGTCTCGATGCTATCGGATTGAGGGTCCTTCGATCGGCTTCGTCCGCGATTTGTTGCTCGGCCGACCGTTTGGGTTTGATCATTTGCTTTTTGCCTTGAGGCGAGATTGACCAAGCGGGCGCCGGTCAAATCATTTTCGATTTGGCCGATCGCGTCGAACGTTCTGGAATTCCTCGGGTCCCTTGACGAGCCGCCGCTTGCGGCTGGCCTGGTCATCCGGGCTCGCTTTGTTGTCTTTGAGCTTGTCGATCGCTTTACCCGCCATTTCCCGAGCCCGCTCGGACGAGGCCTTGGCGGCAGACGTAACCGCGAGGGCGGGGGCGGGTTTGCCCAAGCCAATATCGACCAGCCGACGGATGGATTCAGAGCGAGCCGGAGTGTCTTCCTGCCGCGACGCCCATGCGTCGATCTGAACGACAGTCGCCTCCGGCCAGCGCGTGCCGATCTGGACGCCCTGACCAGTAGCGGGGCGGCCGCGATGCTTTTTGGCACGAATCTTTTTTGCTGGTTTCATTTTATTTGGTACCAAAAAATCAGGCGGAGGGGAAGGGCGAACTTCCGATAACTGTGCCTGCTTGATCACTGTCACCGCAGTCCCCACGCAACATGTCGATCACAGATTTGAAGTCAGGCGGCGCCCCGTAGAGGGAGCGCCAGTTGTACAGCAAACGGTCGGGAAGCATTGGCCCGGATGAAGGCCTGCAAGGCCGGCGTGATCTCGGCGCGCCCTGTGACGCGCTCGGCCAGCTCGTCAGCGATCTCGCTGGTCGCATCGCGAGCCCGGCCCTCGATCGCGTTGAAGGCGACGATATGGACCGGATAGGCGTACTGCCCGGAGAGCAGGTCGCGGATGATGGCCTCGACGTCGGTGTCCTGCTCGTCGGTCTCCCGCCAGGAGCAGCCGGCGCGCGCGCCCAAGTCTTCCAGCACAAGGTAAATCTCCCGGTCGAGCCTATCCAGCGGCACGATCGACGGCGCATGACGCATGACGCAACTCCTACTCAGGGAGCAATTGCGCTGCTGGCGGATCGTTCCGGCCGTCGGCCGTGCGCCTTGGCGGGTCGGGGGCCAGCCAAGCCGTCACAGTGAGGCAAAGAAAAGAGGCCGCCCACCGGGCGGCCCTTCCCGTTAGCTCGGTGCTCTCAATCCAGGTGAGCTAATCCATTGCTGGAGCTGGAGGGCGGTTTCGCTTATGCGCGCCGCTTTCAGGAGAGTTTCGCGCTTCGCTCCGAGCGGAGCCGCCTCGGCGCGGCGGCGGGCTTCCTCCGCCAATTGAGCAAGTCGCGTTGTCAGGGGAATGGTTTGTTTTTTTCTGGTTGGCATAGGGTGGCTCCGCGTAGGGCGGGAGCACGAGCAGCTCTCAGTCACCGATAGATGCCGTGATGGGCCGGTGATCGAATGACTAGGCGCTTGTTCAGTCAGAATAGATACTGAATTCCGCACCAAAGCTGGGGGTGCGCGCGTACCATAGGCTTTCCTCATGAAAACGCCGCCCGCTTGAAATGAAGCGCAGGCGGCGGCGTTCCAGCCCCGAGAGGGATCAGCAAAATCCCGGACATTCATTTGTCTGAGCCGGCTACATAAAGGTTCACTCCACTGGCAGGAGGCGAAGTCCCGGCCTACACGGGGGAACGACAGGCCGGAGAACGCGCCGAAATCGTAAGAGCTACTGCTTTGTTTGTGATTGTTGCGTTCGGCGGCGCGATGATCGCCGCCGGCTTTATGACGTCTCCAACATCGGCGGGCAAAATGAATGGGAAGCCTGGGGGCGGACGTAACTCGGCGCATTATGATACCCCCAGCAGTGGCACAGCGAAGCCACCGACCGCAACGAAGAAGCCTCCTCAGTGAGCCATCAAAGGGCCCGCCGGCTAAGCCTGGCGGGCCTCATACGTTGGTGCCCATTTTGGGAGGGGCGAAGTCAGGCCGCACATCGGCGCCGCGACTACCGCAGACTTGGCAGATAAACCGCCGTTCAAGATCAGAAAGCCGCAGTTCGTCGGGCCAGCGATCGGCGCTGACCGCGACGTGATGGCCGCAGTGGCACCAGACCATGACGCCGCTTATGCCCATCTCGCGCAGCTCGCCGAAAGTGATCTTGACCGGGCGGCGACTGAAATGAGTGGCGCTATGACGGCGGAGCGAGGCATGCCCCATCAAAACGCGCCTCGATGCAGGCTGCAAATTATCGATTGGTAGGGGCGTCGGTCGGCGGCGAGCTACTGCGGGTCGTGGGTGTGGATAAGCCTCGGCGCTCGATGCGGGCTACTCCAGAGCGACGGTGTCAACTCTCAGGCAGGGGAGGCACCTGTAAGCATACACTGCCGGTAGGTTCACAATCGCAGGCAGCGTCGCGAGGTAGTCCATTCGCCCCCTGCATTTGCGGCAAATGAGGATCGGTGGGCTGCCCCGCTCCTTGCTGCGCGTCATCCGAAATGGTCCAAAAGCCGGCAGGGTAGTTCCCTTTAGACGGCTGCGCATGTCCGGTGGAGTACCGGGGACTATCGGAAATTGGACGTGTACCGTCTGGCGCAGAAGCTCGAACAGCAAAAGCTGATACGCAATGAGCGTGATGGCTGGACATTGACTGCCGGCGGCTAAAAGGAGCTAAACGCTATGAATTGGCGTGGTTCAGGCAAGAACCAACCACCGCCCCCGCCGCACGTTTCCTAAGTGCAGGTTTATCACGTTGGCGGGTTCGCGGTGCTGGAAGATCAGATGTGCGCCTTCACGACCAATTTTGAGCGCGGACGCACCGGCTATTCGCCAGATCGTGTCGACGCGCTGATTGAGCTGAGCGGGCGCAACATTGGACGCGTCCTGCCCGATGACGTTGCTCCTGTTCTCGAAAATGGTCGCCGGGGACTCGGAGCTGTCTCTTCCGGGCGGCGCTTTGTTCTCGGGACGGGAGTTGATGAAAAAGCTGGTAGGCGGATTCCACGTCAAAATTGTTCGTTGGGTCGGTGCTTCGATATCGATTTCTGGTTGCAGCAGGTTGGCATACGCGAAGTTTTGTATTTGGAGAGCAGCGGTCAGCAATAGACAGACCACTCCGAAGAAAGCGATCCAAATTGCTGGAATTTTGTCGCCGCCGTACCAAGCACTGCCGGCAATCCCGCTAAGTAGGATACCCGCAAGGAGCGGCAGCCAGAACACAGCCAACTCGACGCTTCTACTCGCCATCTAGACTCACTCCGAATCAAGGAGTCGATAGTGGCACGATGGAGGCGCACGCTGCACGTGCTCGGCAGCCCTATTTTCCTATGGCGGCAAAAGGGTCCAAGTGGCCCGGAATGCGCCCCGCATGAGCAAGGCTCCGATAAAACCGAAAATTTTAAAGCGGAGTATCTGTTGGTGAGCGCGCTGGGGCTCGAACCCAGGACCCCGTGATTAAAAGTCACGTGCTCTACCGGCTGAGCTACGCGCTCCCATGGCCGCTGATGGCTTTGAAGAGATCGCCATCGTCTTCGGTCATTTGGAAAAGCATGTCTTGCCGCCACATCGACGCAAGCGTTGCGGAAAAACCGGCTGTTTCCGGATCATGCTTTCGGCCCGCGCTGTGTAGGGGGATGGGGCGCGGAGGTCAATAGCTCGGGTGGCTGCCGAAGTTGAAGGCAACAGCGGGAATTCGCTCGCCGTTTCCAATGCTTGAGCCGGGATTTTCAACCGAGATGGCGGGCCGCCATCCACGCCGAAGAACCCGCGACGTCCGCCCATGGGCCGGATGCCGCGTTCGGAGCCCCGTCAGTTCGCTTCCCGCCGGACCTCGCTCGGCACCGGCACTTGCTGCGGCGTGCCGGCGGGGGTCGGCAGCGCGACCGGGCGCAGGCCGATCAGCTCGGCGGTGCGGATCGCGCTGTCGCGCCAGAACTGGAACGAGTTGATGCGGCTGAGCTCGAGGATGGCGATGGCGACCGCAGCCAGGAACGGCAGGCTCTGCAGCACCAGTACGCCAGCGAAGATGTAGATCTCGGTGATCTGGCGATAGCTGTTGGAGGCCACCAGCACGCCGGCGCCGATCAGGAGCAGGGCGCCGATCACGGCCTCCCAGAACGCCTGGAACTCGATCGACATCCTGGACAGGCCGCCCTTGGAGGTGCGCGCGAACGCGATGTGCTCGGTGATCAGTCCCTGCGCGACGGCGCGGGACACTGTCCACTGCACGCTCATCGCGGCGATCATCGCACCCAGCATCTGGCCGGGCTTGATCGCGACGCGCGCGCGGTACATCGACAAGAAGTGCGCGAGCGAGACGATGAAGGCGCCGATGATCGGCAGCGTCAGGATCTTGTCGGGAATGGCGATGTCGGCGAAGGCGACGATCGGCACCCAGACGAGGTTGAGCAGTGCCACGACCACGCCGAGGCTTTCGGCACCCAGCCAGTTCAGCCAGCCGAGGCCATATTCGCGCTTCTGGTCGGGCGTCAGCCGGCTCCGTCCCGGCAGGAAGTTCCGCCAGTGCTTCTTGACGATCTGGAGACCGCCATAGGCCCAGCGGTGACGCTGCTTCTTGAAGGCCTCGTAGGTGTCGGGCAGCAGGCCCTGGCCGTAGCGGTGGTTGGTGTAGTGCGTGGTCCAGCCGAACTGCTGAATCGAAAGGCCGAGGTCGCTGTCCTCGCAGATCGTGTCGGACGACCAGCCGCCGGCCATGTCCATCGCGGCGCGGCGGATCAGGCACATCGTGCCGTGCACGATGATGGCGTTGGTCTCGTTGCGCTGGACCATGCCGATGTCGAAGAAGCCGGCATATTCGCCGTTCATGATGTAGTGCATGATCGACAGATCGCCGTCGCGATGTTCCTGCGGCGCCTGCACCAGGCCGACACTGGGATCGGCGAACGCCGGCACGAGGTCCTTCAGCCAGTCGGGATCGACGACGTAGTCGGCATCGAGGATGCCGATGATCTCGGCGTCGACGGCGGTGCGGTCCATCGCGATGCGCAGCGCACCGGCCTTGAAGCCCTGCACCTTCTCGGCGTTGATGAACTTGAAGCGTTCACCGAGCGCGCGGCAATGATCCTGGATCGGCTGCCAGAACGCAGGGTCCGGCGTGTTGTTGATGATGACGACGCATTCGTAGTTTGGATAGTTCAGCCGCGACAGCGCATCGAGCGTCTGCTTGAGCATCTCGACCGGCTCGAAATAAGCGGGGATGTGGATCGAGACTTTTGGAAAGTAATTCTCCGGTACGTTCTCGACTGGCTTGTCCTTCGCGAGCAGGCGCTGCGGCGGCCGGCCGAAGGCGACGGCGGCGATCTCGTCGATGCGCGCCATCGCGATCAGCACAAGGGGAACAAGCAGGATCATGCCGAGCGTGAGCGCGAAGGCCGAGCCGAAGATGAAATAGTGCCCGTTCCAGAACGCGAACACGGTGGCGGCCCAGGCGCCGACGCCGTTGGCGGTGGCCGACAGCAGGAACGCCTGCTTCGCCGTCGGCTGCTGCAGCCGCAGGATCGGCAGCGACAGCAGGATACCGACCAGGAGCGCCACACCCATCAGCTTCCAATAGTCGGGATTCTCCACCGGCCCGGTCCATGCGAATTTCGGCTCGCGGCTGGCGTTGAGGATGCCCCAGTACGGACCGACGCCGCCTTCGAAGTATTTCCAGGGCTGATCGATGGCTTCGACAATGTTGTATTCCATGCCGATGGCGTCGGCGCGGCTGACGAAGTTGCGCAAGGTCAGTGCCTGCTGGAACGGACCGGGGTCGGCGTTGCGCAAATTGTAACCCGCGCTCGGCCAGCCAAATTCGGCGATCACGATGCGCTTGCCGGGGAACAGGTTGCGCAACAGATTGTAGCGGTCGACGGCCTGGTCGACCGCCTGGTCCGAGCGGAAGTTCTCCCAGTAGGGCAGCACGTGGGCGGCGATGAAGTCGACATTGGAGCCGAGGTCGGGATTGTCGCGCCAGATGTTCCAGATTTCACCGGTCGTGACGGGCACGCGGACCGCGCCCTTGACCTTCTTGATCATCTCGATGAGGTCTTCGACCTTCTGCTCGCCGCGGTAGATCACCTCGTTGCCGACGACGACGCCGTTGACGTTGCTGTTCTTGCGGGCGAGCTCGATGGCGGCCTTGATCTCGCGCTCGTTGCGATCCTTGTCCTTGTCGATCCAGGCGCCGACGGTGACCTTGAGGCCGAACTCGGCCGCGATCGGCGGCACCAGTTCCACGCCGCCCGTGGACGAATAGAGACGGATCGCGCGCGTCATCGTCGACAGCGTCTTCAGGTCGGCGCGGATTTTCTCCACCGTCGGAATGTTGTCGATATCGGGGTGAGCCGAGCCCTCGAACGGCGCATAGGAGACGCTGGGCAGCAAGCCCTTGAAGTCGGGCGCGGGTTCCTTGTCACGCAAGACCCCCCAGAGGCCGGCGTGGAGCGCGGACACAAGCAACAGAACGGCGGCGACAACCCGCATCGCGGCTAAACCAAAAGGGGCTGAGGGGGCAGGGAAGCGGATCCGACCCCGAGATCCGACCAAGTCCGCGGCAAATGGAGCATACCTCTGCCGCGCGGTTTCACAACTGTCATCGCCTCATGACCGTATGAGGGCATGCACATTTCAAATTCGCAGCAGTGCCAATTGCCTCTATCGCCGATCGTTCCTGAACGGAGGCTGAAACAATCGCGGCTATTTCGGGGGCGCCGGTGACGGGCTTGCCGCCGGCGAGGGGCTCGCGGCCGGCTGCGGCTGCGCATTGCCCGATGCCGGCGCGGCCGGCTGGGAGGCTGCGGCCGCCGCCTGCTGCGGCTGCGACGCCGGGTTGATCCAGCAAGCGTGCACACGGCTGTCCAGGGTCTCGGCGACTTTGGGATCGATCTGGCCGCCGAAGCGGGTCAGGCAGCGGAACGCGGCCTGGATATGGCCGCCGGGGCAGCCGAAGCGGTCGTACAAGTCGAGATGGCGGAATGCGGTATCGAGGTCATCCCGCCACATCAGCCGCACCACGCGCCGGCCGAGCCAGACGCATTCGGGGTTGCCGGCCGGGCCGCTGATGACTTGGGCTGCTTCGGCGAACTCGTCGGTGCGGCGCTGGTTCTGGGCGGCATCCTTGGCCGCGTCGGCGGGCTGGGCGGCTGCCTTGCTCTGGTCGGGGGCGGGCGTGCCGCTCTGGGCGGAGGCCGCGCCGATACCCATCAGGATGACAAGGGAAGAAACGGCCAAGGTGGCGGCGAGCTGCCGCAGGACCGCATTTCGTAACTCGAACACCCGTTGCCGCATGAATTCCCCAATATATCACTGACCGTCCGCGTCAGGACCTTCGCGGACGCGCCTGCGTGATGGCGTCCAAATGGGTCTCCAATGCGGCGGAAAAGTCCTCCCGAGTCCATGGCCTGAATCTGGAATTTTGTCCAGCAAAGTCACGATCCTAGGCCTCGGTCGAACGGCCGCAGGTAAATTCCTCAGGGGAGGGATGTATCCATAACGGAGTCACCCCCTTGGCAGACGGCGTGCTAGCAGGTAATCGACTGCCCTTCGCGGAGGACGGAACCGATTTCTCTTCGTACGCCACTGGCGCTTCTGCTCGTTTCACTGGGTGCGATCGCTGCCGTGTGGTGGTGGCTTGCCACGCCGATCTCGCTCGCGCGCGCCCCGATCGATCCCGCCGACAAGGTCCAGTGCGTCTCCTACGCGCCGTTCCGCGGCGAGCAGTCGCCGCTGAACGCGTGGACCCATATCGAGGCCGACCAGATTGAGCAGGACCTGCGCCAGCTCAAGGAGATCACCGACTGCGTCCGCACCTATTCGATGGAGAACGGGCTCGACCAGGTGCCGGCGATCGCGGCCCGGATCGGTGGACTGAAAGTGCTCCAGGGGATCTGGCTCTCCAGCAACCGCACCAAGAATTTCGAGCAGGCCGCGCTCGCCATTCGCCTTTCCAAGGATTTCCCCGGAACCATCACCAGCATCATCGTCGGCAACGAAGTGCTGCTGCGCGGCGAGATGACGACCGCGGACCTCGTCTCCATCATCCGCTCGGTGAAGGCGCAGGTCAGCGTGCCCGTCACCTATGCCGATGTCTGGGAGTTCTGGCTCAGGAATCGCGAGATCTATGACGCCGTCGACTTCGTCACGATCCACATCCTTCCCTATTGGGAGGACTTCCCGGTCAAGGCGAAGTTTGCCGCCTCCCATGTCGAACAGATCCGCGAGCGCATGGCGGTCGCATTTCCCGGCAAGGAGATCCTGATCGGTGAAACCGGCTGGCCGAGCGAAGGGCGCATGCGCGAGGGCGCGCTGCCTTCGCGCACCAACCAGGCGCGCGTCGTCTCCGAGATCCTGAGTCTGGCGAAAGCGCAGAAATTCCGCGTCAATCTGATCGAGTCCTACGACCAGCCTTGGAAGCGCAAGCTGGAAGGCACCGTCGGCGGCTATTGGGGCCTCTATGACTCGGTGCGCCGGAACCTGAAATATCCGCCGGGCCAGCCGATCAGCAATTTCCCTTACTGGAAATGGTACATGGGCGCCGGCATGGGCCTCTGCGTGCTGGTGTTCGCGGTGGCCGGCCTGACGTTGCGGCGCAGGCCCTGGACGCCGCGTTTCTCGGCTTGGCTCGGTGTGGCGATCTCGGCGACCTCGGCAGGCATCCTGCTCGGGATCGGCGCCGACAAGATGTACTACGAGAGCTACGGCATCGGCGGCTGGCTGCTCTGGGGCACGCTGCTCGCGGCCGGCATCCTGTCGCCGATCTTCTGCGCGCAGGCGATGGTGATCGGCCGCAGCCTTCCGACCTTCCTCGATCTGCTCGGTCCGCGCGAGGGCCGGAAATGGTCGAAGCTCACCGCCGTGCTGGGTCTGACGCTGGCGGTGGCCGCGGTGATCGCGGCGCAGACCGCGCTCGGCTTCGTGTTCGACCCGCGCTACCACGACTTCCCCTACGCCTCGCTGACGATGGCGGTGGTGCCGTTCGCGCTGTTGATGCTGAACCGGCCGCAGATTGGCCAGCGTCCGATCGCGGAATCGGTCTTCGCCGGCGTGCTGACGCTGTCGGCGGCCTATGTGCTCTTCAACGAGGGCCGCGACAATTGGCAGTCGCTGTGGACCTGCGCGATGTATCTCTTGTTCGCGCTCACGCTGTGGCGGGCGCGGGCCGAGCAAATCCAAGAATGAACAGGCCGATCGCCAGGCCCGACAGCACGACATTGTAGAGCACGATGCCGAGACCGGCGGCGATGATGCCGACGGTGAGCAGCACGATCGACGGCCGCATCAGGTTCAGCGTGGCCACCACCAGCGCGACGATGCCGAATACCGAATTCTTGAACAGCACGGTCGAGACCGAGCGCGCCTTGCAGATCAGGGTCTGAAGCCCGGCGTCGCAGGCGAGACCGACCTGCGAGTTTTCGATTCCGAGGTAGCGCAGATAGAGCGCATAGCCGACGGATGCGAAGCCGACGACGATCAGGAACTGCACCTGGTAGGGCGTGAGGCGGAAGGGCTTTTTTGTCATGGCGGCAATATGGTCGGGATGGCGCGGACGGGCAACAGGGAAGGCGCAAGTTTCTCGCGCCCTGCGTGAGATCCGTCACCCATTGAGCTGATGAATTGCCGCGAGGTAAGCTATCTTCTGAAGAACGACGACAGCGTCGATCCCGCCGACGCCGTCTCCGGCTTCGGCTGTGCGGCCGGCGGCGCCGCAGGAGCAGGCGCGGGTTCCTCGCGCTTCGACGAGCGTTTCGAGGAATAGCTGCGGCGATGCTTGTCGGGCTTGGCGGCGGGCGCGGTCTCGGCTTGCGGCACCGAGTCCTGGGTCTTGTCGGAGTTCTTCTCCTGAACTCGATCCTGAGTCTTCTCTTGTTTTTCCTGGCCGCCGCGCATCGACAGCCGCTGGCCGTCGAACACGGTGGTCTCGCAGTGGCGGTCGTTCTCGGCGAGGCCGGCGCAGAGTTTTGCCGCAGCCGCTGCATTGATCAGCGGGCCGGCACCGAGGCGGAGCTGCATGCCGAGGCCGGTGTTGCCTTCCTTGATCATGATGATCGGCCGCAGCGCTGCGATCTCGGGATTGGATTTGGTGAGCCCGCGCCACAGAGCGCGCAGTCCGTCGAGCGAGTTGGCGCCACCGAGATCAATCGCAAAGCGCGTCTGCTGGACCGCGATCGCGGGAGCCTCGCTTTCGGCAGCCTCCGGCGGCTTGGTGGGTGCAGCGGCGACTTCGATGGGCGCGGGCGCCGGATCGGGCTTCTTCTCGGCAGCCTTCTCAGCGATCTTCTCAGTGGTCTTCTCAGTGGATTCGGGCTGAACCAGTTTCGGGGCGGCCGGATCGGGCGGCGCCATGATCGATTTGGACGGGACCAACGGAAGCATCGGCAGTGCCGAATTTGTCGCCGGCAACTGCGCGACCAGCGAGGCCGCCGCTGCGCTCTGTGGCGCCGGGCTCGACGGCTCCCTTGCGGCCTCGGTGCGCGGCTTGTCGTTGGCCGGAGCTGGTGTCGAGGCGACCGGCGCGATGCCGGGCGCCGGCGGCCCGATCAAAGCTGGCGCGTCCTGCGGCTTCGCGACGGATGCCTGCGGCGGCGTTGTCGTCTGCTTGGCGATGGCGCCGGTGACGGAATCGAGCCCTTGCTCCAGCACGGTGACGCGCGAATAGAGCCGGTCGCGATCGGTGTTCAGCGTCTCGATGGCGGAGGCGAGCCGGCGGGCCTCGTTCTGGCTCTCCTTGGTCAGGATCTGGAGCCGGTCGGCCTGGCGCGCGAGATCGGCGGACGCGACCTGGTCGCGCCGCCAGCCGAGCTGGGCCTGGTTGGCGAACACGGCAATCACCACGGCGCCGACGGCCGCCACGCCCCATGAGCCCAGCCGCCACATCATGCCGCGATCGAACGAACTCTCCTCGGCCACAAGTCCGGAGAACAGCCCGCCGGTCTCCTTGGCGCCGAAGGCATCCGCCAGTGGGTCGGAATCCTTTGCCATGAACGTTAAGTGCCCAACCCCTGTCCGGCTTCCCCGAATCAATCAGGGAACATTAACAGGAAAAGCGTGTCGCACTTGAACTCCGGGCGTTTGCGGGGGTAGCAAGGCGATAGCTCATGAGGGCGGCCGTCGCCGCTGGCGCCGATTGATTCGGCCGATTGACAGGATTTCGATGACCGCCCGTTCCAGCCTCACGATCGTGCTCGCCGCCGGCGAAGGCACGCGTATGCGCTCACACCTGCCGAAAGTGCTGCATCCGGTCGCGCACCAGAGCCTGCTCGCCCACGTGCTCGCCGCGGCGCCCAGGGGAACCGGCACCTCGCTCGCGGTCGTGATCGGACCCGACCATCAGGCGGTGGCGGACGAAGCAAAGCGCATCCGCCCCGACGCGCTCACCTTCGTGCAACAGGAACGGCTCGGCACCGCACATGCGGTGCTGGCGGCGCGCGATGCCATTGCGCGGGGCGTGGATGATTTGCTGATTGCGTTCGGCGACACGCCGCTGATCTCGGCCGAGACCTTTGCGCGGCTGCGCGCGCCGCTGGCCAAAGGCGCGGCGATTGCGGCGCTCGGCTTCCGCGCCGCCGATCCCACCGGCTATGGCCGCTTCATCGTCGAGGGCGACCGCCTGGTCGCGATCCGCGAGCAGGCCGATGCCAGCGCCGAGGAGCGCAGGATCGACCTCTGCAATGCCGGGGTCATGGCGATCGACGGCCGCCGCGCGCTCGCCATCCTCGACAAGATCGGCAATGCGAACTCCAAGGGCGAATATTATCTGACCGATGTGGTCGGCATTGTCAGCGAACAGGGATGGGATGCCGTGGTGATCGAAACCAGCGAGGACGAAGTGCGCGGCATCAACACCAAGGCGCAGCTCGCCGAGGCCGAAAGCGTGATGCAGGCGCGGTTGCGGAAAGCGGCTATGGAGGCCGGCGTCACGCTGATCGCGCCCGAAACCGTCTATCTCGCCGCGGATACCGTGTTCGGCAAGGACGTGACGATCGAACCCTTCGTGGTGATCGGGCCCGGCGTTTCGATCGGCGACGGCACGGTGGTCCATTCCTTCTCGCACATCGTCGAGACCACGCTCGGCAAGAAGGTCTCCATCGGCCCCTATGCGCGGCTGCGGCCCGGCACCTCGCTCGGCGACGGCGCGCGCATCGGCAATTTCGTGGAGACCAAGGCCGCGACGCTGGAGGCCGGCGTCAAGGTCAACCATCTCTCCTACATCGGCGACGCCACCATCGGCGCCAATTCCAACATCGGCGCCGGCACCATCACCTGCAACTACGACGGCTTCAAGAAGCACAAGACGATCATCGGGCAGGGCGCCTTCGTCGGCACCAACTCCTCGCTGGTCGCGCCGGTGACCATCGGCAACGGCGCCTATATCGGCTCGGGCTCGGTGATCACGCGCGACGTGCCTGATGACGCCATGGCGCTGGAGCGCAGTCCGCAGACCATCCGCGAAGGTGGTGCGGCGCGCTATCGCGAGATGAAGACGCGAGGGAACAAGCCGGCGAAATGAGCGCCGCTATTCGTCGTCGGCAAATTCCGAGAAGATCGCCCGCGTCAGGCGCCAGCCGCGCGGCTTGGCACGCTTTGCCGGCTCGCCGGCGACGTGCTTGATGATGACGGGCTTGCTTTCCTTGCCGCGCTGGGGCGGCGGCCAGTGCGCAAGGTGCGTGCCGGTGGTCTCGCTGGCGCGCACCGACATCGATGACCGACTTTTGCGGTCGGATGAGCCTTTCATGGCCTGTCTCCCTGGTACGCAAGGGTTGGCCAAATTCGTTGACAACTAGTTAACGCGCGCGGTTTAAGGCCCAGCCAGTTCGACGCAGGCGAGGCTCGTTGCCGTCGGTGCTGTCTCAATCAGCAATAATTATTGAGTATCTGGTTCCTTAGGAACTTCGCTAAAAACCGAGCGCGTCGTTTAGGCGATTTTTCGACGATTTGGGGGATATTGATCCGCATGTGCGGGATTGTCGGCATTCTCGGGCGCGAGCCGGTTGCAGAGCAATTGGTGGATTCGCTCAAACGTCTTGAATATCGCGGCTATGATTCCGCAGGCGTCGCCACGCTCGAAGGCAAGCATCTCGAGCGCCGCCGCGCCGAGGGCAAGCTGAAGAATCTGGAGAAGCGGCTGGAAGCCGAGCCGCTCAAGGGCACGACCGGAATCGGTCACACCCGCTGGGCCACCCACGGCAAGCCGACCGTCAACAATGCCCATCCGCATGCGACCGAGCGTGTCGCCGTCGTTCACAACGGCATCATCGAGAATTTCCGCGAGCTGCGCGAGGAGCTCGAGACGAAAGGCACGGTGTTCCACACCCAGACCGACACCGAGATCGTGCTGCATCTCGTCGACGATCTGCTCACGCGCGGCAACAAGCCGGTGGAAGCGGTGAAATTGACGCTGGCGCGTCTGCGCGGCGCGTTCGCGCTCGGCTTCATCTTCGCCGGCGAGGACGATTTGATGATCGGCGCCCGCAACGGTCCGCCGCTCGCGATCGGCTATGGTGACGGCGAGATGTATCTCGGCTCCGACGCCATCGCGCTTGGGCCGTTCACCGACACGATCAGCTATCTCGAGGACGGCGACTGGGTCGTGCTGACCCATACGAGCGCTGCGATCTTCGACAAGGACGGCCACGCCGTCCAGCGCGAGAAGACCAAGCACGCCGCCTCGACCTCGCTGGTCGACAAGGCCAATTACCGCCACTTCATGGCCAAGGAGATCCACGAGCAGCCGGAAGTGGTCGGCCACACGCTGGCACGCTATGTCGACATGGCGACCGAGCGGGTCTCCCTGCCGGTCAAGCTGCCGTTCGACTTCAAGAACATCCAGCGCATCAACATCACGGCCTGCGGCACCGCGAGCTACGCCGGGTTCGTCGCAAAATACTGGTTCGAGCGTTTCGCGCGCGTGCCGGTCGAGGTCGATGTCGCCTCCGAATTCCGCTACCGCGAGGCGCCGTTGCGCAAGGGAGATCTCGCCATCTTCATTTCGCAGTCGGGCGAAACCGCCGACACCCTGGCCGCGCTGCGCTACGCCAAGGCCGAAGGCGTGCACACGGTGGCCGTCGTCAACGTGCCGACCTCGACGATCGCGCGCGAGAGCGAAACCGTGCTGCCAACGCTGGCCGGCCCCGAGATCGGCGTCGCCTCGACCAAGGCCTTCACCTGCCAGCTCATGGTGCTGGCAAATCTTGCGATCGCGGCCGGCAAGGCCCGCGGCGAACTGTCCGACGAGGACGAGACCAAGCTCGTCCACGGGCTCGTCGAGGTCCCGCGTTTGATGTCGGATGCGCTGACCACCGAGCTCCAGATCGAGAAGCTCGCGCGCGAGATCGCGAAATCGCGTGACGTGCTCTATCTCGGTCGCGGCACCAGCTTCCCGCTCGCGCTCGAAGGCGCGCTGAAGCTGAAGGAGATCTCCTACATCCACGCCGAGGGCTATGCCGCCGGCGAGCTCAAGCACGGCCCGATCGCGTTGATCGACGAGACCATGCCGGTCGTGGTCATCGCGCCCTACGACCGGGTGTTCGAAAAGACTGTTTCCAACATGCAGGAGGTCGCCGCCCGCGGCGGCAAGATCATCCTGATGACCGACGCAAAAGGCGCGGCGGAGGCGACCGTCGAGTCCCTCGTCACGATCGTCATGCCTGATATGGCGGCGGCGTTCACGCCGATGGTCTATGCCGTCCCCGTTCAGCTGCTCGCCTATCATACGGCGGTCATCATGGGGACCGACGTCGACCAGCCGCGCAATCTCGCGAAATCCGTGACCGTGGAATAGGCAGAAGGGTCGGGCCGGAACGCTTCGTGGTCTTCCAAAACCTGCTAGAAGAACCTAGCTTGAACGAAGCGACCGACCTGGAACCCGAATGAACCCCCGTGACGACGCGCCAGCGCCTCTTGATCCCGTGCCGGAGCCGCATACAGGCCTGATAGGCCGCTTCCGCAATTATTTCCTCACCGGTCTCGTGGTGACGGGACCGGTTGCGATCACCTTTTATCTGGTTTGGTGGTTCGTCACCTGGGTTGATGGCGTGGTGCGACCGTTCGTGCCGCTGGCCTATCGGCCTGAAACCTACATGCCGTACGTCATTCCCGGCTGGGGGCTGATCGTCGCATTTTTCACGTTGACGCTGGTCGGCTTCCTCGCCGCCAATCTGATCGGCCGGACACTGGTCGATGTCGGCGAGACCTTCCTCGGCCGCATTCCGGCGGTGCGCGCCATCTACCGCGGCCTGAAGCAGGTGTTCGAGACGCTGTTCTCGGGCAAGGGCTCGAGCTTCCGCAAGGTCGGCCTGGTCGAGTTTCCCTCGCCGGGCATGTGGTCGATCGTGCTGATCTCGCAAGCGCCGAACGAGGACGTCTCCCGCAGCCTGCCGGGTCAGGAGGAGCACGTCTCGGTGTTCCTGCCTTGCTCGCCTAACCCGACGACGGGCTTCTTCTTCTACGTGCCCAAGAGCAAGATCGTCGAGGTCGACATGAGCACCGAGGACGCCGCGACGCTGATCATGTCGGCCGGCGTGGTGCAGCCCGGCTCGGCGCCCGATTCGAAGAAGGCAGCGGCGCTGGCGGGCATGGCGAATGCCGCGCGTATTGCCAACGCCTCGGCGCTCCAGCCCCAGCCTGCGAAGGTGGAGTAGGGCCATTCCTTTGCGAGATGGCCGCCGTTCACGCGGGCGTTCGCATCCCTGCCAGGGCGTGTACTCATCTGTGGACGCCCCGCGAGATGCAAGCGATTTTTGAAGAAGATCGGCACGTAGTCGGATGCTGCCATCTG